>JBEIOK010000248.1:0-2721 GCA_040377605.1 Nevskiaceae bacterium | reverse complement strand
TTCAGATCGGGGAGGCTGTGCCAGATCAGGCTGGACAGGTTGGCCGCATTGGCGATGCGGTCCTGCTCGCCGGCCAGCAGGGCCTGCGCCTGCTCGGCCAGTTCGCGATAGCGCGTGGACGTGTCGCCTGCGGACAACGGTTTGATTTCGTACATGGCACCAGTATGCCGGCGGCCGCAGCGAACCGACTGAGGGAATTTACCGACGCGCACGGGGTCTGCTCCTCGGTAAGCTCCGGCCCTCATGTCTTTACGGTTGACAGGATCTCTCATGAACAAGCTCGTTCTCGGCACCGCCTGCGGACTGCTGCTGGCCGCCTGCGGCAAATCTGCAGCGCCGCCGGCCGCCCCTGCACCGGTAGCGCCCGCGCCCCGGGTGCTGACCTCCGGCATCGACCAGACGCTGTTCGACGCCAGCGTGCGTCCGCAGGACGATCTGTTCCGGCACATCAACGGCACCTGGCTGGCCACAACCGAGATTCCCGCGGACAAGTCCAACTACGGCTCGTTCACCAAGCTCGCGGATGACGCCCAGGAACAACTCAAGACCATCATCGAGGAATCCGCCGCGAAGCCAGCGCGGGTGGCCGGCTCCGATGAGCAAAAGGTCGGCGATTTCTATGCTGCCTTCATGAACGAGGCGCGCGCCGATGAACTCGGCCTGAAACCGCTGCAGGCCGAACTCGACCGCATTGCCGCGATGAAAGACCTCAAGGAGCTGCCGGCCCTGCTGGCGCAGCTGAGTCTGCTCGGCGTCGATCTGATTCCCGGCTACATCGACACCGATGCGAAGAACTCCTCGCAGTACATCCTGCACCTGATGCAGGGCGGCACCGGCCTGCCGGACCGCGATTTTTATCTGTCCAAGGACGCGAAGTTTGCCGAGATCCGCAGGCAGTACGTGCTGCATCTCGAGAAGATGCTCCGCCTGGCCGGTGTCGATCAGGCTGCGGCGCGCGCTAAGGGCGTGATGGCACTGGAGACCCAGCTCGCCGAGAAGCAGTGGACGCAGGTGGATTCGCGCGATGCCGACAAGACCTATAACAAGATCGAACTCGCGGCGCTGAAGACGCTGACGCCAGGCTTTGACTGGAGCGCGTATATCGAGGGCACCGGGATTGGCCAGTCGCCGGGCGTCGTCATTGCGCAGCCGAGCTTCTTCACGGCCTGGGACCGCATCCTGCAGAAGACCCCGCTCGAGACGATCAAGGCGTGGCTGCAGTTCCACCTTTTGTCGAGCTATGCACCGCTGCTGTCGAAGCCCTTCGTGGACCAGAATTTCGCGTTCTATGGCAAGACGCTGAACGGGATCGCCGAAAACAAGCCTCGCTGGAAGCGCGGCGTCGAAGCGACGGAGGGCGCGCTGGGCGAGGTGCTGGGCCGGATCTACGTGTCGCGCCATTTCCCACCCCAAGCCAAGGCGCGCATGGAAGTGCTGGTCAAGAACCTGACGCTGGCCTACGAGAACAGCATCCGCGAACTGGACTGGATGGGCGAGGAGACCAAACAGAAGGCCCTGGAGAAGCTGGCGAAGTTCCGCCCGAAGATCGGCTATCCGAGCAAGTGGAAGGACTACTCTGCGCTCAGCGTGTCGGCCGACGATCTGGTGGGCAACGTCATGCGATCCCGCAAGGTGGAGCACGACCGGCAGGTCGCCAAGCTCGGCCAGCCGATCGACCGCGAGGAATGGTTCATGACCCCGCAGACGGTCAATGCGTACTACAACCCGGGCATGAACGAGATCGTGTTTCCGGCGGCGATCCTGCAGCCGCCATTCTTCGATCTGAATGCGGAGGACGCGGTGAACTACGGTGGCATCGGTGCCGTGATCGGGCATGAGATCGGGCACGGCTTTGACGATCAGGGCTCCAAGTTCGACGGCGACGGCAATCTGAAGTCATGGTGGACCGAGGCCGACCGCAAGAATTTCGAGACCCGCACCAAGGCGCTGATCGCGCAGTACGACCAGTTCGAGCCGCTGCCGGGCCACACCGTCAACGGGGCGTTCACGGTCGGCGAGAACATAGGCGACCTGGGCGGCCTGTCGATCGCCTACAAGGCCTATCAGCTGTCGCTGGGCGGCAAGCCGGGACCGGTGATCGACGGCCTGAGTGCGGACCAGCGCCTGTTCATGGGCTGGGGTCAGATCTGGCGGCGCAAATACCGGGACGAAAACCTGCTGCAGCGCCTGACGACCGATCCGCACTCGCCCAGCGAGTACCGCTGCAACGGCATCGTGCGCAATATCCCGGAGTTCTACACGGCCTTCGGCGTGCAGGAGACCGACCAGCTCTATCTGCCCCCCGAGCAGCGGGTGAAAATCTGGTAGTTCCGAAAAAGGCCGGGTTTCCCGGCCTTTTTTGTGCGCAAGGCCTCATCCGGACCCTGTCAGATGTCGGAAGCGGCTGACGCGGCTTTGATTCTGTCCCGCAGCAATGCAAGAATCGCTCAGCCAACGAGAACTGCGGCTTGGGGAATACAGAAAACTTGCACAATCTGACAGCGCCATGGGACGGGTCGTCTCGTGGTGCTGTTCGGTGCGTGGCAGGCGTTCTGAATGCTCCCATCGCGCTGGCTGATTCGGGCCCCCTCCCGCCAAACGAGACTGACACGATGCGTACCCTTTCCCTTTTGCGAGCGCTGCCGGTTGCGGCCGTGCTCTTTCTTGCCGCCTGCGGCGATGGCTCCCTGCGCAGCCCCGACCTTCCGCCGGAGCGCCTGA
>JBEIOK010000189.1:0-5062 GCA_040377605.1 Nevskiaceae bacterium | reverse complement strand
CCAGGACATCGACATTACCGACGCCGAGCAGTACGGCCACACCGAGCACCTCAGCGATATCGCCACCCCGGAGGCCGAGTTGCTGACCGACGAGATCCGCGACAAGGTCAACGAGGCGATTGCCAAGCTGCCTGCGGACCTGCGCCAGGCGATCACGCTGCGTGAACTCGAAGGGCTGTCCTACGAGGAGATCGCGCAAGCCATGGATTGCCCCATCGGCACCGTCCGCTCGCGCATCTTCCGGGCGCGCGAGGCCATCGATGCGGTGCTCAAGCCGCTGCTGGATTGAGCGCCATGACAGACCGTGACGTTGGTCGCCTGATGGCGGCGCTTTCGGGAACTTTTCCCGATCCCTGTGGTTTAGCCTATATCGGTTGAGGTTGAATGCTCATGATCCAGGTCCACGAATCTCTTTCTGCGTTACTCGATGGCGAGTGCGGCCCCGACGATCTCGATCGTCTGCTCGACGAGATGGAGCGCGATCCGGCCTTGAAGGCGGCCTGGAGCCGCATGTGCCAGGCCCGCGAGGCCCAGGAAGGAACGCGGATGGCCCGCGAGCAGGCCTGCATCTGCGACGGCGTCATGGCGCGGCTGGATGCGCCAGCGGTGGCCGGGCCTTCGGCCAAGGTCGTGGCATTGACCGCCCCGCCAGTGGCGCGCAAGCGGTTTGACTGGAAGCCCTGGTCCGGGTGGGCCGTCGCGGCTTCGGTCGCGGTGGTGGCGGTCGCCCTGAACCTCGGCGGTAACGACGCCCGTGCCCCCAACGACCTGAATCCGGGGTTTGCGCCGCAGGTCAGTTCACCGGTCTCGATCCCGCTGCCGACACAGCGTGCCCGCAACCTGCAGGCGGTGTCGCTGACTCCCGACGAGCAGGCCGCCGACGAGGACCTGCGCAATTACCTGATCGAGCACAGCAACGCGCTCGCGGATCGCGGCATGGGCACGCTGTCCTATGCGCGGTTTGCGGCGCACACCGCCGAGCTGCGCCCGCAGCCCGCCGTGTTTGAGACCGCCGGGGGCCAGCCTTGAGACCGGCCCGCCTGCTGGGCGTGCTGCTGGCGGGCCTGAGCCTGCCGGCGCTGGCGGGTACCGAGCCGGCCGACTGGCTGGTGCGCATGAGCGAAGCCTCGCGCGCGGCCAATTATCAGGGCGTCATCATCTACCGCGCCCGGGACACGATGGAGACGATGAAGGTCGTCCATCGGTTCCAGGACGGGGTCGAACTGGAGCGTGTGCTGACCCAGACCGGGGTGCCTCGCGAGATCATCAAGCAGGATGGTCGGGTGATCTGCCTGCTGCCACAGGATCGCAAGCTGACCGTCGAGCGGCCGACGCCCAAGGGGTTGTTTCCGGGACTGACGGTGGAGCGCGTTGCACAGATCGCACAGATCTACGGTTTCGAGGACCTCGGCACGGCGCGTGTTGCCGGCCGTAGCTGCCGCGGCATCGCCGTGGTGCCGCGCGATGAGTATCGCTATGGCTACGAGATCTGGGCCGACGAGGTCACCGGCGTGCCGTTGAAGGTCAATCTGGTCGGCCGCGGCGGTGCGGTGCTGGAGCAGATGATGTTCACCGAGGTCGACTTTCCGGCCCGGATTCCCGATGTCGCCTTGCAGAGCGAGCTTGATCCCAAGCGTGTCGCCGGTTCGGTGACGCGCCTGATTCCGGCACCCGCGACGACGCCGACGGCCATCGCAGCCGGCCAGCCGGCGGCGGCTGGCGGGCGCTTCAGCCGACTGCCGCCCGGATTTCGCGTGACCCTGCGGGATGTGCGTCCGACCGCTGACGGCAAGGGCATGGTCGAGCACCTGGTGTTGTCCGACGGTCTTTCCGCAGTCTCGGTGTTCAGCGCGCGCAGGGAAGTGCCGGCGCGTGTGTTCCAGGGCGTCTCGCAGATGGGCGCGGTGCATGCCTATGGCCGCATGCAGGGCACGATGCACATCACGGTGATGGGCGAGGCGCCGCCAGAGACGGTGCGCCTGATCGGCGAGAGCCTGCGGCCAGAGCCCGAACCGGCCGCGGCGACCGCGGCAACCGCCCTTCCGGCCGCGGGCGGCCGGCCCTGAAATCGTCTGATTGCGCCCGGCGGTTTGTGTTTCGGGCGCGATTCCTTTGAAAATGCCGGTCTATGCCGCGCACAGGCTGCGCGGGACCGGAGCCTCATCCATGATTTTCGCCGCCCGCACCTCGCGGCTCAGCGTGTTACTTCCCCTGCTGCTGGTGCTGGGCGCCTGCGGGCGCGGCGCGCCTGCCACGGGCGGCCACCCTGATTTTGCCGACCTGGTGGATCAGGTGTCCCCCTCGGTGGTCAACATCAGTACGGTGCCGGCCGATACCCCGCGTCGGCCCGCCCGCCCGGGCATCGCCGACCCCGAAAGTCTGCAGGAGACGCCGGAGTGGTTCCGTCGTTTCTTCGATACCCCGCAGGACGACGGCGGTATCCCCGAGGAGGGGTTGCAGGATCCGCAGTCGCTGGGCTCCGGCTTTGTGCTGTGGGAAGACGGCTACATCCTGACCAATTACCACGTCGTGCGGGACGCCAAGGAAGTGATCGTGCGCCTGCTTGATCGCCGCCAGTTCACTGCACAGGTGGTGGGCAGTGATGAGGCCAGCGATCTGGCACTGCTAAAGATCGACGCCACCGATCTGCCGGTGGTGAAGCTGGGCGACTCCGGCAAGCTGCGGCCCGGGCAGTGGGTGCTGGCCATTGGCTCGCCATTCGGTTTCGACTACTCGGTGACCGCCGGCATCATCTCGGCCAAGGGCCGGGCGCTGGTCACGGAGCAATACGTGCCCTTCATCCAGACCGACGTGGCCATCAACCCGGGCAACTCGGGGGGGCCGTTGTTCAACCTCGCGGGCCAGGTCGTCGGCGTCAACTCGCAGATCTACTCGCAGTCCGGCGGTTATCAGGGGGTGTCGTTCTCGATCCCCATCGATGTCGCCGCCAAGGTGGCTCGCCAGCTGAAGGATACGGGCCGCGTCACCCGCGGATGGCTCGGCGTCGTCGTGCAGGAAGTCGATCGCGACCTCGCACAGCAATTCCGCCTGGAAAAGCCCGAAGGCGCGCTGGTGGCCCGCGTGATCCCGGAGGGGCCTGCGGCGCGAGCGGGGGTGCGGGAAGGCGACATCATTCTCAGCTTCAACGGGCAGGAGCTGCCGAGCTCCAGCACGCTGCCGCATCTGGTCGGCATCACTGACCCGGGCACGCGCGCAACGCTGGCGATCATCCGCGAGGGCAAGGCCCTGGATCTCAAGGTGCAGGTCGGTGCGCTCGATCCCGCCAGCGAGGAAGTCGCGCTGGCGGCGGAGGATCCGGTCCCCGACGCGGGGCCGCTGGGCCTGACCGTGCGTCCGCTGGGGGCCGACGAACGCCGTCAGGCGCAGGTCGTCTCGGGTGGGGTCCTGATTCTGAGCGTGGCCGAAGGCCCCGCGACGCGCGCCGGCCTGCGTGCCGGCGACATCCTGCTGCAGATTGCGGGGCAGGAGACCGATAGCGTCGCCCGCGTTGCCGAGGTCGTGGCTCGCCTGACACCGGGCCAGACCATTCCGATCCTGGTGCAACGTCGCGGCGCGCCGCTGTTCCTGGCGCTGGATGTTCCAGCCAAGACGCCGGATGACTGAGCGATACCTGCTGCTGGGGCGCCCCGATTGCCATCTCTGCGAGGAGTTCGAGTCGGCGCTGTGGGCGCACCTGGATCCGGCAGCGATCCAGCTCGACCATGCCTGTGTCGATGATCGCGCCGAGTGGCGGCTCCGCTTCGGCCAGCGCATTCCGGTTCTGCTGAACGATGCCGGTACAGTGCTGTCGGAAGGCGTGTTCGATTCCGCGGCGTTCGAGCGCGCCCGGAACGCCTGAACCCGTCGGGACCTAAACGCTATACTGCGCGGCCATTTTTGCGGCCCCGCGCCGCCTCGTGTCGTTCATGAACCAGGATCACATCCGCAACTTTTGCATCATCGCCCACATCGATCACGGCAAGTCCACGCTCGCCGATCGATTCATCCAGCTGTGCGGTGGATTGGAACTGCGCGAGATGCAGGCCCAGGTTCTCGACAACAACCCGATCGAGCGCGAGCGCGGCATCACCATCAAGGCGCAGGCCGTGCAGCTGCACTATCGCGCGAAGAATGGCGAGCTGTACCAGTTCAATCTGATCGACACGCCAGGACACGTCGACTTCAGTTACGAGGTTTCGCGCTCGCTGGCGGCTTGCGAAGGCGCGCTGCTGGTGGTTGACGCCTCGCAGGGCGTCGAGGCGCAGTCCGTGGCCAACTGTTACACCGCGCTTGATCAGAATCTCGAAGTGCTGCCGGTGCTGAACAAGGTCGACCTCCAGAATGCCGAGCCCGATCGCGTCTGTGACGAGATCGAGCAGGTCATCGGCATCCCGGCCATCGACGCGATCCGCATTTCCGCCAAGACCGGCCTGAACGTCCCGGATGTGCTCGAGGCGGTGGTCGACCGCCTGCCGCCGCCCAAGGGCAATCCCGACGGCAAGCTGCAGGCGCTGATCGTCGATTCCTGGTTCGACAACTACCTCGGCGTCGTGTCGCTGGTGCGAGTCGTCAACGGCTCGGTGAAGAAGAACCAGAAGATTCGTGTGATCTCGACCGGCAAGGACTACGAGATCACGATGATGGGCGTGAACGCGCCGAAGCGCGTGTTCAAGGATCAGCTGGAGTGTGGCGAGGTCGGGTTCATCGTCGCCGGCATCAAGGACATCTTTGGCGCGCCCGTTGGTGACACACTGACCCTCGCCGGCAGCAATGCCAGTGTCGAGCAGCTCCCGGGATTCCGGCAGGTGCAGCCCCGCGTGTTCGCGGGCATGTTTCCGGTGGATGCGGACGACTTCGAGGATTTCCGTGAGTCACTGCAGAAGCTGCGCCTGAACGACTCGGCGCTGCAGTTCGAGCCCGAGAATTCCACGGCGCTGGGGTTTGGATTCCGCATCGGCTTCCTTGGCATGCTGCACATGGAAATCGTGCAGGAGCGCCTGGAGCGCGAATACAACCTCAACCTCATCACCACAGCACCCTCGGTGGTCTACGAAGTGCTGAT
>JBEIOK010000010.1:0-38706 GCA_040377605.1 Nevskiaceae bacterium | reverse complement strand
GCTCGCCGGATTAAGCGGCGAGGGCGTAGTTAGCGTCGTTCGCAACTAGCTTGGTTGCCACAGGATTTACGAGGATGTGACACCTCGGCATGCACCTCGGATTCCGTGACCCACGTCGAAACCGGTCACCCCCGAGAAGCGACCCTAAGACTACCACGCCACGGCGAAGTTCCGCGGCTGCGCCGTTGAACGCCAGCCTCAGGTGGCATGGCGCATGACGCGCTCCTTCTGGCGCTGCCAGTCCTTCTCCTTCAGGGAATCGCGCTTGTCGTGTTGCTTTTTGCCCTTGGCCAGGCCGAACTGCAGCTTGGCGAGCCCCTTGTGCCAATGCAGATCCAGTGGGATCAGCGTATAGCCCGCGCGTTCGACCTTGCCGATCAGCATGGCCAGTTGGCGGTGCTGCAGCAACAGCTTGCGGGTGCGCGTGGCGTCGGCCACTTCATGGGTGCAGGTCTGTTTCAGCGGTGTGATGTGGGCGCCGATGAGAAAGGCCTCCTGATTCTTCAGGACCACATAGGCCTCGGCGATCTGTGCGCGGCCGGCACGCAGGCTCTTGACCTCCCAGCCCTGCAGGGCCAGGCCCGCCTCAAAGTCTTCTTCGATGAAATAGTCGTATCGGGCGCGGCGGTTGACGGCAATGACGCGCTCCGTCTTCTCGCTCTTGTCGTGTTTGCTCATGGGCGGATTATAGGCGGCGGGGCACGGGCGCGGCGCTCGGCTAGACTTCGCGTCCATGAGTATTCGCGAAAGCAGCTACGGCTACTGGTCGTCGACCCGCAGTTTCGTGTGGGTCGCGGCGGGTGCCGCCATGGGCATCGGCAATCTGGTCCGGCTTCCGTACCTGATGGGCGAGTACGGAGGCGTACTGTTCCTGTTGGCCTACCTGGCCGCGCTGATCCTGGTAGGGATGCCGCTGCTAGCGGCGGAATGGATGCTGGGCCGCTGGATGCGGGACGATCTGGTTGCGGGTTTCCGGCGGCTGGCGGAGACCGCACGCCTGCGGCGGTTCTGGGGGGCGATCGGCGTCCTGGCGCTGGTCTGCGCTGTGCTGCTGCTGTCCTATTACAGCGTCGTGGCGGGATGGAGTATGGCCTACGCCTTCCGCACGACCGCAGGAGCGTTCGGGCAGGGGTTGAGCGCCGAGGGCGCGCGGGAAATCTTCGCCCAGCTGGCGCAGGATCCGGAGCGCAGCCTGTCTTGGCACACGCTGTTTATGGTGATCGTCTGCGTCGTGGTGACCCACGGCTTTCGTGAGGGTATTGAGCGCGCGGCCTTGCGTCTGGTGCCCACGGCTTTCGTGATCGCGATCCTGATGTGCCTGTATGCCGTGACCACGGGCGAGATCGGGCGCACGCTGCAGTTCCTGCTGCAGCCGGATGTGTCACGCCTCGGCTGGCGAGGCGTGCTGGAGGCCCTGCACCAGGCCTTCTTTACGCTGGGCCTGGGGATCGGCGTCGGCATTGCCTTGGGCAGCTATCTGCCGGCCAACGCGCCGATCAAGCGCTTGGCGCTGACCGTCCTGCTGATGGACACGATCTTCAGCCTGGTGGTCGGCCTGGCGGTGTTCTCGCTGATCTTCAACGCCGGGCTGGAGCCCGCGCCCGGCCTGGCGCTGGTATTTCAGGTGCTGCCACGGGCGCTGCCTGATGGCTTGCCCGGCGTGCTGTTCGGCGTGGGCCTGTATACCGCGATGTTCCTGATCACCCTGATGTCAGCCGCCGCGGTGCTGGAGCCGGTCACGCGATACCTGATGGACCGGCTGCGGTGGACGCGGGTGGTGGCGGCGACCAGCAGCGCACTCGCAATCTGGTATCTGGGACTGGGCACGCTGCTGTCGTTCAGCGTGATTCAGAATGCCCGGCTGTTCGGCCGCAACTTCTTCGATTGGGCGCAGTGGCTCACGGTGAGCTTACTGGCGCCGGCCGGTGGTCTGCTGATCTGCGTGCTGGTGGTCAGCATGTTGCCGCGCCCGCTGGTGCGTGTGCTGTGGGGTGAGCGTGATCCCTGGCTGTTCTCGACCTGGTTCCTGCTCCTGCGCTATCCGGCGCGGGTGGGTTTGATTCTCGTGCTGCTGTACGCGGTCGGCCTGCTCGACTGGCTGGCTTTGCTCTGGGGGATGTAATGCCGGTACTCGAACGATCCGCCCTGCTGCGCTATCGGGCCGGCGATCTGTGTGCCCTGGTCAATGACGTGGAGGCCTATCCGCAGTTCATGCCGGGCTGCGTGGCGGCTCGCATCGAGCACCAGGCGGGCGAGGAGGTGCGTGCACGGTTGGCGTTCCGGGTCAGCGGTCTGGCCGACGACTTCGCCACCGAGAACATCGCCGAGCGGCTTGATGGTGGCGTGCACCGGATTCGCATGCGCCTGGTTGACGGGCCATTCCGTCAGTTGTCCGGCGTCTGGGACTTCAGCCCGCTGGCCGAGGATGCCTGCAAGGTGACGTTACGCCTGAGCCTGGAGTTCGGAAACCGTTTGCTCGATACCACGCTGAGCCCTTGGATTGACCGCGCGGTCAGCGGCATCATGGATGCCTTCACGCGGCGTGCCGAGACGCTGTATGGAAAGCCCTGAGGGTCGTATCCGCGTCGAGGTCGCCTACGCCGGTTCTCAGCACCAGGTGCTGGTGGCGTGCGAGATCAGGGCCTCCGCGACACTGGGTGAGGCCATCGAGGCGTCGGGCGTGCTGCTGCAATATCCCGAGATTGACCTGACACAGAACCGTGTCGGGGTATTCGGTCGTCTGAAAAGTTTGGATAGCTGCCTGCAGGCGGGCGACCGCGTGGAGATCTACCGGCCCCTGCAGGTGGATCCCAAGGAAGTGCGTCGCCGGCGGGCGGCACGACGCAGCGCCTGATCGGGCGCTGCGGGTCAGGACTCAGGGTTGATTGCTGCCGTCCTGCGGCGTCAGGATGATGCCTGCCTCGCGACCGGCCTCGCTGGCCTCTCGGGACTCTTCGTTTGCGGCTTTCTCTTCTTCGCGAATAACGGTCTTGAGGTCCGGATTTTCGATGGCTGACTGCGCGTCTGCGATCTGGATACCGTCCATGCGCGCCAGCTTGCCCTGATCGAAATAGAGCGAGACGACCCGGCTGGCAACATTGCCGCGCGGCGACTTGTAGTAGCCGACGTAATCCCAGCGATCATCGCGGAAGGGGCTGGAGGCCAGCGGCGTGCCCAGCAGAAAGCGCACTTGCTCTGGCGACATGCCAGTCTTGAGCTGTTCCAGCTGCTTCTGCTCGATGACGTTGCCCTGGCGAGTGGGCAACTTGTAGATGATCTGACAGGCCGGGAGCCAGAGCACCGCAATAAGGATCAGGAAAATGCGCATCTGGGTTGCCGCATCGGGATGAGGCGCGATAATAGCGGAAACATCGCGACCAGGCGCCTTACCGTGGAATCCAACGATCTTCGTAATGCCGGCCTCAAGGTGACGCTCCCGCGTCTGAAAATTCTTGAGATGCTGGAAAGCAGTGAGGCCCGGCATATGTCGGCCGAGGACATCTACCGCAAGCTGATGGACCTGAACGAGGACGTGGGCCTGGCCACCGTCTATCGCGTATTGACGCAGTTCGAGGCGGCGGGGCTGGTGCGGCGCCACCATTTCGAGGGCGGCCATGCGGTGTTCGAGTTGGAGCGCGGCCATCACCACGATCACATGGTGTGCCTGGAAACCGGCACGGTGATCGAGTTCATGAGCGAGGAAATCGAGAAGCTCCAGCGTCAGATTGCCGAAAAGCACGGCTATCTGGTCGATGACCACAGCCTCGTGCTGTACGTGCGTCCCCGCAAGACCGCCGCCGAGCGCGGCTGAGGGCAGGCCACGCCCAGGCTGGGGAGTCTGCCTCAGGCTGGGTTTGCAGCGCGCTGCAGCAGCTCGCGCGCGTGGGCCAGTGCGGTGTCGGTCAGTTCGACGCCGCCCTGCATGCGGGCGAGCTCCGCAACCCGCTCCGTATCGTCGACCGGGCGCACGCGGGTATAGGTCTGACCGGCCTTGACCTCTTTGCGGATGGCCAAATGGGCGTGGCCCTGCGCGGCGACCTGCGCCAGATGGGTCACGCTGAGTACCTGCCGCTCCACACCGAGCCGCCGCAGCTGCTGGCCGACGATTTCCGCGACGCCACCACTGATGCCGGCATCGACTTCGTCGAAAATCATGGTGGCCGCGCCGACATGGGCCAGTGCGGTGACCTGCAGGGCCAGCGAGACGCGTGAGAGCTCACCGCCCGAGGCGACCTTGGCCAGCGCGCGAGGCGGTTGACCCGGATTGGCGGAAAAATCGAAACGCACCTCGTCTGCGCCGTGCGCACGCACGGGGGCCTCGTCCAGCACCTCCACGGCCACAACGAAGCGTGCATTCGGCATGCCGAGCTGTCGCACGATGGTGGTGACCCCGTCAGAGAACCGTTTTGCCGCCTTTTTGCGCTCGGCGCTGAGCTTTTCTGCAGCAAGCCGATAGCGCTGCAGCGCGGTCTCGCGCTGCGCTTGCAGGCGATTCAACCCATCGGCAGCCTGTTCTACCTCGTCCAGCTGCTCGCGCAGCCGGCACTGATAGGCGGCCAGCTCGCCGGCCTTGATGCGGTGCTTGCGCGCGAGATCGTGAATCGCAGACAGCCGCTGCTCAATCTCCGCCAGTCGCTCCGGATCCAGGTCCAGCCGCTCCAGCAGGTGGCGCAGACTGTCACGGGCTTCGCGCACCTGCGCCTGGGCACTGCCGACCAGTTCCACTGCCTCGCGAAAGCCGTCGTGCAGTGGCAGCAGTCCCTCCAGGGTCGCCGAGATCTCTGCCAGTTGATCGTAGAGGCTGGGATCGCCGCCATAGAGCTGATCCTGTGCGGCGTTGCCGTCCTGCAGCAGGCGGCCCGCGTTGGCCAGCCGGCGGTGTTCCGCCTCCAGGTTCTCCAACTCGCCAGCCTGGAGGTTGAGGACGTCGAGCTCGCGAAGCTGGAAACGCAGGAACTCAACCTGGGCCGGGTCACGGGCGCCCGCGGCCTGCAGACGCTCGATGCGCTCCAGGATCTCCGCATGCGCCGCTGCTGCGGTCTCGACGGCCGCGAGTTGCGTCGGGTAAGCCCCGAACTCATCGAGCTGGCGACGCTGCACGTCGGCGCGCAGCAGGGTCTGGCTCTCGGACTGTCCGAAAATCTCGATCAGTGTCTCGCCCAAGCCACGGAGCTCACCCGCATTGACGCCCATGCCGTTGACGAAAGCGCGGGTGCGGCCCTCGGCATAGACCACACGACGGATGATGAGGCTGTCCGGCTCATCGGCATCGACCAGCTCCCGCGACTGCAGCCAGCCGCGGGCAGCGGGGGCATTGCGCAGATCGAAGCGGGCGCTGATCTCGGACTTTTCCTGCCCTGCACGTACCAGCCCGGCGTCGGCGCGGGTGCCCATCGCCAGGCCGATGGCGTCAATCAGGATGGACTTGCCGGCACCGGTCTCGCCGGTCAGGACGGTAAAGCCGGGCCCGAACTCCAGCTCCAGCGCATCAATGATCGCCAGATTGCGAATGGTGAGGTTTTTCAGCATGTTGCACGCTAGCCTTCAGAGGCCGTCCGGCGCTGACACCGGATTGCGTCCCCAATGAAGTTTGTTCCTCAAGATATTGAAGTAGCTGTAGTTCTTGGGGTGGATCAGATGCAGTCGCGCTTCGGCGCGGCGCAGTTCCAGGCGGTCGCCCGGCAGCATGGATTCGGTGGTCTGGCCATCGCAGGTGAACATCGCGGTCGTGCCTTCGCCGCCGCGCAGCACGATGTCGACACGCTGGTGGGCGCCGACCACGATCGGTCGGTCAGACAGGGTGTGCGGACAGATCGGAACCAGGCTGATGGCTTCCAGAGCCGGATGCAGCACCGGACCGCCACCGGACAAGGCGTACGCCGTCGAGCCCGTCGGGGTCGAGACGATGATGCCGTCGGCGCGATGCTGGGAGATGAACTCGTCATCGAGCCAGGTTTCGAACTCGAGCATGCGGATCGAGGCCTGGTTGCGGATCACCGCATCGTTCACGGCCAGGAAGGGTCCCATCACCGTGCTGCCGCGATGGATACGGGCCGACAGCAGCAGGCGGGCTTCACGCAGACAATCGTTCTGGATGACCGCCGCGAGCGCGTCCCGCATATCCTCGGGACGCACATCGACCATGAAGCCGAGGCGGCCATGATGCACACCGAGAATCGGAACATTGGCCGGCGCCAGATCGCGCGCGGCTGACAGCAGCGTGCCATCTCCGCCCACCACGACGACCAGATCGCAGCGCTGGGCCATCTCCGCCCGACTGGCGCGCGGCAGCTGGGAGTGGGCCGGCAACAGGGCGGCGCTCTCGTTCTCCAGCAGGACCTTGCGATCGAGCGCGAGCAACTCCCGGCACAGGCTATCCAGGGTCGGGGCCACACGCGGATCGCGACGCTTGCCGATGACGCCGACGGTCTGGAAGGAGTTCATGAAAGGGGTGACAGTGAGCTCTAGAAAGGTAGCACGAAACCGCCGCAACGCCATGCGATGGGCTATTGAATTTGTGCTCCAAGTCCTTCATTTTGAGCGCATGTCCGCTCTCGATACCCGCGCTGCCGAGTTGCTCAAGTTGCTTGTCGAGCGCTATATCCACGATGGCCAGCCGGTCGGTTCGCGCACGCTGTCCCGGCTGGCCAGCGTTGGCTTGTCGTCGGCGACGATCCGCAATGTGATGGCTGACCTCGATGCGCTTGGCTTCGTCGCGTCCCCGCACACGTCCGCCGGCCGCATTCCAACCACGCGCGGCTACCGCTACTTCATCGACTCCTTGCTGGCGCCGGAGCCCCTGAGCGATCAGGAGCAAGCACAGCTGGCAGATGAGCTGCTGCCTGATGGACGCTCGCCCTCCGATCTGGCGCAGGCGGCTTCAACGTTGCTGTCGCAGCTGTCGCGCATGGCGGGAGTGGTGACGATCCCGCGGCGCAATCTGGCGGTATTGCGGCGCATCGAGTTCCTGCCGCTGTCAGGCAACCGCGTGCTGGCGATTCTCGTGGTCAATCAGCACGAGGTGCAGAATCGCGTCATCAATACCGAGCGGCCCTACGGCGCCGACGAGCTGGAGCGCTACGCCAACCTGCTGAACGAACACTTTGCCGGGCGCGATCTGGTCGGGCTGCGTCAGGCATTGGCCCAGGAAGCCGCCGAGGCGCAGAGCCATATCAATCTGATGCTGCGGGAGGCCGCGCGTATGGCCGAGCAGGCGCTGCGCGGCTCCGACCATGCCGATTACGTGGTCGCCGGCCAGCCCAATTTATTGGGGTTTCAGGAGCTGGCCGACGTGCAGCGGCTCAAGGGTCTGTTCGAGGCGCTGGACCGCAAGCGCGACCTGCTGGACCTGTTCGATCAGTGCCTGGGGTCGGACGGCGTTCAGATCTTCATCGGCGATGAATCCGGCTACCGGGTGCTGGACGAGTGCAGTGTTGTCAGCTCACCGTACTACGTCGATGGCCAGGTTGCCGGCATGCTGGGCGTGATCGGACCGACGCGCATGGCCTATCACCGCATCATTCCGCTGGTGCGTGAAACGGCACGCCTGCTGTCCGCTGGCTTGAAAACCGGGGGCTGAGCCCCAGTTGTGTGTCGGCGTCCAGCGGCGCCGGGTATCATTCGCGCCCCCGGCCGGCCCGCTGGCCCGCGGCGACCCCATCTGTGAAAGACACCATGACCGACATTCCGGAGAACACCCCCCCGCCGGCGGAGGAATCCGTTGACGAAGTGCTGATGCTCAAGCTGCAGCTGGCGGACGCCGAAGCCCGCTCGGCGGCGGCCAAGGACGCTCAATTGCGCGCCGCAGCCGATCTCGAGAACACCCGCCGGCGCTTGGAACGCGAAGCCGGCAACACCCTGAAGTACGCCGCCGAGAAGCTGCTGGGTGAGCTGCTGGCCATTGCCGACAGCCTGGAGCTGGGCCTCAGGGCCGCTGCTGGCGCGGAAGGACCCGCACAAGCGCTGGCCGAGGGCATGCAGCTGACCTATCGCCAGCTGATCAGCGTGCTGGAGAAGAACGGCGTCAAGCAGCTGGACCCGCAGGGCCAGGCCTTCAATCCCGACTTCCACCAGGCGATGTCAATGGTCGAGTCTGTCGACGTCGCGCCCAACCATGTGCTGTCGGTCATGCAGAAGGGCTATCAGCTGCATGAGCGTCTTCTGCGCCCGGCGATGGTCGTCGTGGCGCGTGCACCAGCGCCGCCGCCGACCTGACGCGCGGTCTCCGCGCATTCTCTTGAATCCCCTGGACGGCGCCACCATCAAGCCGTCATCGCAACAGTTTTGTGGAGCACCCTAGACATGGCAAAAATCATTGGCATCGACCTCGGCACCACCAATAGCTGCGTCGCCATCATGGATGGGACCAGCGTCAAGATCATCGAGAACAGCGAGGGCGAGCGCACCACGCCGTCCATCGTTGCCTATACCGACGATGGGCAGACCCTGGTCGGTCGCTCGGCCAAGCGCCAGGCGGTGACCAACCATCTCAACACCCTGTTTGCGGTCAAGCGACTGATCGGCCGTCGCTTCGAGGACGCCGAGGTGCAGAAGGCGAAAAAGCACTCGCCGTTCCAGATCGTCAAGGCCGACAATGGCGACGCCTGGGTCGAGGTCAAGGGCAAGAAGCTGGCGCCTCAGCAGGTGGCCGCCGAAGTCCTGATGAAGATGAAGAAGACCGCCGAGGACTACCTCGGCGAGAAGATCACCGAGGCGGTGATCACGGTGCCGGCCTACTTCAACGATTCACAGCGTCAGGCGACCAAGGACGCGGGCCGGATCGCGGGTCTGGAGGTCAAGCGCATCATCAACGAGCCGACCGCGGCGGCGCTGGCGTTCGGCATCGACAAGGTCAAGGGTGACAAGAAGCTGGCGGTCTATGACCTCGGCGGCGGCACCTTCGATATCTCGATCATCGAGGTGGCGGATGTCGACGGCGAGAAGCAGTTCGAGGTGTTGGCCACCAACGGCGATACCTTCCTCGGTGGTGAGGATTTCGACCAGCGCGTGATCGAGTACATCGCGGCGGAATTCCAGAAGGAGCAGGGCATCGACCTGCACAAGGATCCGCTGGCACTGCAGCGTCTCAAGGAGGCGGCCGAGAAGGCCAAGATCGAGCTGTCGAGCTCGACGCAGACCGACGTCAACCTGCCGTACATCACGGCGGACGCCTCCGGCCCGAAGCATCTGAACCTGAAGCTGACGCGTGCCAAGCTCGAATCGCTGGTCGAGGATCTGATCAGCAAATCGATGGAGCCCTGCAAGATCGCGCTCAAGGATGCGGGCCTGAAGGCATCCGAGATTGACGAGGTCATTCTTGTCGGTGGCCAGACGCGCATGCCCAAGGTCCAGGACGCGGTCAAGGCGTTCTTCGGCAAGGAGCCGCGCAAGGACGTGAACCCGGACGAAGCCGTGGCATACGGCGCTGCGGTTCAGGGCGCGGTGCTGGCGGGCGACCGCAAGGATGTGTTGCTGCTTGACGTCACCCCGCTGTCGCTGGGCATCGAGACGCTGGGCGGCAAGATGACCAAGCTGATCGAGAAGAACACCACGATTCCCACCAAGAAGTCGGAAACGTTCACGACGGCGGACGATAACCAGACCGCGGTGACCATCCAGGTTTACCAGGGTGAGCGTGAGATTGCCTCGGCCAACAAGTCGCTGGGGCGCTTCGACCTCACCGGTATTGGCGCCGCGCCGCGCGGCGTGCCCCAGGTTGAGGTGGTCTTCGATATCGATGCCAACGGCATCCTGCATGTGACGGCCAAGGACAAGGCCACCGGCAAGGAGCAGAGTATCCGCATCACCGCCAACTCGGGCCTGTCGGAAGACGAGATCAACAAGATGGTGAAGGACGCCGAGGCGCATGCCGAGGAAGACAAGAAGTTCAATGAGCTGATCACCGCCCGCAACCAGGCGGACCAGATGATCCATGCCGTCGAGAAGTCGCTGAAGGATCTGGGCGATCAGGTCCAGGCCGATGAGAAGCAGTCGATCGAAGAGGCCATTGCCGGTGCGCGTGAAGCGGTCAAGTCGGATGACAAGGATGTGATCACCGCCAAGACCGAGGCGCTGGCGCAGGCCTCCGCCAAGCTCATGGAGCGGGTCTATGCCCAGAAGGGTGCGGCCGGTGCCGAAGGCGGTGCCGCAGCGGGTGGTGACGGCAAGGCAGAGGGCGATGTCGTCGACGCAGAGTTCACCGAAGTCAAAGACAACAAGTAAGACCACGGGACGCGGGCGCTGCCGGCGCCCGTTTCCGTAGCCCTCTTCCCTGCGCGGGGAAGAGGGCATTTCGTTTCAGGGAGCGCGCATGTCCAAGCGGGATTACTACGAAGTTCTCGGCGTCGCCAAACAGGCCGGTGAGGATGAACTCAAGAAGGCCTATCGCAAACTCGCGATGAAATTCCATCCGGATCGCAATCCGGGGGACAAGGTCGCGGAGGAGCGCTTCAAGGAAGTCAGCGAGGCCTACGAGGTGCTGACCGACGCGCAGAAGCGCGCGGTGTATGACCAGTACGGGCATGAAGGCCTGCAGCGTGGCGGTGCGGGCGCTGGCGGCTTCGGTGGCGCTGGTGGTTTTTCAGACGTCTTTGGGGATGTCTTTGCCGACATCTTTGGCGGTGGCGGCGGCCGTGGGCGTGGCGGTCCGCGGCGGGGTTCAGATCTGCGCTACATGATGGAACTGAGCCTGGAACAAGCGGTATTCGGTTCCACCGAATCGATCCGCATTCCGACTTGGGATGAATGTGGCAGTTGCAACGGTCACGGTACGGCCGACGGCAAGAAGCCACCGGCCTGTCCGACCTGCAAGGGTGCCGGTCAGGTGCGGGTGCAGCAGGGCTTCTTCGTCCTGCAGCAGACCTGTCCGACCTGTCGCGGTCGTGGCAGCGCAGTGACCGACCCCTGCAAGAGCTGTCGCGGAGCCGGCAAGTTGCGACGCGAGAAAACGCTGGAGGTGAAGATTCCGCCGGGCGTGGATACTGGCGATCGCATTCGTCTCAACGGCGAGGGCGAGCCCGGCGATACCGGTGCGCCCAATGGCGATCTGTACGTGCAGATCAACGTCAAGCCGCACGAGATCTTCGATCGCGAAGGCAATGACCTGTACTGCACGATGCCGATCTCGGTGGTGACGGCCGCTCTCGGCGGTACGCTCGCGGTGCCGACGCTGGAAGGCCCGGTGGACGTCGATGTCCCGGAAGGGACGCAGAGTGGCAAGCAGTTCCGCATGCGGGGCCGCGGCGTCCGCGGCGTGCGCAGCAACGCAACCGGCGATCTGTACTGTACGGTGATGGTCGAAACCCCTGTGCACCTGAACAAGAAGCAGAAGGAACTGCTCCGCGAGTTCGGCGCGACGCTTGACGAGGCGGGCTCAGATCATCACCCCGAGGCTTCGTCGTGGCTGGGACGCGCGCGCAAGTTCTTCGACGATCTGAAGAGCTGAGGCCGATCAGCGCTGTGCGCCCATACGGTCGCGCAGCTGCTGCAGGGATTGCCGCGATTCACGTTCGATGCGGCGGCGTCCGATAACGGCGTTGTAAAGCCGCATCAGGGTATTTGGCAGCGTGTATTCAAGCGTGCGCACGAAGCGAGTGCCGGTGCCGGTGGGCTCCAGCCGATACTCCAGCGTCAGGGTCAGACCATTGTCCGCACGTGCCTCGGCGCACCAGCGCGTCGGTCTTTGAGCGTCAAGCACGATCCAGGACAGATGCGCCTTGCGACCGCCGGCGTGGATGTCTTCTTCGAAACGCGCGCCGGCCGGCAGCGGCGCCTCGGCACCAGCCTCCAGGCGCAGTGAGGAAGGGTGCCACTCCGGCCAGCGGCCCGGCGTGCTGACATAGTCGAAGACGTCGGCAACCGGCTGATGGATCAAGATTTCGTGCTGCATGCGGTTCATCGGCAAGCGCTCCTTCAGCGGCGGCGAAAGACGCTGAGATGATCGATCGGCAGATTCTGGTCCAGTAGCAGCCCGGTTTCGGTCACGACGAGGTCGGTCGGTTCGAACATCGGCGGGCGTCCGACGCGTACCGACGAGGGGAAGGAGAACGTCGCCGGGGCAGTGGCCTGCAGCAATTTGCCTTCACGCGAGATCAGGCTGATGCGGCCCGTCAGAAAGTTTGCCAGCAGTACGCCGCCCTCGATCAGGCCAAGATCATCGTGCACATCCACGTTGAAATAGATCGGCATCACCGCGCCGGCGCTGCCGTCGGCCAGCAGGTCGACGGCGTAGATGCTGCCGCCATCGGTGCCATAGAAGCGTGTGCCGTCGGCCTGCAGTCCGTTCGGAAAGCGCAGCGTGTTTCCGACCCCGACCGACAGAAGTCCGAGTGCGCTCCCCTGGACCCAGACCTCCTCTTTGAGGATCTTGAGCGGATCCTGCGGATCGATCACGAAGCGCTTGATCTTCGGATCCGGGACACAGAGGCTCAATGGCTCGTCGACAACATAGAGATTGCCATCGGCACCCAGCGCGGTGCCGTTGGCGATGCACATGCCGCTCATCGTATGAATCGGCGTGATCTGTGGCGTGGCCGTGAGGGCTCCGCCCCAGAGGCGTCCATCGCCGCTGGCGGCATAGAGATGGCTGCCGCGAACCGCCAGTCCCGTAAACCCGGCGGCCTCGGTGGAGATCGGCTCCGCGCGGAAGCGGCCGTCCGCCTGTTTATGGATTTCAAACAGGCCCTGGCCGCCGCTGACGAACAGGCGCCCGTCATCGGCAAACGTCAGATTCTCGGCCCCCGGCAGGTCGAGGAGCACGGTGCGTTCACCGCAGTCGGTGCTCACACACAGGTCCGCTGCGGTGATCTTCGGTCCGGACCCGCTGATTCCGCCGGTCAGGTCGTCGGCTGAGGAGCAGGCCACGAGCAGGCTCGCCAGCAAGAGTGTCGTGATGCGCATCATCCTGGGCCTCCCCCGAAGCCGTGCTGAGAAATCGACCGCAGCGGCAGTGGCTGCGGGCCGACCGCCATCAGCCGCCGTTCAGTGCATCGTAAAGCGCCACGTACTCCTGCGTCACGCGGTGGCCGCGATCGAGCTGGATCAGGGGCTTGTGCTGCTCATGCGATTCCTTGACCTTGACCGAGCTCGACAGGGTTTGCTCGAGGACCGGTTTGCCCTCTGCCTTGAGTTCCTCAACGATGCGGGCTGGCAGCTTCGATCGTGACTGGAACTGGTTGACGACGATGCCCTCGATGCGGAGGTCCTCGTTGTGGTCGGCACGGATCTCGCCGATGTTGTCGAGCAGCGTGTACAGCGCCTGGCGTGCAAACTCGTCGCAGTCGAACGGGATCAGTACCCGATCTGCGGCGATCAGCGCTGCACGAGCGTAGAAATTCAGCGAGGGCGGGGTGTCGATGAAGACGGCATCGTAGCCGCGCAGCTTGCGCAGCGCGTCCCGGAACTTGTAGATCTTCTGCTTGGCTTCCAGCTTGACCGACAGCTCGTCCAGGCGCGGATCAGCGGCGACGACATCCAGATTCTCGAACGGAGTGTTCGTCGCATAGGTGACGAACGGCTGCGGCGACAGCGAGAACGACAGGGTCGACTCGAAGAAATCGGCGATCGTGCGATCCGGCTTGGCCGGATGCAGACCCATCAGGTACTGCGAGGCATTGCCCTGCGTGTCGAGGTCGATGACCATCGTGCGCAGGCCGCGGCTGGCCGCGATTGCAGCCAGATTGCTGACGATGGTGGTCTTGCCGACCCCCCCCTTCTGGTTGAATACGACGCGAGTCAGCATGAGAAGAACCGTTCCATGGCAGGGGTGCTGTTGAAGGCGCGCATTGTAGAAGCTTTAACCTTAACAAGAGCCGTGCCAGGCGCCGCAGGACCCGCAAATGACGCGCGCGTCATGGTCATCTCCCCGATGCGGTTGGTCGTGAGCGCATGCGTCGCTCGCGAGCGTGGTCTTCGGCCAGGGTGAAAATCAGCTTGAGGTCGTCCTCATCGACGTCGATGAATGAGTCGATCTGCCGGAGTGCGGCAGCCAGGTCCTCGTGGGTGAGCGTCGGATAGTGGCTGGGCGCGGGTGCCCGACGCGCCCATGCGACGGGGTAGCGCCGCCATCGCCAGGGCGCGTTGAACAGCAGGGCAATCCCCAGAATCACCAGCAGGTTCAGGCCGACCGGCGCCAGCACGTAGCCGTAGCCAAGCTGGTGCACGGCGCTGCCCCCGATGACGGCCGTCAGCGCGGTGGCGCCCCCGGGCGGGTGCAGGCAGCGCAGATAGTGCATCAGCCCAATCGCCAGACCGACGGCGAGTGCGGCCGCGACCAGGGGCGATGCGACCCAGCGATGGCAGGCAACGCCGACCAGGGCTGACAACAGGTGGCCGCCGATGACGGGCCACGGTTGTGACAGGGCCCCGTGCGGGACGGCGAACAGCAGGACCGCCGAGGCGCCCATGGACGCCACGATGGGCAGGCTGGCTTCACCGACGACGAACTGGGTGACCAGCCAGATGCCGAGGATGCCCAGCCCGCCGCCGCAGGCCGACAGCAGCCGCTCGGTGTGACTGACGGGACTTTGCTCGACGCCGAGCCAGTGCAGCAGACCGCTCTGGAGATTCACGCAGGAAACCCGTTCGAGAAAGGAGGGACGCCCAAACGACGAGAGGGCGCTTGCGCGCCCTCCCGTTTCACCGCTGGTCGCTTCAGGCCTTGGCCATCTGGCGAAGCATGTACTGCAGCACGCCGCCGTGCTGGTAGTACTCCCACTCCATCGGCGTGTTGATGCGCACCTTGGCCTTGAACGAGATCGTCTTGCCGTCGGCCTTCTTCGCCGTGACGTCGACGCTGGTCGCGCCGTTCTTGAGGCCGTCGAAGTCGAACACCTCGGTGCCGTCCAGGCCCAGCGAGGCCGCGTTCTGGCCGTCGACGAAGTTCAGCGGCAGCACGCCCATGCCGACCAGGTTGGCGCGGTGGATGCGCTCGAAGGACTCGCTGATGACGGCCTTCACGCCGAGCAGGATCGTGCCCTTGGCCGCCCAGTCACGCGACGAACCCGTGCCGTATTCCTTGCCGGCCAGCACCACCTGCGGCGTGCCGTCGGCGATGTGCTTCATGGCGACGTCGTAGATCGGCTCGACCGGACCGGCGTTGCCGTTCTTGTCGATGTACTTCGACACGCCGCCCTCGACGCCCGGCGTCATCGCGTTCTTGATGCGGGTGTTGGCGAAGGTGCCGCGCATCATGATCTCGTGGTTGCCGCGACGCGAGCCGAAGCTGTTGAAGTCGGCCTTCTTGACGCCACGCTCCTCGAGGTACTTGCCCGCGGGGCCGTCCTTCTTGATGTCGCCGGCCGGCGAGATGTGGTCGGTCGTGATCGAGTCGCCCAGCACGGCGAGTGCGCGCGCCCCCTTGATCGGCTGAATGCCCGGCGGCGTCATCGTCATGCCGGCAAAGTACGGCGGGTTCTGGATGTAGGTCGACTTGGAATCCCAGTTGTAGGTTTCCGACTTCGTGACCTTGATCGACTGCCAGCGGGCATCGCCCTTGAGCACGTCAGCGTAGCTGGCCTTGAACAGGTCGGCGGTGACCGCCTGCGCGACCACGTCCGAGATCTCCTTGTTGGAGGGCCAGATGTCCTTGAGGAACACGTCCTGGCCGTCCTTGCCCTTGCCGATCGGCTCGGTGGTCAGGTCGAGGTCGGTGCTGCCGGCGATCGCGTAGGCGACGACCAGCGGCGGCGAGGCCAGGTAGTTCATGCGCACGTCCTGGTGGACGCGGCCTTCGAAGTTGCGGTTGCCCGACAGCACGGCGGAGACCGACAGGGTGTTGTCCTGGATCGCCTTGCCCAGCGGCTCGTTGAGCGGGCCGGAGTTGCCGATGCAGGTGGTGCAGCCGTAGGCGGTGACGTAGAAGCCCAGGTGTTCCAGGTCTTCGATCAGGCCGGCCTTCTTCAGATACTCGGTGACCGCCAGCGAGCCGGGGGCCAGCGAGGTCTTGACCCAGGGCTTGCTAGTGAGGCCCAGCGCGCGCGCCTTCTTGGCGAGCAGGCCGGCACCGATCAGCACGCTGGGGTTGGAGGTGTTGGTGCAGGACGTGATCGCCGCGATCATCACCGCGCCGTCTTTCAGTTCGAAGGTCTTGCCGTTGTCGGTGACCGTGGCCGGGCCCTTCGACGGACGCAGCTTCTGCTCGGCCTCGAAGGCCTTGCGGTAGTTGGTCTTGACGTCGGAGAGCAGCACGCGGTCCTGCGGGCGCTTGGGGCCGGCGAGCGAGGGCTTGATGCTGCCCAGGTCCAGGTGCAGCACGTCGGTGTACTCGGCTTCCGGCGCGTCCGGCGTCCACCACATGCCCTGCGCCTGCGCGTAGGCCTTGACCACGGCGACCTGGTCGTCGGTGCGGCCGGTCAGGCGCAGGTAGTTCAGCGTTTCCTCGTCGATGGGGAAAATGCCGCAGGTGGCGCCGTATTCCGGGCCCATGTTGGCGATCGTGTTGCGGTCGGAGGCGGAGAGGTTCGCCAGGCCGGGGCCGAAGAACTCGACGAACTTTTCCACCACGCCGCGCTTGCGCAGCATCTCGGTCACGGTCAGCACCAGGTCGGTCGCGGTCGCGCCTTCGGCGAGCTTGCCGGTCACGCGCACGCCGATCACGTCGGGGATCAGCATGGAGGACGGCTGGCCGAGCATCGCGGCCTCGGCCTCGATGCCGCCGACGCCCCAGCCCAGCACGCCGATGCCGTTCACCATCGTGGTGTGGCTGTCGGTGCCGAAGCAGCTATCCGGGTAGAGCATGCCTTCGCTGTTCTCGAAGACGACGCGGGCGAGGTACTCGATGTTGACCTGGTGGACGATGCCCGTATCGGGCGGCACCGCCTTGAAGTTCTTCAGGGCTTCCTGGCCCCAGCGCAGGAACGTGTAACGCTCCTCGTTGCGCTGGAACTCGACCTTGGCGTTCAGATCGAGCGCATCCTTGGAGCCGTAGTGGTCGATCATGACCGAGTGGTCGATGACCAGTTCCACCGGGCACAGCGGGTTGACCTTGGCGGCGTTGCCGCCGAGCTTGGTGATCGCGTCGCGCATCGCGGCGAGGTCGACCACGCAGGGCACGCCGGTGAAGTCCTGCAGGATCACGCGCGCCGGCGTGAAGTTGATGTCCTTGGCAGGCAGGTTCTTGAAGTCCGCGCCGGCCAGCGCTTCGATGTCGGCCCGGGTCGTGTTGACGCCGTCCTCGTGACGCAGCAGGTTCTCCAGCAGCACCTTGATGGAGTAGGGCAGGCGGGCGAGGGTGTACTTCGGTTCGAGCGCCTTCAGGTTGAAGTAGCTGTAGGACTTGGAACCGACTGTGAGCGTGGACTTGGCCTTGAAGCTGTCCGTCATGGCTGGGAACTCCGGAACGATGGCTGGCGAATGGGCGAAGCTGGCGTGCTGCAGCTGCTTTCCGCCGGGAACGATGCCCGGGCGGACCAAAAAAGGCGGCGGATTATAGCAAAGCACCCCTCATGATCCGCGCTCGGATTGAGCCGGATGCCGCTTTCCACTACTTTGCCGCGGCACGACCGGGGGAATGCAATGGCGGCAGGCGGGAGGGGAACGGGACGCGGACTCGTCAGGGTCCTGGCCAGCGCCTGCGGGATGGCCGGTGCCCCGGCCCTGGCTCGGGACGCGCCGCACGACCCCGTCGGCTGGAGCCTGGTGGCCTTCGCGAGCGTCGCGGTGCTGGCCTTGATCTGGGTGTATCTACTGCACCGTCAACTGGTCCATCGTCGCGACAGCGAGCGGCGTGTCGAGGAGGCGCAGCGGCTATTGCGTGAGGTAACGGACCGTATTCCCGGGGGAGTTGTCTGTCAGTTCCAGCGGGCACCCGAGGGGCCCCTCAAGGTCAACTTCGTCAGCGAGGGCCTGTCCGGCCTCAGCCGGCTGACCAGCCGGGACATCCTGCGTGACTTCAATGTCTTCCTCAACGATGTCTTCGAAGCGGATCGCGCGCGTCTGCTGTCGACCATCGAGGCCTCGGCGCGCACCTTGTTGCCGTACTCGATCGAGTTCCGTCTGGCGGGAGTCGACGGTCAGCCCGAGTGGGTGCGTGGCTCCGCAGAGCCGCGCCTTGATGCGGATGGCACCGTGATCTGGAATGGCTTCATAACCGGTATCGGGGAGCTCAAGCGGGTGGAAGCCGATATTCGTTCGGCGCAGCAGGCCTTGCAGGAGATCACCGACGGCATTCCCGGTGCGGTCTACCGGCTGCGGCGGAATGCGAACGGACGCTATGAGCTGCTGTTCATGAGCGGCGGCGCCAACCTCATGATCGGCTTGCCGCCAAAGGCCCGGATCCCCGATTTCGAGACGTTGCTCGCGCGTCTGTTCGAGGAGGACCGTGACGGTGTGCTGGCGGCTTTGGAGGCGTCGGCGCAGGCGCTCCAGGCCGTTGATCGGGACCTGCAGGTGCGGCATCCACTCGGACATCCGCTGTGGGTGCATACCGGTGCCCGCCCGCATGCCGGTGACTCCGGCGAGACCATCTGGAACGGCTATCTGGTCGATATCACCGAGCGCAAGGTACTTGAACAGGCGTTGGCCCAGGCGCGCGAGCAGATCACCGAGATTGCGCGCAATCTGCCGGGTGTGGTGTACCAGTCGTGTCTGAATGAGGACGGCACGATCGAAGTACTTTTCAACCATGAGGCGCTGTTCGAGCTGCTGGGTGTCCAGAGTACGGTGACGCGTATGCCGTACCGTCGATTGCTCGCCCACGTGGTCAGCGAAGACCGCGAGCGTGCCATTGCGGCGTTGAGCCGCTCGCTGGCGGAGCTGTCGCCGCTCCAGCTGGAGTTCCGCGTTCACCGTGGCGATCAACTGCGCTGGATTCACATCGAGGCCCTGCCACGGGCCGGTAGTCATGGCGTGCAGGCCGTCTGGAACGCCTATGGCCTGGACATCACCGATCGCAAGCGTCTGGAGGCCGAGCTGGCCAGCGCGCGCGATGCCGCCGAGGCGGCCAACCGCGCCAAGAGCGAGTTTCTGGCCAACATGAGCCACGAGATCCGAACGCCCATGAACGCGATCATCGGGCTGAGTCACCTGGCGCTGAAGGACGCTCAGGATCCGCGACAGCGCGATTATCTGGGTCGTATCGAGACCGCCGGACGCGGGCTGTTGCGCATCATCAACGACGTGCTCGACCTGTCGAAGATCGAGGCTGGCAAGCTGGTGCTGGAGAGCACCGCGCTGGATGTGGGCGAGATTGTGGCGCACGTGCAGGCGGTGCTGTCGCTGAGGGCGCAGGAAAAGGGTGTCGAACTGCGCTGTGATGTCGCGCCCGGCTGTGGCGAGCGGAGTCTCGGCGATCCGCTGCGGCTGACGCAGGTGCTGCTCAATCTGGTCGGCAATGCGGTCAAGTTCACCGAGCAAGGCGTCGTGGAACTGCGCATCCGCGAATGCGAACGGCAGGCGGATCGGGTGCTGCTGATCTGCGAGGTCGAGGACAGCGGGATCGGCATTGCGGAAGATCAGCTGGAAACCTTGTTCCAGCCGTTCTCGCAGGCAGATGCGTCGACGACACGCCGCTACGGCGGGACCGGGCTGGGCCTGTCCATCTCGCGGCGCATCATCGACTTGATGGGAGGGCAGATCGAGTGCCGCAGCCGGCTTGGGCAGGGCAGTTGCTTCACCGTGCGGGTTCCATTGCTGGTGGATTCGATCGACCTGCGCTCGATGTCGTCGCGTGCACAGGGCCCGGAGGCGGTACGGGATCGTCAGCAACTGCTGCAGCTGCTGGCCGCCCAGATCGAGGCGCACGAAGCCGATGCGGCCGAGACCGTGGACCACCTGTCGCGCCTGGGCTGGAACGATGCCGACGCGGCACTATTGACCAGTTTGGCGCACAGCGTGCATGGCTATCGATTCGCCGAGGCGCGCACGCTGCTGCAGACGCTGCGACAATCCGTCGAAACCGGGGAGTCGTCATGAGTGCCGATCAACGGCCGGTCGTGCTCGTTGTCGACGACACGCCGAACAATCTCGAAGTGGTCGCGGGCATCCTGCGAGAACATTACCGCGTGCGGGTGGCGCTCGACGGGCCTACCGCGTTGCAGCTGGCCAGCGGGCCGTCGCCGCCGGACCTGATCCTGCTCGATGTCATGATGCCGAATATGAACGGGTATCAGGTCTGCACGCGCCTGAAGGCCGAGCCGCGCACCGCGCGTATCCCCGTGATCTTTCTGACCGCGATGAGCGAGGTCGAGAACGAGGCCGCGGGCTTCGGTGCCGGTGCTGTTGACTACATCCTCAAACCGATCCAGCCGGCGACGCTACTGGCGCGGGTACGCACACATGTCCAGCTCTCGCGGCACGAGCGCGCGCTCGCCGAGACGGTCACCGCGCGCACCTCGGCGCTGGAACGGCGGACCGAGGAACTGGAAAAGACCCGGCTGGAGATCATCCGTCGCCTGGGGCGTGCGGCCGAGTACAAGGACGACGACACCGGCTTCCATGTCATCCGCATGAGTCATTACGCGCGTCTGCTGGCGGAATCCATCGGTCTGCCGCCCGATCGCGTCGAGATCATCTTCAATGCTGCGCCGATGCACGACATTGGCAAGATCGGCATTCCCGACAGCATCCTGCAGAAGGCCGGTGCCTTGACTGCAGCGGAATGGCAGGTGATGCGCACGCATCCGGCCATCGGCGCCGGCATCATCGGCCGGCACGGCTCCGAGTTGCTGGAGGCCGCGCGTCGCGTGGCATTGACGCATCACGAGCGGTGGGACGGGGGCGGGTATCCGCGTCAACGCAAGGGCGAAGAAATCCCGATCGAGGGCCGCATCGTGGCGGTCGCCGATGTGTTCGACGCGCTGACGTCACGCCGGCCCTACAAGCCGGCATGGCCGATGGGCGACGCGGTGGCCTATCTGGCCAAGCAGGCCGGGCATCAGTTTGATCCCGGCCTGATTCCGCCGTTTCTGGAACTGCTGCCGCAGGTGCTGGAAATCCGGCGCCAGTACCGTGATGACCTGGCGCGCGATGATCAGCAACCGCTCGACGATCTGTAAGCGGAGTCAGCCGCCGGCGTTGAGGCGGTACTGACCGAGCTTCTGGCCGTTTTCGGCGTTGTAGGTGATACGGACGGCCTGTGGCGTGCCCGGTTTGCTGGCGATGACCTCGAAGACCAGGCGGAACTCGACCGATGTCACCGGCGCGAAGATCAGCCGCGGGGGGGCCACGAATGGCTCTTCCAGGCCCAGTGCCGCGACCGCATCGCCATGGGCCTTTTCCAGGATGTCGATTTCCGATACCCGCGGAATCGCAGCAAGTCGGGCCGCTGCAACGGAGTAGCGTCCAGCGCTGTGAAGCACTTCGCCAGCGTTGCTCAGATGTACGCTGTATTCGAAGTTCTGTACCGGCACCCCACCGTTGACCTGCTGGAAATGGCAGCTCAGGCGGTCGGACGGTCGCTGTGCGCGGATCAGTAGATATTCATCGGCCGCGGAGCGCAGGAAGCCAAGATTGGCGGCCTGCCGCTGGATGACCGGCACGGCCTGGGTCAGGCACGCCTCGACGTACTGCGGGTCGGCGCTGGGCGCAGCGCCGGCCCCAACCGGGCCGCGAGGGGCGGGTGCCGCACAGGCGGCGATCAGCGCACTCGCAAGACTCAGGACGCCAGCACGGACGACGGATACACGCACGGGGGACTCCTCTGTTCGAATGGTTGACATAAAGCTACGCGTGCCGACGCACGTCGGCAACGGCCAGAAGGATGAGAGGTCTGTCCGCCGCGCCCGACGCGTCATTCGACGGCTGCCACCGGCTTTCCCTAGACTGGCCCCAGATCCAGTCCAGGGCCCGCTTCCGATCCCATGTCCGCCGCGTCACCGCGCCCTGCCCCCGAGTCCACAGGCCCTCTCGTGGCCTGCGAGCATTGCGACGCCCTGTATCAGCGGGCCGAGCTGCCGCATGACAGCGTCGCGGACTGTCCCCGCTGCGGTGCCACGTTGTATCGCGGTCGCCAGCTCGATCTGGACCTGCAGCTGGCACTCGCCATCGCCGGGCTGATCGTGCTGGTGATTGCGAACGCCTATCCCATCGTCGGCATCGAACTGCAGGGTAGCTATAACGAGGCGGGATTGTGGGGGGCGATTCTGGCGAGTTACGACTCGGGGGTCGGCTTCGTCGCCGTCGTGGCTGCCGCCACGCTATTTTTCTTTCCGCTGCTGCAGTTGATGCTGCTGCTCTGGGTGCTGATGCCGTTGCGCGCGGGACAGGTGGCCCCGGGCTTCGTGTGGGCGATGCACGCGCTGCGCCACATGCGTCCCTGGAGCATGGTCGAGGTCTTCATGCTGGGGGTGCTGGTGTCAGTCGTGAAGCTCGCCGGGACTTCCGAAGTCGTGCCGGGAGTCGGCCTCTGGGGCTTTGCCGTGCTGAGCCTGATTCTGACGGCCCTGTCGAGCTTCGATCTGCATGAAATCTGGGATCGCCTGCCGGAGCCCCGGCCGTGAGCCGGGTCGTGACGGCGGCCTCGCGCGGACTGATCCGCTGTATGGCCTGTGGCCTGGTGAGCCGGCCCGATGCTGGCTGTGGAGCGCCGCGCTGCCAGCGCTGTCATGCGCCGCTTCACTCGCGGCGTCGCGACAGTCTCACGCGTTGCTGGGCCTATCTGCTGGCCGCTGCGCTGCTCTATCTGCCCGCCAATTTGCTGCCGATCATGCAGACGACCAGCTTCTTCACGCCGGTGGACGACACCATCCTGAGTGGTGTGGTGCGTCTGTGGCAGGCGGAGTCCTACGATCTGGCGATCATCGTGTTCGTTGCCAGTATCGTCGTGCCGCTGCTCAAACTCGGTGTGCTGGCCCTGCTGCTGATCACGGTGCAGCGACGCTCGGCCTGGGCACCGGAGCAGCGCGCTCGTCTGTACCGTTTCATCGAGTTCATCGGCCACTGGTCGATGTTGGACGTCTTCGTCGTTGCCCTGCTGGTGGCACTGGTGCACTTCAAAAGTTTTGCCCTAGTGTTGCCGGGAGGCGGTGCCGTGGCGTTTGCCGCCGTCGTGGTGTTGACGATGCTGGCATCGATGAGTTTCGATCCACGTCTGATCTGGGATGCTGCCGAGCCGCACCCCGAGGCGCCGCACGACCAGGAGCTGTCTGCCTCATGACCGATACCCCTACGCCGCCGCTTGCCGGAACGCTGCCGCAACCCACTGTGCGTCGGCCCAAGCGCCTGAGTCCGCTGCTGGTCTGGCTGGTGCCATTGATCGCGGCCCTCGTCGGATTGGTGCTGGTCTTGCGCGCGATCCTGTCGTCGGGTCCAACCATTACCATCAGCTTCAAGAGCGCCGAAGGTCTGGAGCCCGGCAAGACCGTGGTCAAGTACAAGGATGTCGAGATCGGCAAGGTGCGTCGCATCTCGCTGTCGGACGACTACCAGTATGTCGTGGTGAAGGTCGATCTGAGCCAGGAAGCCAGTGACCTTGCCGTCGAGGACACGCGATTCTGGGTGGTCCGACCGCGGATCGATACGGGCGGCGTGTCGGGCCTCGGCACCTTGCTGTCCGGTGCCTACATCGGTGTGGATGTCGGTACCTCGCAGGAGCGCCGCCGGGCCTTCGAGGGCCTGGAGGTTCCACCGGCGGTGACCAATGATCGCCAGGGTCGTCGCTTCCTTCTGAAGAGCGAGGATCAGGGTTCGCTGGACATCGGCTCGCTCGTCTACTTCCGCCGCATCCCGGTTGGCCGGGTGGTCGGCACACAGCTTGATGATGACGGCCGTGGCGTCACGCTGCAGATATTCGTCGATGCCCCCTATGACCGGTACGTCACGCAGGATGCGCGCTTCTGGAACGCCAGCGGCGTCGACTTGCGGGTCGGCGCAGGGGGTCTGAAGCTCAACACCCAGTCGCTGGCCAGCGTGCTGGTCGGCGGGGTGGCCTTCCAGACCAGTGTCGATGCCGAACGCAGTGAGCCGGCCGAAGCCGGGGCCACGTTTGCGCTGCACCCTGATCTGGTGACCGCGATGGCGCCGCCAGACGGTGCCCCAATGCGCATCCGCATGCGCTTCGACGAGTCGCTGCGGGGTCTGGCGGCGGGTGCGGCCATCGATTTTCGCGGTGTCGAGCTCGGTACCGTCGAATCGGTGCGCCTGGACTATGAACAGCGACGCAAGAAATTTTCCGGCACCGTCATTGCGCGGATCTACCCGGAGCGTCTCGGTCAGGCGTACCGGGTGCTGAGCCATGATGCAGCGGGCGACATGCTGCCGGCCGTTTCGGTCTTCAACCGGCTCGTGCAGGACGGACTGCGCGCGCAGATCCGCACGGGCAACCTCATTACCGGGCAGCTCTATGTGGCCCTCGACATGGTGTCCAAGGCCAAGCCTGCCGGGACGGCGATTTCCGTCGAGCCGTTCGAGATTCCCACGGAGCGCGGCAGCCTTGCAGCGTTGCAGACGCAGATCGCCGACATTGTGCGCAAGCTCGATGAAGTGCCGTTCGGCGAGATTGGACGCAACGCCCGTGACGCGCTGGGCAGCGCCGACCGCCTGCTCAAGCAGCTGGATGGAGAGCTCGCGCCCGAGGCCAGGAAGGTCCTGTCGGAGGCCCAGCGCACGCTCGAATCGGCCAGTCAGGCGCTGTCACCGGAGTCCGGCGTGCCTCAGGATTTGAGTCGCACGCTGGGTGAACTCGATCGTACCGCGCGCTCGCTGCGTGGACTGGCGGATTACCTGCAGCGTCATCCCGAATCACTGATCTTCGGAAAGGCGGCGCCGACGGCACCCGCGCCTTCCCCGATCCCGCCGGAGCCTACGCCATGACGTCCACTCGCCGATATCTGTGCCGGGGCGCCTTGCTGCTAGCCGCCGCCGCCCTGGGCGCCTGCGCATCGTCTGCGCCGATGGTGCGCTACTACACGCTTCAGGCCCCCGCACCGGCGGCGGGGGCGGATGCGGGATTGCTGATTCAGGTGCTGCCGATACAGGTGCCGGCGCAGGTCGACGTGCCGGAACTGGTGATCCGTCAGGGTGCGGGTCAGCTCGCCCGCGTGGAGTCGGAGCAATGGATCGCGCCGCTGCCCACGGAGGTGCGCGGTGCGCTGTCGCTGCATCTGCAGCGCAAGCTGGGCGCACGCGATGTCCAGGGGCTACCACTGGGTGACACTGCGAAGGTGCATCGTGTGCGAGTCGCCATCACACGCTTTGATGCCTACCTTGGTCATCGCGTGGATCTCGATGCGACCTGGACGCTGAGCGCGTCCGGCGAGGCCGTATCGCTGACCTGCAGCAGTCGCGTTCGCGAGTCCGTGCAGGCCGGCTACCCGGCGTTGGTCGCTGGCTATCAGCGCGCACTGGCGCTCGTCGGCGACGATATCGCGGCTGCGGTGTCGGGTTCACCAAGCCGGTGTCCGGCCTCGCGCTAGCCGCCGCTCACCGACCTCGTGACCTGCGAGTTCACGACGGATTCAGGCGCCGCCGCGCACGCTGCGGTGGTGACAATCGGTCACGCATTCGACACGAAGAGCACCGCCATGAACAGCGATACGCTAAAGGGCCAATGGAAGCAGATGATCGGTCGTGCCAAGGAATCCTGGGGCAAGCTCACGGATGACGAGTTGCTGAAAATCGAAGGCAATACGCAGCGCCTGTCGGGTCTGGTGCAGGAACGCTACGGCGTCACGCGCGAGGAAGCCGAGCAGCAGGTACAGCGCTTCGTGGATCGCCTGTCCGAGTCGTCCAGCTCGAAGAAGGCCGCCTGAGGCCGTCGGCGACGGAGGCCACAGCGGCTTTGCGCCTCACGGCGCAGGCCCGGTGTAGCCTCCATCGCCGGCATCTGCTGATCCCTTCACAGATTCCCGGAGTCCGCCATGCTTCACTATGCCGTGGTGTTTTTTGTCATCGCGCTGATCGCCGCCTTCTTTGGCTTCGGCGGCATCGCCTCAGGCGCTGTTTCCATCGCGAAAATCCTGTTCTTCGTCTTCCTGGTGATGGCCGTGCTGTCGCTGCTGTTTGGCGTGTTGCGCGGCAAGCCCGGTTGACCGGAGACACGAGCGACAAAAGTCAGGCCGGCGTCCATGTGACGCCGGCTTTGTGTATTCCGGGCAACGGTTGTTCAGATGCCACGCGAGCCGCGGCGCAACTGGTTGCGATCCTCAATGCCGTCACGACAGCCGTCGGTGAAGGCGGCGCCATAGCCCTCGCATACCGCCGGATCCTCATAGTCGCCGCGCTGGGCCCATTCGTAACCCTCGGTGTGAGTACTGCACCCACCCGCACAGCGCGGGATCGACACCGGATGCGTGGCGCACCCCGCCAGCGCAGTGACGAAGAGGGCAGGGGCGAACGGCAGAAGCAGGCGCGGCAGGCGGATCATGTCGGCAGCCAGAGGGTCGGGAGCGGAACGGGACAATAGTACGATGATCGGAGTTCCCATTGGTTCCCGGATAGCGGCCGATTCAGGTGCGCAAGATCATTCACATCGACATGGACGCGTTCTACGCCTCGGTCGAGCAACGCGACGATCCGAGCCTGCGTGGTCGCCCGGTCGTTGTTGCCTGGCGCGGTGCACGGTCGGTCGTCTGCGCCGCCTCCTACGAAGCCCGGCGCTTCGGCGTGCGCTCTGCGATGCCGGCGATGCGGGCCGAGGCACTGTGCCCCGAGGCGGTGTTCGTGCCGCCGGATTTCGTGCGCTATCGAATCGCCTCGCGTGCGGCGCGCGCGATCTTTCTGCAGCACACCGACCTGGTGGAGCCACTGTCGCTGGATGAGGCCTACCTCGACGTCAGCACCAACAAGCAGGCATTGCCGACCGCCACCTCGGTTGCCCAGTCGATCCGTGCGCAGATCCGCGAGGAGCTGCGGCTGACCGCCTCGGCGGGGGTGGCCCCCAACAAGTTTCTCGCGAAGATCGCCTCTGACTGGCGCAAGCCCGACGGCCTGTTCGTGATCCGGCCCGAGCAGGCGCTGGAGTTTCTGACGCCACTGCCTGTCGCCCGCATTCCGGGGGTCGGCAAGGTGATGGACGGGCGACTGAAGCAACTGGGCATCCGCACCGTCGGCCAGCTGCGCGAACACAGTGCAGCGGAACTGGAGCGCCACTTTGGCCGCTATGGCCGGCGCCTGCATCAGTTGGCGCTGGGCATCGATGAACACCCGGTGCAACCCGATCAGCCGGTGCAGTCGATCTCTGCCGAGGACACGTTTGCGGAGGACCTGCCGCTGAGTGCACTGGAGCCGCATATCCGCCGAATGGCAGAGAAAGCCTGGCAGGGATCGCGCAAGACCCCACGCGTCGGACGCACGGTGGTGCTGAAACTCAAGACGGCGGCGTTTCGCATTTTGACGCGCAGCCACACGCCAGATCGAGCGCCCACCGACCTGGAGACCTTCACGAACATGGCGCTGGAACTACGGGCCCGCGTCGGCGATGACGGCCGCGAGCGCTACCGCCTGGTCGGCGTCGGGCTATCGAACTTCCGGGATCCGGAATCCCTGACGCTGATCCAGCCCGAGCTGTTCTAGAGCAGTTAGCCCGGTTGGCGGTTAAGTGCGTCGATCTGACCGTTCAGGGTCCAGTAGTCGTACAACACGCCCAGGCCGAGCAGGCCGAAGGTGCACAGGTAGAGCAGGCCGGTGATCCACTTGCCCTGGTAAAAGCGGTGGATGCCGAAGACCCCGAGAAAGGTCAGCAGCAGCCACGCCACACTGTAGTCGTTCGGACCCTGCTGGTACTTGCGATCGGCTGCACGATCCATCGACGGAATCAGGAACAGGTCAATGATCCATCCGACAAAGAGCAGCCCCAGCGTGAAGAACCAGATTGTTCCGGTGATCTGTCGGCCGTAGTAGAACCGGTGGGCGCCGAGGAAGCCGAAGATCCACAGCAGGTAGCCGATCAGGACGCTATGCGTATCGTTGCGGGTATTCATGCTTGCTCGCGGGGACAGGGAGGGTTCACCTGCCGTGACTAGGATGGCGCATCACGACAGCGCTTGCAGTCCGATGCCGCCACGGCTGCAATAGCTGGAATCATCTGCCTGGAATCGCTCATGAGCAAGCCCGTTTCGCTGCAAGCCCCTTCGGCCGATACCCCGATGCGCCGCCCGGTGGTGGGGTTGGCGCTCGGCAGCGGGTCGGCGCGCGGCTGGGCCCACATCGGCATCATCCAGGGACTCGAGGCGATCGGCGTGCGCCCTCAGGTCGTGGCAGGCACCTCCATCGGCGCCCTGGTCGGAGCGGTTTATGTCTCGGGGCAACTGGATGACTTCTCGGAGTGGGTACGGGCCCTGACCGCGCGGGATGTGTTCGGACTGCTGGATTTCACATGGTCGGGCGGGATGGTCAAGGGCCAGAAGCTCTTCGGCTTCTTCGAGGAAAAGCATCGCAATCCGAATATCGAGGAACTGGAGCAGCGCTATGTCAGCGTCGCGACCGAGATGAAGAGCGGCCGCGAGATCTGGATCACGCGCGGTCCGATCCTGCCGGCGGCGCGGGCCTCGTGTGCGATCCCCGGCCTGTTTTCGCCGGTGCAGTTCGAGGAACGCTGGATGCTCGACGGCGGCCTGGTCAATCCGGTGCCAGTTTCCGCCTGCCGCGCGATGGGTGCGGATGTGGTCATCGCGGTCAATCTCAATACCCAGCTGGTGGGTGCCCACATGTCGCGACTCAGCGAGGATGTGATCGCTGCGGACGCCTCGGCGCGTGCCGAGCGCACGCTATGGCACAAGCTCACCGACTATCTGAAAAGCGGCGATGGGCAGAACCCCAGCTTCTTCGATGTCGTAGCCGCCAGCGTCAACATCATGCAGGACCGCATCACGCGCAGTCGCATGGCCGGCGATCCGGCAGAGATCACCCTGGTCCCGCTGCTGGAGGACTTTGCCCTGATGGATTTCCATCGCGCCGAGCATGCGATTGCGGAAGGCCGACGATTGGTCGAGGAACACGCCACAGCGATTCGTGCCTGGGCGGGCCTGGCCGCCCCCTGAGCTGCGAGGTTCAAGCGTCGCGCAGTGCGTCGATCAGGACCGCCATGGCCTTCAGCGCGGCGCGGGGCTCCACGCCCAGGTCTTCGAACTCGCCATCGGCGATGGCATCCGCCAGGCGTTCCAGTTGGAGCAGGTGCACGGCCATGGCCGCGAGCGTCGCGGCGCTGGCCGGGCGCGCGCCTCGCAGCGCGTCGATCTGAAGACGACGGCTGTCGGCGCGTGCCTGGCGTACCGCTTCCTGCTCCAGCGCCAGCAGCCGCAGACTGCGGCGGAAGCGCAAGTGGCACCGATGATGATCGACGATCGCCTGCGCCAGTCGGCTAGAGGCCGCACGCTGGCTTGCCAAGGCCTGTAACGCGGCAAATTCCTCGTCTGCCCACAACCGGTAGGCCGCGACAAAGATGGCGGTCTTGTCGGCATACCAGCGATAGAACGTCTGAGGTGCATACCCCGCCCGTCGCGCAATGCGATTGCTGTCCGTGCCGGCGTAGCCATGCTCGGAGAACTCAGCCAGGGCCGCCGCGACGAGTCGCTCGTGGGTAGGGGGTTGATTTGCGGAATGGACCATGAGTGATATATACATCACTTCAAAGGTGATAGATAAATCACATCGGGAGTGGTCATGGCCGTTCGAGTGGCAGCAGGGGTCGATGAAACGGCGCAGCGCATCGTGGTGGACGGCGTGGAACTGGCGGTGTCGCGAGCGGGCAGCGGCCCGGTTGTCGTCTGCCTGCACGCGGTGGGCCATGGCGGCGGCGACTACGCCGCATTCGAGGCGCGGGTACAGGATCGGTTCGAGGTGGTCCGGATCGACTGGCCGGGGCATGGTCGCTCTGGGGCCGATGCGGTGCCGGCCAGCGCCGAGCGCTACGCGCAGCTACTGGCGGGCCTCCTGCGGGCGCTGGCAGTGGAGCAACCCATCCTGATCGGCAACTCAATCGGGGGTGCTGCGGCGCTGCTGCATGCGCACCGTCACCCGGTGCGGGCGCTGGTGTTGTGCGACAGCGGTGGACTGGTGCCGCCGTCGAGACTGACGCGCGTATTCTGCAGCGCCTTCGCCCGATTCTTCGAAGCCGGCGCGCAGGGACGCCGGTGGTTTGCCGCGGCGTTTGCGTTCTACTACCGGCGTATCGTCTTGCCGGCAGCGGCGGCGGGATTGCAACGCGATCGCATCATCGCTGCTGGTTTCGAACTGGCCCCGATCCTCGCGCAGGCCTGGCGGAGTTTTGCCGCCCCGCCGGCCGACCTGCGCGAGGTGGCACGCTCGCTGACGGTGCCCGTCTGGGTGGCATGGGCCCGCAGCGATCGCGTAATCCCGCTCTGGATGTGTCGTCCAGCGCTGCGTCAACTGCGCCGGCTGTTCCGGATCACCACCTATGCAGGAGGGCACAGTGCCTTCCTGGAGCAGCCTGAGGCGTTCGCTCGGGATTTCCGTGCGTTCGCGGACCAGCTTCAGCCGGAGTGAGCGGCCGCAGTCGGCGGTGCGGGCTTCGTGCTCCACCAGATGCAGATCAGCAGCAAGACCTGAATCACCAGCCGCAGCGACAGTGCCCAGTACGGCATTTCCGGAAACTGTTCCGGATGCAGCCACATGTGCACATTGGCCGGTGTCACGGCCAGCGTCAGCAGGATCAGGCCGTAACCGGCCCAGCGTCGCGTGGCCGCGATCAACACTCCCACCGCCAGCAGGATCTCGAAGACGCCACTGACGTAAACCGCCATGGCGGCATCGGGGATGTACGGCGGCACGATGCGGATGAAGAAGTCATCGAAGACGAAATGACCGACGCCGCCTCCAAAGAACCACAGGAAGACGATGCTCAGGCCGAGGGCGCGGAATGTCCGGGTGTTCATGTGCTGATCAGAGGTAGTCAATGCCGGTGAGTGCTTGCGAGCGCTCCCACAAGCGCGCTGCCAGGTCGGTGTCGCGTGCCTCGGGACGGCAGTCGACACGTCTCGGATGTCCGCCGAGTTCCTTGTAGCCACCGGGACCGAAATACTCGCCCGACTGCACATCGGATGCGGTCGCTGCGTACAGCGCCGGCCAGGCGCCGTTGGCAGCCGGTTGCGCAAACAGACGTGTCGCCAGTCGCAGGAAGAAACCGCCGAGATCGATATTGGTCGCCGAGTAGCCCGGGTGTGCCGCAGTAGCCAGGATCGGCAGGCCCGCGCGGCGCAGTCGTCGGTCGAGCTCGAAGGTATACAGCAGCGCCGCCAGCTTGCTGGCGCCGTAGGCATCCATCTCCTTGTAAGGTCGCCGCTCGAAATGCAGATCCTCGAGATCGAGGCCCGGTGTCAGACGATGCGCGAGACTGGCGGTGTTGACGATCCGGGCGCCGGGGGCCGCCTGCAGATGCGCGAGCAGCAGTCCCGTCAGCGCGAAGTGACCGAGATGGTTGGTGCCGATATGCATCTCGAAGCCGTCGCGCGTGCGCGACAGCGGCACCATGATCGCCGAAGCGTTATTGCACAGCAGATCGAGCCGTGAGTGACGCTGAGAGAAGTGGTCGGCAAAGCGCCGCACGGAGTTCAGGTCTGCGAGGTCGAGCGTCATCGCCTCCAGCTGTGCTCCTGGGATCAGGGCCTGCAGCTTCGCAATGGCCTGCTGCGCCTTGTTCACGTCGCGCGCCGCGAGAATCACGTGCGCGCCGGCTCGTGCCAGCGCACCGGCCATCTCGAAGCCCAGTCCGCGGTTAGCGCCCGTCACCAGCGCCAGCTTGTGCTGCTGCGACGGCATGTCGGCCGCCGTCCATTTTTTGGGTGTGGTCATGGTGATCTCCCCCGATGATCGTGGATTCTGTCATGCGCCCGCCCCAGGTCTTCATGCGAACGGACCACTTGCCGTGCGCGCTGCCTGAATCGGGACTGAAGCGCTTGATTCAGGACGAGTTCAGAGCCTGGACGGCACGCTGCAGTCCGACTCGCTCAGGCGAGCACCGCCGATCAAAGTCCCTGCGATCCCTACGGAGAAATATCCATGAAACTGAACAAGAACCTGTTGTCGGCAGCCGCGCTGGCGACCCTCGTCTCGCTGCCCAGCCTCGCGGCCGCGCAATCCAATGATGGCTCCGGGATCTATCTCGGTGGGGGTGCAGCCTACAACCGGATCGACAGCCAGGACTTTCCGAACAGCACGGACGAAGTCGAGGACAGCCGCGTGTCGTACAAGGGGATCGTCGGCATCAATCTGAGTCCGAACTTTGCGCTGGAAGGCCAGTACATCGACTTCGGTACGGCCAAGGATGGCGCCAATCAGATCAAGGCTGACGGCTGGACCGCAGGTGCGGTGCTGGGCATGCCGCTGACCGAATGGCTGTCCCTGTATGGCAAGGCGGGTGCGCTGTTCTGGGATGCGGACGGTCGATTCGCCAACGTGCGGGGCAGTGATGACGGGACTGATTTCACCTACGGAGCCGGCGTCAAGCTGGGACTGGGTTCGGTCGTGGATCTGCGTTTCGAGTACGAGCGCTTCGAAATGAATAACACCGATGTCGATATGGCGTCGGCGAATCTGGTCTTCAATTTCTGATAACGCCGTCAGCACGAGCGAAAAAGGGCGCGATGCGCCCTTTTTCATGGGCGACCAGCCGCTTCTCGTGAGTCCGGCATGACGAAGGGACGGGTGCCGACAAGTCTTCCATTTAGGAGCGGTTCATCTGGACGCCCTACACTGGTCGTCGTTGGGTGCGGCCCTGGAGCCGCCACTGGACAGTTCAATTCAAACCGAAGGAGTACGAACATGATGGGGAACAACAAGCTTGCGCTGCGTACGGTGTTGCTGGCGTCGATGCTGGGTCTGGGCATGACGCTGTCCGCCTGCGAAAAGAAGGAAGAGTCGCCGGTGGAGCGCGCCTCCGAGGCCGTTCAGGATGGCCTGAACATGCGTGACAACGAAGAGATCAAGGACGCCGGTGAGGATGTGAAGTCCGCGATCGAGAACACCGGTGATGCGATCGAGAAGAAGGCTGACGAAGTCACCAATTAAGCCTTCTCTGCTGCAAGAAAGCCCGCGCTCGTCGCGGGCTTTTTCGTGCGCCGCACGCCGATCACGCCGACGATGACGCCCAGACCGCATCGACCTTCGCAGGCAGGGGTGCGACGCGTCCCAGTCTTACCCAGGGCTGTTCAGGGCCGTGGAAGTCCGAGCCGACCGAACCCTTCAGTCCCTGCTCGGCCGCCTCGTTGGCGCTGCGACGCACGTCGTCGGCGTCGGAGGTGCCGCAGCACACTTCGATGCCGGCTCCGCCCATCTCGCGAAACGCCTGATACAGGCGCCCGCGCAACTGCGACCCGAAGCGATAGCGCAGCGGATGTGCGATCACGGCCTGTCCGCCCGCGCGTCGAATCCAGTCGACGGCCTGATCGAGTTCCGGCCAGGCCGCGCCGACGTATGCCGGCTTGCCTGCGCCGAGGTAGCGCGAGAAGGCGCGTTCCAGATCGCGACAGATCCCATCGGCCACCAGCAGCCGCGCGAAATGCGTGCGTGTCGGCTGGTTGCCATGCGCCAGGGCCTGCGTTCGCGCCAGTGCGTCATGGACACCGATCCGCTCCAGGCGCTGGGCAATGCCGGCGGCGCGTATTTCGCGGATGCGCTGCAGCTCCGCCAGCCCTGCGACAAGTGCAGGTGCTGCGGGATCGATATCCAGTCCGACCAGATGCAGGCTGCGCTCCTTCCAGCGCACCGAGAGTTCGACACCGGGCACCAGCGTGATGCCGCAGCGGTGGGCGGCGGCAGCCGCCTCATCGAGGCCACGGACCGTATCGTGGTCGGTCAGCGCCAGCATCTGCACGCCGACTTCGGCCGCCGCCTGAACCACGGCGGCGGGTGCGAGACTGCCGTCCGACGCCGTGGAATGCGTGTGCAGGTCCACCGTGCTGAGGAATGCCGGAGACGGCGTGGCCATCAGAGGCCGCGTCCTTCGAGCGACGGCATCGGTGGCGGGCCGAACCAGTAGGCTTCCGCGGCTTCGCGCAGCGTGGCCCGCCGCTCGGGTGCCGGCCGCCAGCGTGCATGCGACACGGCCGCGCGGACCAGGAAATCGAGCAGCGTCAGATGCTGGCGCAGGATGCGCTGGTGCCGGTGAGGTGCGACGGGATTGAACATGCCCAGCACCGAAAACAGTTGCGCCGGCCGTTTCTTGACCCACAGCCACGAGCCCATCTCCAATGTCAGCGGCAAGAACAGGTGCTGGGGATGCTGGGCACGCGAGCGATCGTAGAGGTAATCCCACAGATCGCCATGGGTCGTGTACTGCCGTGCCTGCGGCTCGATCACGTAGATGCTGTGATGCGGATGGGTGCTGCGGAACAGGCTGCGCAGCGCATAGATTTCCGGCAGGCAGTCGATCGGTTGGCGCGTTCTTGCATACGGGAACCAGACGCGATCCTTGGCGCCGAACCCCGAGTGGCAGTCGAGGCTCAAACTGAAGGACTGCGAATGCAGGCGCTGTTCGACGACGCGGCATAGGGCCAGCGCCTCCGGCTGCATCGGCTCGCCGATGCGACCCCGATACCACGGCAGGGCGGCGGTGTAGCGTTGCCCGCCCAGCAGAAACGAGACATCGTGGTCGGCGTCGACCGGTGCATTGCGCATCAGGTCCACGCCCGCGGGGTTGCTGCGCCGGCGCAGGCGCATGCCGCCTGGGTTGACCAGTGGCATGAACACCAACCGCACGCGCTCCAGCAGCAAGCCCAGCGAATCGTCCCACTGCAGCCGCTCGATCAGGGTATGCAGGAACGCCAGCAAGACCTGCGTGCCGATGCGCTCCACGCCGTGAATACCGCCGAAGAAGCCCACCACCGGAACCTGCGTCGAGCGGCTGCCCAGTTCCAGGCAGTGCACCGGCAGCCGCTCTCCGCCTTGGTCGATCTCGCAGACGATCTCGCTGCGCAGCAGACTGCCCGCACGCTGGATCAGCGTTTGCAGGACATCGAGCTCCGGAAAATCGCCGGCGCTGAAGGGCCGGGACGGCAGCGGCGTCATGAGCGACAGCCTAGGCAGCGGGCATGACGATTGCGCGTCGGCGTCACTTCAGCAGGGCGTACGGGCCGCCGCGCTCCAGTGCGCGCTGGTAAGCCGGACGGGCCTGCACCCGCTTCAGCCACGCAGACAGTTTGGGCGGCAGCGCACCGCCGCGGGCACCCAGTGCCTCGATCGGGAAGCTCATCTGCACGTCGGCAGCCGAGAACTGCGTACCGGCAAACCAGTCCTGCCGACTGAGCTCGCCCTCCAGGTACTGCAGATGCAGCTTCAGGTTCGGGTCCAGAAAGCGGCTGCCGACGCCATTGACGATCGCGTTGGCGACCGGGCGGATCAGCAACGGCACGCCCTTGGGAACCTGGCTCAGCACCAGCTTAATCACCAGCAGCGGCATCACCGAGCCCTCGGCGTAGTGCAGCCAGTAGCTGTAGCGCAGTCGCTGCGGCGTGCCGGGAGCCGGAGCCAGGGCGCCGTTGCCGTAGCGGTCGGCGAGGTACTCGATGATGGCGCCCGATTCGGCAATGACCTGGCCGTCGTCGGTAATGACCGGTGACTTGCCCAGCGGGTGCACCGCTCGCAACTCTGGCGGCGCCAGCATGGTCTTGGCGTTGCGCTCGTAGCGCTTTACCTCGTAGGGCACCCCCAATTCTTCAAGCAGCCACAGCACGCGCTGCGAGCGGGAGTTGTTCAGGTGGTGAACGGTGATCATGTCGGCATCCGTGAAGGGAGAGAGCGGGAAGCAGTTACGCAGTCCGGTGGGCCCGGGATTCACTCGTCGTCGCGTGAGTTCGTGCGGGTGGGTGGCTTCAGCAGGCCGCGCGTCAGGTGACCGATGCCGCGATTGACCCCCTTGATCGAGCCGTAAACCGCATCGGCAATGACGTCATGGGTCTGGCGCACCACGCGACTGACGTCGCGAGTGGCCGGCAACGCATCGAGTACGTCGAAAGGCACGCGGGCTATGCCCATGTGCACGCTGCGTGCGACATCAGTGCCGGTTTCAATCGCGGTTTCCGCCAGTCGCTGCGCATCCTCCAGCCGCAGCTGCTGGGTCTGCAGCCGCTGCAATTCCAGCAGGCGCAAGCCGCTGTAGCGAAGCGCCATCGCAGCCTCCCGCCCGAGCCGTCCGGCGCGCCGCAGTTGCCGCTCGCTGCGCACTGCCAGCGCGATCACCAGTCCAAGCAGGATGACGGCTGCCGTGCTCATGTCAGTCCGTGCAGACGGATTTCGGCCTCGACGCCATGCTGGGGCAGGTCCTGCACCAGCTGCTCGCGCACGCGCTCGTAGACCAGCTTGCGGAGCAGGGTTGGCGTGACCTGCCCGAGCACACCGGCCAGCCGCGACTCGCGGGAGGCCAGTTCCAGCGGATTGAGGATCTCGATGCTCAGAAGCGCCGTGCCGGTCGGCAACAGGCGGCGTGCCTCGGCACTGGTCGCTTGCCAGGCCTGGGCCAGTGAGCCCTGATCCTGTTGCAGGGTCAGCAGGGCCTGCTCGAGACGGGTGACGCGGCGCAGTTGCAGCACGTAGGCCGCGAGCAGAGCGGCAAGGGCGCAGATCAGGACCAGCATCATGACGGGCTCCGGTATCGGGCTACAAAACTAGCATGGTGGCAGCGGGACGCGTCGTTCAATCCTCGTCCGCCTTCGGGATCCAGGTCTTGCCCTTGGCCAGCGCGATCGGACGTGACAGACGGTCCTCGTGCCGGGGGATGCCGTAGTCGCGGTAAAAGGCGATCAGCGTCGCCAGGTCGGCGTCGTAATCCGCACCGGGGATCAACGGGTCGCCAAAGCGGATACATTTGCGCTGGTAGTCGGCTGCCGCAGGCACGATCGGCACGCCGGCGCCGCTGGCGACGCGGTGAAAGCCCTTCTTCCAGTCCGGTGCCGCGGATCGGGTGCCTTCGGGTGCAAGCAGCAACACGAACTGCGGCTGGCTCTGAAAGACATCGATCGTTTGCTCGATGATGCCCTTGGGGCTGCGGCGGTTCACCGGCAACGCGCCCAGCCAGCGCAGCAGGACCCCCAGCGGACCCCGAAAGGCGCTGTCCTTGATCATCGTGCCGGCACGCAGTCCCAGCGCCGTCAGGGCCGCAAAGGCGATCAGCCCATCCATGTTCGAGGTGTGGGGCGCCCCCAGCAGCACGAGCTTCGGCACATTGGGCAGGCTGCCTTCCATGCGCCACCCCATCAGTCGCAGCACGCTGCGCCCCAGCCATCGTGAAAAAGCGTTGCCGCGCTGTGGCACGCGATCCCCCAACCTCACATTCATGCCCGGTGTCCTGTCGTTGTCAGGGGTCAAAGCCCCGTTTGGACACGGATTGTCGCGCATGCGAGGCCTGGCCTGCTTGCCGGCGGGCTACGGCTCGCGCCGTCCGATGCGGCCGGCGCTACGGCGACCTCATGGGCAACGTGATGCGACGGTAGCCGAAGGGCGGCGTCGCAAGCGCAACACCTCGGCCGTTCCGATGCAGACGATCAGCCATGCCCCGCCAGAGAGATAGCCGGCGATCACATCACTGACGTAATGCACCTGCAGCACGATGCGGCTGTAGCCCACGACCAGGATCAGCATGATCGCGACGGGCAGGAGCAGCGGCGGGCCCCGCCACTGACGCATCCACAGATAGGCGAGCATGCCGTAGGTCACTGCGGCACCGGAGGCGTGGCCACTGGGAAAGCTCCAATCCGGCTCCAGCGCCCAGCCATGCTCATGCAACGGGCGGCTGCGCTCGAACAGCGCCTTCAGCGTGCGGTTGAGGATGCCGGTGCCGGCCAGCGCCGCGATCCAGCACATCGCCAGTCCGCGCTGTCCCTGCCACAGCAGGCGCGCGCCCACGATCAGGCCCAGGGCCGCCAGCACCTCCGGGTCCCCCAGGTGTGTGAGCCATGCGAATGTCCGCAGGGTCTCCGAGGTCAGCTGCAGCCGCAACGCGGCGGCCAGACGATCATCGAAACGGCCGAGGGTCTCGTCGAGGCCCATCTCGTCGGCGATGCCCAGGAACAGGCTCATGAGGGTGATGACGAGAACCCATCCTGCGGCCAGATCCAGTGCCAAGGCGCGCGCATCGTGCGTGGCGGGTGGACGCAACCAGCCATGGCGCTGCATCAGGCGGTGCGCGAGCGGGAGCGCGGCCAGGCGTGTCCAGCCGCGCGCCGTCCAGCGCCCCATCGGCGCTCGCAGGCGGCTCAATGCCGTCCATGCAACCCCCGCACACAGCAACGCCGCTCCGGTCAGGATCAGCAGCGTGATCAGCGGATGCGAGGCGATGAAGGGGGCGAGCTCCGACATCGGGGTCAGGCGACGCGGGGGCCACGATCCAGCGGAATCGCCGTGGTTTCGATGGGCTCGAAGTGACCGGCAGCGGCGTAGTCCCAACGCTCGATCCGACACTGGCGGGGCGATGCGGCTGCGTCATAGTGGAGCAGGTTCACGGAATTGGCGGCCTCGCGGCGGATGCGGGACGACACGGCGGTGCCTGCCTGTACGCACCACAGCGCGCGTGCCAGCGCTGGATGGCGATCGCGCAGCGGACGGACATAGGGCAGGTGGATGTGCCCCCCCATGACCAAATCGGCACCCGCTGCCGCCCAGGCGTGGACCGCGCGTTCATGGCCGTGCAGCAGGTTGTGCCGGTCGCGATCGCGGTAGACATGCGCGGGCTGATGCGTGACGACGATGCGCAACTGCTCGTCGCGCGCGCGCCGCAGCTGCCGTGCCACCTGCTCGATCTGCGCCGCCGAGACCTCACCGTCCTTGTGTCGCCAGGCGCGTGTCGTGTTGACGCCAATCACCAGCAGGTCCGCGGTTTCCAGCTGC
>JBEIOK010000143.1:0-6911 GCA_040377605.1 Nevskiaceae bacterium | reverse complement strand
GCGCAGCGGGGGCAGCAGAGACGGTTCCAGGGCAGGCGCATGCGGCAGTCCCCGCAGATCGCGAGGCCATCCGGCGAGGCGCTGCGACAGTACTGACAGTGTGCCGGGGCGAGCAGATCCAGTGCGCCGCGCAACCAGTTGTCAACCGAAACGCGCATGGTTCAGTTGACAGCCAGCCGCGCCTGCAACACCCTAAGTGCACAGGGATTTCTCCCATTGTGGCTGCATTCACTCGGCACACAATGAGTGAAATCAACATTCAATACTATTTTGTTCATGCTTTTGTCACTGGGTGGAGAGAGCGTTATGTCGACTTCCGAGCTTCGCCATGACTGGACGCGCGCCGAGGTGCAGGCGCTGTTCGAGTTGCCGCTCAACGATCTGCTGTTCCGCGCCCAGTCGCTGCACCGTCAGCACTTTGAGCCGAACCGGGTGCAGCTGTCCACGCTGCTGTCGATCAAGACAGGTGCCTGTCCGGAGGATTGTTCGTACTGCCCGCAGTCGGTTCGTTACGACACCGGCCTGAAGAAGGAACCGTTGATGGATGTCGATGCCGTGCTGGACGCAGCGCGCGAGGCCAAGGCCAACGGAGCGACGCGGTTCTGCATGGGCGCTGCGTGGCGCGCACCGAAGGACCGCGATCTCGACAAGGTCGAGACGATGGTGCGTGAGGTGAAGCGCCTCGGCATGGAGACCTGCCTGACGCTGGGCATGCTCAAGGAGCACCAGGCGCAGCGCTTGGCCGACGCGGGTCTGGACTACTACAACCACAACCTCGATACCTCGCCCGAGTTCTACGGCAAGATCATCACGACGCGCACCTACGAGGACCGCCTCGACACGCTGGCGAACGTGCGCAAGGCCGGCATGAAGACCTGCTGCGGCGGCATTGTCGGCATGGGCGAGCAGCCCGAGGATCGTGCCGAGCTGCTGCGCCAGTTGGCGATCATGACCCCGCATCCGGAGAGCGTGCCGATCAATAATCTCGTGCAGGTCGAGGGCACGCCGCTGCACGGCGAATCTGCGCTGCATCCGCTGGAATTCGTCCGCACGATTGCGGTGGCCCGCATCTTGATGCCGACCTCCTATGTGCGTCTGTCGGCGGGCCGCACCGAGATGAGCGATGAGCTGCAGGCGATGTGCTTCCTCGCCGGCGCCAACTCCATTTTTTACGGCGACAAGCTGCTGACGACCGACAACCCGCAGAACGCCAAGGACCGCGCGCTGTTCGCACGCCTGGGCATCCGCACCGAGGGGACGGTGGCGACCGAAGCCGCGTCCTCCTGTGCGACGTCGATGCCGCCAGTCGCCGGGGGCTGCGGCCGGCATGATCATCATCACGGCGCTGCCTGCCAGCACGCCTGATTGCCGGGACGATGGGCGAGGGCGCGATGTCCCCGACACCGCTGCAGCAACGCCTGCGGGAGGGCCTCGATGCGGCGCGAGCGGCGCAGCGGTATCGCGTGCGCCGCGTGGTCGAGGGGGCGCACGGTGCGCGCATTCGTGTGGACGGACGCGAGTGCATCAACTTCTGCAGCAACGATTATCTCGGGCTCGCTGCCGATGCGCGGGTCGCTGAAGCGGCGCAGCGTGCCCTCTCCCAGTCGGGCACGGGCAGCGGTGCCGCGGCGCTGATCTCCGGCTATAACCGCGAGCACCAGGCGCTGGAGGAAGAGTTGGCGGCCTGGCTCGGACGTCCGCGCGCCCTGTTGTTCAGCACTGGCTGGGCCGCGAACCTCGGCGTGCTGCGTGGCCTGCTCGGCAAGCAGGATCGGCTGGTCGCCGATGAACTCAATCATGCCTCGCTGATCGACGGGGGGCGCCTGTCCGGCGCGCGGTACCGGCGCGTCGCGCACGCGGATGTCGATGCATATGCCGCAGTGCTGCAGGAGGAAACAGCGGCTGAAGGCCTGACGCTGTTGTGTGCCGACGGCATCTTCAGCATGGACGGCGATCTTGCGCCGTTGCCGGCGCTCGCCGCGCTGGCGCAGCGGCACGGTGCCGCGCTGATGATTGACGACGCGCACGGTCTCGGTGTGCTTGGCGGGGCGGGTCGCGGCAGCCTGGACCATTTCGCGAATGCGACCCAAGGCGCGTTCGTGCCCCGACAGGTCGATATTCACGTCGCGACACTGGGTAAGTCGTTGGGTGCTGCCGGCGCCTTCGTGGCCGGCGACGAAAACCTGATCGAATACCTGATCCAGCGTGCGCGCAGCTGGGTCTTTTCCACCGCGCCGCCGCCCGCCGTCGCCGCCGCCGCCCGGGCAAGTGTGCGCATCGTCGCCGGCCCCGAGGGGGACGAGCGTCGTCGTGCCCTGTTTGCTGCCATCGCGCGCTTCCGTGCGGGCTGCGAGCAGGCGGGCATCGCGCTCGGTGCGTCGGAGACGCCGATCCAGCCGCTGCTGCTCGGCGATGAAGGCCGCGCCTTGAGGCTGTCCCAGGCCCTGTTGCAGCGCGGATTCTGGGTCGCGGCGATTCGGCCACCGACCGTGCCGCCGGGCACCGCGCGCCTGCGCATCACGTTCTCCGCGGCGCACCAGCCGGACCAGATCGATGCGTTGGTCGAGGCCCTGTCCGAAGCCCTGCGGGCTGAATCTGTTGCGCTGGCGTGAGCGCCCACACGCTATTCGTGACCGGCACTGATACCGGGGTCGGCAAGACCCGCATCAGTACCGCGCTGATCCGTCTGGCGCGGGCGCAGGGCATTGACGCCTGCGGCTACAAGCCGGTCGCCAGCGGCTGTTCGCGAACGTCGGCAGGCGCGCTGCACAACGACGACGCGCTCGCGCTTCAGGCGGCGAGTGATCACGTCGAGCCCTACGACGCCATCAACCCGCTCGCCTTCGAGCCGCCGATCGCGCCGCATCTGGCGGCCCGGGAGGCCGGTACGACGATCCGGCTCGAGGCGTTGGACGCGGGGCATGCCCGGCTGGCGTCGCGACACGAACTGATCGTGGTCGAGGGGGCCGGAGGGTGGCAGGTGCCGCTGAACGACCACGCCACGCTGGCGGACTGGGTGGCCGACCGACAGTGGCCGGTGGTGTTGGTTGTCGGGCTGCGCCTGGGATGCCTCAATCACGCGCTGCTCAGTGCCGAATCGATTGCGCGCCGCACGCCACTGGCCGGCTGGGTTGCCAACCAGTTGCCTCCGCGGCAACCCCGTTGGGCTGAAAACCTGGACAGCCTGAGGATGCGGCTGCAGGTTCCGCTGTGGGGTGTCGTCGGTGAGGACATCGACGGCGCTGCGGCACAGCAGGCGCTCGATACCGCGGAGACCCGGGCGGGTCTGCGGCGCACGTGAGGGCCGCCGGGGGGGGCTGGGCGCGAGTCCTCGTGATACTCGCGCTAGTGGCCCCGCCCGTGGCTGGACAGTGGCGATCGCCTGTTTCCTTTGCGCCGCTTTTGGCGCATGCACTACAATTCCGCGGCTTAAGCCTTGCCCTTGGCCCATGCCTGACGACTCCCGGATCGTGATTGGCCCCAACGCCTCGCTGTCGGTGCGTCAGGCGCAGTGGTTCATGGGGTCGATGGCGCTGATCGGTCTCGGGATCGCCGGCGGTTTCGCCGCGATGGGATTCTGGCCGGTGGTGCCGTTTGCGGGGCTGGAACTCGCAGCGCTTGGTGCGGCGCTCTGGGTGTCGGTGCGGCGCAACGCCTATCGGGAGGTGCTGACGTTCGGCGCCGAGCGGGTTGAGGTCGCATTTGGGTTGGCGGGTCGTGGCGCCTCGAGCCGGGTCGAAATGATTCGGTATTGGACGCGGGTGGTGCTGGAGCCGGGGCCGACACGGCATGCGCCGACGCGGCTGATCCTGGCCAGTGCGGGCCAAAAGGTGGAAATCGGGCGCTGTCTGACCGATGAGGAGCGCGAGCAACTGAAGGCGCGCATCCAGGAATTGCTGAAGCCGGGCTGGCGTCGTCAGCCGGGCGTGGCGGACACGGTGTCCGCGCAAGAGTTGCCTTTGGGAGAGTGATGATGTCGAAGAAGGGATGGCTGGCGCGCGTCGCCGCAGGTACCGTGATGACCCTGGCGGCTGCCGCAGCGCAGGCCTACACGGAGACCAGTGGCGGCTACAACCTGCCGACAGGGGCGACCGAAATCAGCCGGGAGGTGTTCGACCTCCACATGCTGATGTTCTGGTGGTGCGTCGCGATCGGTACGGTGGTGTTCGGCGTCATGATCTGGTCGATCGTGTTCCATCGCCGCTCCAAGAACCCGAAGCCGGCCGATTTCCACGAATCCACCACGGTGGAGATCCTGTGGACCTCCGCGCCCTTCCTGATCCTGATTCTGATGGCGGTGCCGGCGGCCGGCACGCTGATCAAGATGGAGGATGTGCGCAACTCCGACATGACCGTCAAGGTCACCGGGTATCAGTGGAAATGGCAGTATGAGTATCTGGGCGAGGACGTCAGCTACTTCTCGACGCTGAGCGCCGAGTCCAATGCGGCCCGCCAGCTGAAGTCGGGGATCGATCCGACCTCGGTGCCGAATTACCTGGTCGACGTCGACAATCCGCTGGTGCTGCCGGTGGGCAAGAAGGTTCGTTTCCTGATCACGTCCAATGACGTCATTCACGCCTGGTGGGTGCCTGAGCTGGCGGTGAAGAAGGACGCCATCCCGGGTTACGTCAACGAGACCTGGACCAAGATCGATCAGCCGGGCACGTACCGTGGTGTTTGCGCCGAACTGTGCGGCCGTGACCACGGCTTCATGCCGATCGTCGTCAAGGCGGTTCCGCAGGAAGAGTACGACGCATTCATCGCCGGCAAGAAGGGCGTTGAAGTCGCGGCCGCCGAGCCCGTTGCGGTGGCCAGCGATGCCGCTGCCGTCGCTGCCGATGCAGCGCCGGTTGAAGTCGCTGCCGCGTCGCAGGCCGCGGTCGCAGCACCCAAGGCGCCGAGCAAGGATGAACTCGTGAAGAAGGGTGAGGGCGTCTACAAAGCCAACTGTGCGGCCTGCCATCAGGCCAACGGCCAAGGCCTGCCGCCGAATTTCCCGTCGCTGGTCGGCAGCAAGATGGTCAAGGGGCCGGCCGACGCCCAGATTGCCCAGCTGCTGAACGGGAAGAATCTGATGCCGCCGTTCAAGCATCTGAGCGATGACGACCTCGCTGCCGTTGTCACCTACACCCGCAACAGCTGGGGCAACAGCGGCGATGCCGTGCTGCCCGCCGCTGTTGCTGCCGCTCGCCAGTAAGCGTTCAGAGATTCAGGAGTTTTAGCCATGGCCCATCACGATCACGCTCACGACGCCGCGCACGGACACGACGATCACGCGCACCATGGTCCCGACAAGGGGATCATGCGCTGGATCAAGACCACCAACCACAAGGACCTCGGAACGCTGTACCTGTTCTTTGCGTTCACGATGTTCTTCATCGGCGGCCTGATGTCGCTGGTGATTCGTGCCGAGTTGTGGATGCCGGGTCTGCAGTTCGTCAATCCGGAATTCTTCAACCAGATGACGACGATGCATGCTCTCGTCATGATTTTCGGCGGCGTCATGCCCGGTTTCGTCGGTCTGGCGAACTGGATGGTGCCGATGATGATCGGTTGCTCCGACCTGGCCTTGCCGCGCGTCAACAATTGGGGCTTCTGGATTCTGCCCTTCGCTTTCGCGATGCTGATCGGCACGCTGTTCATGCCCGGCGGTGCGCCGGCGGGTGGCTGGACGATGTATCCGCCGTTGGTGCTGCAGACCGGCACGGCATTCCCGTTCCTCATCTTCGCCGTGCATTTGATGGGTATCTCGTCGATCACCGGCGCGATCAACGTCGTCGTCACGATCCTGAACATGCGCGCCCCGGGCATGACCCTGCTCAAGATGCCGCTGTTTGTCTGGACCTGGCTGATCACGGCCTACCTGCTGATCGCCGTCATGCCGGTGCTCGCCGGCGCGGTGACGATGCTGCTGACCGACAAGTACTTCCACACCAGCTTCTTTACGGCGGCCGGGGGTGGTGACCCGGTGATGTTCCAGCACATCTTCTGGTTCTTCGGGCACCCTGAGGTCTATATCATGATCCTGCCGGCGTTCGGTATCGTCAGCACGATCATTCCGACGTTCGCCCGCAAGTCGCTGTTCGGTTACGACTCGATGGTGTACGCGACCGCCTCGATCGCGTTCCTGTCGTTCATCGTCTGGGCGCACCACATGTTCACGGTGGGTATGCCGCTGGCTGGCGAACTGTTCTTCATGTTCGCAACGATGCTGATCGCGGTGCCGACCGGGGTGAAGGTGTTCAACTGGGTGGCGACGATGTGGCGTGGTTCGATGACCTTCGAGACGCCCATGCTATTCGCGCTGGCCTTCGTGTTCCTGTTCACGATCGGCGGCTTCTCGGGCCTGATGCTGGCGATCACGCCGGTGGACTTCCAGTACCACGACACCTACTTTGTTGTCGCGCACTTCCACTACGTGCTGGTGCCGGGCGCGGTGTTCTCGATCATCGCCGCCGTGTACTACTGGATCCCGAAGTGGACCGGGCGCATGTACAGCGAGTCGCTGGGCAAGTGGCACTTCTGGCTGTCGGCGATCTTCATCAACGTGACCTTCTTCCCGCAGCACTTCTCGGGTCTGGCCGGTATGCAGCGGCGCGTCCCGGATTACGCGGTGCAGTTCACGGATTTCAATGTCTGGTCGTCGATCGGCGCCTTCGGCTTCTTCCTCGCCCAGTTCATCTTCGTCTACAACATGCTCGCCAGCTGCTATGGCTGGGGTGGCCGCAAGCAGAACCTGCCGGGCCGCGTCTGGGAAGGCGCGCATGGTCTGGAGTGGACGGTGCCGTCGCCGGCGCCGTATCACACCTTCGAAGATCCGCCGAAGCTGTCGGATGCCGAAGTCACTGCCGTTCACGGCAGCGCCAAGGCCCATTGATCCGGATCCCGCTTCGGCCGTGAGGCCGGAGCGG
>JBEIOK010000092.1:0-10494 GCA_040377605.1 Nevskiaceae bacterium | reverse complement strand
CGGCGTTCGACCTGGGTCGAGCCGTAGGGGACGCAGACCACGACGCGGGTCATCGGCCGCATCATGCGGCCCTTCTGCACCTTGCGGATGAAGTGCTGCAGCATCTTCTCGGTGACGGTGTAGTCGGCGATGACGCCGTCGCGCAGCGGGCGCACCGTGGTGATGTTGGTCGGGGTGCGGCCCAGCATCTGCTTGGCGTCGATGCCGACGGCCTCGATCTTCTTGGCGCCACGGGCGTCCATGCGGATCGCGACCACCGACGGCTCGTTGAGGACGATACCTTCGTCGCGCACGTACACCAGCGTGTTGGCGGTGCCCAGATCGATGGACAGGTCGTTGACAAACAAACGGCGTACGGCGTCGAACATCTCGATGGGCCCGGGTCGGTGATGAGTGCTGAAGAACCGCAAGGTTCTTTCGTTATGGGGATACAGAGCCTGCGCGACCGGCAGGGCACAATCCAGTAGAATTGTGCGGCTGCACATCTTAAACGATTTTCCCCGCCAGCCTAGGGTCTTTTCCGGACTGTTGCGGGGCCAAGAGCGCCCATGAGCCTGAGTCCCGAACAAGTCAAACAAGTGGCCCATCTGGCCCGGCTGGAGCTGAAAGCCGGTCAGGTCGAGGCCTATGCCCAGCAACTGTCCAACATCCTCGGCATGGTGGACCAGCTGTCCGCCGCCCAGACCCAGGGGGTCGCACCGATGGCCCATCCGCTGGAAATGACCCAGCGCCTGCGTCCGGACACGGTGACCGAAGTCGATCAGCGCGAGGCCTTCCAGGCCATCGCGCCGGCGGTCGAGGACGGCTTGTACCTGGTTCCCAAAGTGATCGAGTGAAGGCTTTCGTGGCCGTCTGTCCCCAGGGACACCCCCCGAGGGCTTTCTAGGGCCTGCCGATATTGCCTCGAGACCTCGCGCAACAGACCGGATGCCGCAGCGGCAGGCATCCCGTCACAGAGACCCCCAGTTATGCATCGTTTATCCATCAAGCAGCTTGGCGAGGGCCTCAGGGCCCGGAAGTTCTCGTCACGGGAGCTGACACAGCACTTTCTCGGCCGCATCGGGACGCACGACCAGACGCTCAACAGCTTCATCACCGTGACGCCGGAGCAGGCGTTGGCGCAGGCCGACGCGGCCGATGCCCTGCTGGCCCGTGGTCAGGGCGGCACGCTGACCGGCATCCCGCTGGCGCAGAAGGACATCTTCTGCACGACCGGGGTCCGCACCAGCTGCGGCTCGAAGATGCTCGACCGCTTCATCGCCCCCTATGACGCGACCATCGTGCAGAAGCTGCATCGGGATGCCGGCATGGTGATGCTCGGCAAGTGCAACATGGACGAGTTCGCGATGGGCTCGTCCAACGAAACCTCCTGGTACGGCCCGGTGAAAAACCCCTGGGACGTGACGCGTGTGCCTGGCGGCTCTTCGGGCGGCTCGGTCGCCGCGGTCGCTGCGGGATTGGCACCCGTGGCCACGGCCACCGATACCGGCGGTTCGATTCGCCAGCCGGCAGCGCTGACCAACCTGACCGGGATCAAGCCCACCTACGGCCGGGTATCCCGCTACGGCATGATCGCGTTCGCCTCCAGCCTCGATCAGGCCGGCGTGGTCGCGCGCAGCGCCGAAGATGCCGCCCACGTGCTGCAGGCCATGTCCGGATTCGACCCGCTGGATTCCACCAGCATCGAGCGTCCGGTGGACGATCTGGTCGGCGGACTGAACCAGTCGATCAAGGGCCTGCGCATCGGCCTGCCCAAGGAATACTTTGCCGAGGGCCTCGCGCCGGCGGCGCGGGAACGCGTGATGGCGGCGGTGCGGCAGTTCGAGGCCCTCGGGGCCGTGATCTCGGAAATCTCCCTGCCGAACTCGCCGCTGTCGGTACCGACCTATTACGTCGTTGCGCCGGCCGAGGCCAGTTCCAACCTCGCGCGCTTCGACGGCGTGCGCTATGGCCATCGCGCCGAGAGCGTGAAGACGCTGGAAGAGCTGTACAAGCGCTCGCGCGGCGAGGGCTTCGGCGCGGAAGTGCAGCGCCGCATCATGATCGGCACCTACGTGCTGAGCCATGGCTACTATGACGCCTACTATCTGCAGGCGCAGAAGGTGCGCAACCTGATCTATCAGGATTTCCGCCGTGCGTTCGATGGGGTCGATCTGGTGCTGGGGCCGACCGCGACCGACGTCGCGTTCAAGCTCGGCAGCAAGACCGATGATCCCGTGTCGATGTATCTCAACGACATCTACACCATCGCCGCCAACCTCGCCGGCATTCCGGCGATGTCACTGCCCTGCGGCTTCGTCGACGGGTTGCCGATCGGCCTGCAACTGATGGGTAACTTCTTCGACGAGGCGCGCTTGCTCAACGCCGCGCACCAGTATCAGCAGGCCACCGATTTCCACCAGCAGATGCCCAAGGAGTTCGCGTGATGGGCCACCAGATCCCCGAGGGTTGGGAAGCCGTCATCGGACTTGAAGTCCATTGCCAGCTGCTGACCAAGACCAAGATTTTCTCCGGCGCCGCGACGGCGTACGGTGCAGCTCCGAATACCCAGGCCGATGGCGTCACGCTCGGCTTTCCGGGTGTGCTGCCGGTGCTGAACCAGGAAGCGGTACGCATGGCGGTGAAGTTCGGCCTGTCGGTCGATGCGCAGATCGCCGAGCGCTGCGTGTTTGCGCGCAAACACTATTTCTACCCGGATCTGCCCAAGGGCTATCAGATCTCGCAGTACGAGCTGCCGATCGTGGCGCACGGTCATCTCGATATCGAGGTGGATGGCGTCACCAAGCGCATCGGCATCACGCGCGCGCATCTGGAGGAAGATGCCGGCAAGTCCCTGCATGAGAACTTCACCGGTCAGTCCGGCATCGACCTCAATCGTGCCGGTACTCCGCTGATCGAGATCGTTTCCGAGCCGGACATCCGCTCGGCTGCGGAGGCGGTGGCGTACCTGAAGAAGCTGCACCAGCTCGTCGTCACGCTCGGTGTCTGCGACGGCAACATGCAGGAAGGCTCGTTCCGCTGCGATGCTAACGTCTCCGTGCGCCGCAAGGGCGCCGAGAAGTTTGGTACCCGCACCGAGACCAAGAACATCAACTCCTTCCGCTACGTCGAGAAGGCGATCGAGTTCGAGATCGAGCGCCAGATTGACGTTATCGAGTCCGGCGGCACCATCGTCCAGGAAACGCGTCTTTTCAATCCGGACACCGGTGAGACGCGGATGATGCGCACCAAGGAAGACGCCAACGACTACCGCTACTTCCCGGATCCCGATCTGCTGCCGGTCGTCTGCACGTCCGCGTACATCGAGTCGATCCGCGTCACGCTGCCGGAGCTGCCGGCGGCCAAGAAGGCACGTTTCGTCGAGCAGTACGCACTGCCGGCCTACGACGCAGGCGTGCTGACGGCCGAAGTGGCGACGGCCGAGTACTACGAGGCGGTCGTCAAGACCTCGGGTGGAGATCCCAAGACCTGCGCCAACTGGGTCATCACCGATCTGCTCGGTGCACTGAACAAGCTGGGCAAGGAGATCGGAGCGTCGCCGGTGTCGCCGGCGCAGCTTGCGGGCCTGATTGCGCGGATCACCGACAAGACCATCTCGGGCAAGATCGCCAAGGATGTGTTCGAGGCGATGCTGGCCGGTGAGGGCGATGCCGACACGATCATCAAGGCCAAGGGCCTGGTGCAGATCACCGACGAGTCGGCGATCGTCAAGGCGATCGAAGAGGTCATGGCCAAGAATCCGGGTCAGCTCGCGGAATACCGTAGCGGCAAGGACAAGCTGTTCGGTTTCTTCGTCGGCCAGGCCATGAAGGCGACGCAGGGCAAGGCGAATCCGGACGCGCTGAACCGCCTGCTCAAGGAAAAGCTGGCCGGCTGAGGACCGCGGACGCATGGCGAACGAGCTGACCGAGTTCGTGTTCCCTGGCCTGGGCGCGCATGGCGCCATCGTCGAATTCGACGAGGGCGTGGATGCCATGCTCGGCGCGCGACCGTACCCGCCGGATGTGCGGCGTCTGCTCGGACACGCGGTAGCGGCGATGCCGTTGCTGGCCGTGCATGCGCGCTACAGCGGCCGTCTGAGCTTGCAGTTCCGTGGACAGCACCCGCTGCAGATGCTGGTGGCACAGATCGAGAGCGGGCTGCGCGTGCGCGGCATGGCCAAGTGTGACGAGGACGCAGCCGGCGGTTTTGCCGAACTCACGCGCGAGGGCACGCTGGGCTTGCTGATCGAGCCCGAGGTTGGCGCGCAGAACTATCAGGCACTGGTTGCCATTCACGGCGACTCGCTGGCCTCGTCGCTGGAACACTACTTCGCGCAGTCCGAGCAGTTGCCGACGCTGCTGCGCCTGGCCTGGGGTCCCAAACGCCTCAGTGGCCTGATCCTGCAGCGGTTGCCGCTGTCGGAGCTCAACTCCACCGAGGCGAACTGGGAGCATCTGATGCACCTGTTCGCAACGCTCGGGGAAGCCGAGCTGGCCAGTGTCGGCGCGCGCACCGTGCTGCATCGCCTGTTCCATGCCGAGGAGTTGCGCTTGCTCGAGCCGCAGCCGGTCACACTGACCTGCCGCTGCTCGCGCGCCGGCATCTCGGCGATGCTGCTGTCACTGGGCGAGGACGAGATCAACGACCACCTGCGCGAGCATCCGTCGGTGGAGGTGACCTGCGAATTCTGTGGCCGTGCCTACGTGTTCACGCCGGCGGATGCCCAGGACCTGTTTCTGCGTGCGCGCATGCAGCCGGACAGCGCCGCGCGCCACTGACTCGCCGCGTGATCCTGCCCCGCTACCGTGTCGAGGCCTCCCGCATCCCGAACGCGGGCCGCGGCCTGTTCCTTGATGAGGCCGTGTGCCGGGGAAGCGTGATCATCGCGCCGGACAACGTGCACACGGTCTGGTCCGAGTCGAAACTGCGCCAGTACCCCGCCGGCTCCCTGGAGGTCGAATCCAGTGTGCGCTGGTTCGAGGATCGTTTTTCGCTGACGCCGGAATGGAGTGACGAGTGCTATGTCAATCACAGCTTCGGGCCGACGGCGCTGTGGCATCTCGGGTTCATCTTCGCGCTGGAAGACCTGCCTGCCGGGGTCGAAGTCACCATGGACTACCGTTACGTCATCGGAGACGGCGAGCGACTGCCGTTCGCCGACAGTCTCACCGGCCGCGAAATCGTCGGATTGCCGTGGCACGAGTGCCTGCGCGGCAGCGCCGCGCAGCTACTCGCCCTGCACACGCCGTCGCCCTGAGAGGGCTTCAGGCGTTCCGGCGCAGCTGGTAGATGCCGTGGCTGGTCGCCACGACCGCGCCGCTGGCATCGCGCAGCTCGCCGTCCAGCGGGAACTCGGCCTTGCCCTTCTCGGCGGCTTCGGCCTCCAGTGCCGCGATCTGCGCGTCGCTGAGGCTGATTTCCACGGTGACGTCGCTTTTGGCCGGCTTCAGGAACTTCAGGTCCAATGCCTTGACGATGGGGAAGTAGCGGCTGGTATCGAACGAGGACAGGAATACTGCGCCTCCCGGAATTTCCGCCAGCGTGAACAGGGCGCCCGCGTACATCGTGCCGATGTGGTTGCCGTTGTTCTGGAACGGCATCAGGCATTTGACATAGCCGCGGCGCAACTCCAGCACCTTCAGGCCGCTGTTCTTCACAAAGGGAATGCCGCTTTCCAGCAGCTGCTTGGCCGGCGCTAAATCCATTCTGCAAACTCCTGCGTATAGAGTGACGAAGTCTAAACCGTCTCCGCCATGACCCCTCTACATGCTTTTGGAGTGACCGTAGTCCTCGTGTTTGCCGCCAAGACGTTCGCCTGGGCGCTGCAGCTGCGCACCCGCAACGCGGGGCTGGTCGATGCGATCTGGGCCTGGACCCTGGGCGGCCTGGCCGTGGTCTATGCCGTCCTGGGCACGGCGCCGCCGGAGCTGCGACTGCTGATGGGCCTGATGGGCGGGCTCTGGGGTCTGCGCCTGGGCTGGCATCTGTGGGCGCGCAACCATGGCAAGCCGGAGGACTGGCGCTATGCGCGTTTCCGTGAACAGTGGGGCGCCAAGGCCAACCGCAATATGTTCTGGTTCTTCCAGTTCCAGAATCTATTCACGCTGATGCTGTCAGCGTCTGCGTTCCTGACCGTGGCCTATCGCAGTGACAGCCCCGGCACCGCGGCCATGCTGCTGGCGGTGGCGATTGCCGTGGTCTCGGTGCTCGGTGAGGGCATCGCCGACCGTCAGATGGAACGCTTTCGCCGCAATCCGGCCAACAAGGGCCGCGTGTGCCGCGACGGGCTGTGGCGCTACTCACGGCATCCCAACTACTTCTTCGAATGCGTCCACTGGCTGGCTTATGTGCCACTGGTGATTGCTGCCCCGTGGGGCTGGCTGTCCCTGGCCGCGCCGCTGGTAATGGCCTTCCTGCTGCTCAAGATGTCCGGTGTCCCCTTGCTGGAAGCCGAGATGGCCCAGCGCAAGAAGGGCTACGCCGAGTATGTGCGCACGACCAGCGTGTTGATTCCCTGGCCGCCGCGTCGTTAATCGCAGCGAGTCATTCGACCTTAAGCAATTCGATATCCACCATCAGTGACTCGTTGGGTCCGATCCGCTCGTTGCCGGTGGAGCCGAAGGCGATGTCCGACGGGATATAGAGTTTCAGGCGCGCGCCTTCGCGCATCAGCAACAACCCTTCCTGCATGCCAGCAGGCAGGCTGTTGACCGCTACTTTTTTCGGGGTGCCGGCGGCACGCGTGTCTTCCACTGCCTGCCCGTCAGCGAGCGTCGTGATCAGATGCAACTGCACGGTGCCGCTGGGCAGCGGCAATTTTCCGGTGCCAGGTTGCGTTACCTCGTACACGAGGCCGCTGGGTGAGCGCAGCGCGCCGGGTCGACTGGCGGCGGCAGCCAGCATCTTCTCGCCCTCGGCGCGTGCCACTGCTGCGTCGCGCGATGGAGGGGTGTCGGCGGCGGGAGCGCTTTCGGCTGCCGGGCTTGGCACCAGTGCCGCTAAACGGCTTTCGATGCCGGCGCCAAGTGCCGCGACATCGGGCAATCGGCGCACCCCGCGTTGTTGCAATTGTTGCCCCAGCTTCCGGCCCAGGCCGAAGCTGTAAGGCTGCCGATAGTCAGCCAGTGTCGCGGGATCGGGTGTCAGGCCCGCCTTGACCAATTGCGGCATCAGACGGGCAGCGATTTGAACCGTGTCCTCGGCCGGTGCCGGCGCATTCCGGTCAAAGCTGGCGCGGAGCCCCGCGACAATGGCCGGGACATCGGCGTAGGGCGCAAGCTGCGTCTCCGAAAGCTGCAGCACGATGGTGTCAGCGGCCTCTGCCACCGCTTTGGCGGCGGCTTCCGGGTCGCCGCCGAGCGCGGAGGCCGCCCCGGCGTCGCCCGGCAATAGCGTGGAGGACAGCGGCGGAATGCTCCGGTCCAGGGCGAAGTGAGCTTCCTGGATGCGCACCGCGGCGGTGAGGACTGGCCCCAGTCCGGTGCCCAGCGCTTCGGCAGCAGCAACGCCAAACGTGGAGTTGCCGGCATCGACCAGTTGCAGGCCCCTGACCGACGAGCGTGTCACGCTGACACTGCGTGGTGCCAGCAACAGCAGCGGATCGGCGCAGGGCACGTTATTGACGATGCTGCCCTTGATTTCAGTGCGCGACAGCAGCCAACAGCCGTCCCAGACGATAAGTGTCTGGCGCACGCTTTTGAATATCGACAGCAACTCCGAAGTGTCGATGAGATGTTCGGCGGGGTTTTTCAGATCCTCAAGTTTGGCGTCTACCGGAATCAGATAGTTCTTGCCGTTAATCGACAGGCTGTGCCCTGAGAAGTAGAACACCGCCGTTTCAGCTTGTGCGACCGCTTGCTGGAACTCGCGCAGCTTCGCGTTCCATTCGACGCGCGTGAGGTTGGTTCCGCTGACGACTTTTGTTCCCTGTGTGGTCAGAGAAGAGGCGACCAAGCGAGCGTCCTCTGCGGCGCCAGTGATCGGTGCCAGGCGAGAGTAGGTGGACTGTCCGACGACGAACCCTGCCGCAATCTGAGGGTTGGCATGGCTCAAGCCGCAAAGCGTCAGCGCCAGAAGGGCGCTCAAACGGGTGAGGATACGCATATCAAGGGCTCCGGAGCGATGAGATTCAGATCGGGAAGGGGATGCGCCAGAGGCCTTCCTTGAATCCCCGGTTGGAGACGAAGTAGATATATTTCTGGTCCGGATCGACGACCGGGAGCCGGTCTTCAGAGCCATTGGTGGTGAGCTGGCGCGCGTTGCCCCCGAGCTTGGAGATCATCCAGACGTCGTAATTGGGCTTTTCCTGGCCATCCTTGCCATCCGCGGCTGAATAGACCAGACGCGTGCCATCCGGTGTCCAACTGGGGGCTCGCTTTTCCATCGGCCGGCCGGTGACCGGATCCTTGGGCAGGGTCGAGGTCGTCAGCTGAACCGGCGTCTGGCCCGTGACCGGCATCACCCACAGTTGGCCGTCGCGTCCGATGTAGGCAATCTCGCTGCCATCCGGCGAGATCGCCGGCTCGGTGCCTTCGCGCAGCTGGGTGGGGAAGGGTACGGCACCGCCCTGAACCCAGATCTGCGGGTAGCTTTCGGCTGCGCGGATATCGCCGTCGTAAACCGGGAGAAACTCGAAGGCAACAGTGCCATCGCGCGCCAGTGATGGCGAGGAACTGTAGCCGTCGCCTCCCTGGCGGACGACGGAGACGCCGCCCGAGCGTTCCAGGGAAATGCGGAACAGATCCATGCCGCGCGGGCGCATGCGATTGGCCGCAAACGTCAGCATCCCCCCAGGGCCGACGGCTGGATCCGTATCGAACCAGCTGCCGTTGGTGATCTGGGTGATGCCGCCGCCCTCAATCGCATGCATGGAGCGCAGATTGCCCACGACCCGCAAGCCGTCGGTCGCCAGGGTGCCGGTCTGCGGGGCACTGGCTTCTTCCGTGCCGGCCTTTTGTTTCTCGACTTCGACCGATTTGGTCTGGACGATCTCGATCAGCGAGAACGTCAACACGTCCCCTTTCGGGCTGATGGCCATGCCGCCGATGTACTGAAAGTCTTCCAGCTTCTTCAGCAGGGTGGCAGCCGACGCGTCGCGCTCAATGTCTTCAAGCCAGGCCCTGACGACCCGTGGCTGGACCTGAACGCCCCCCGGCGTAACCCTCGCCTCGTAGCGTTTGACCTCTTTGACCGCCGCCGGTTTTTTGGGCGTACCGCCGCATCCGGATAGCAGGAATGCCGTAATACAGCACAGGCTGAAGGATGCGAGTCCGCGCATGGTATGTCCCCAAACAGAATTGATTGCGGACCGTTTCCCCAGCCCTTGGATGAACCTTAGCGGATCGCATTCAGGCTGCCAACGGCCGCATAGTTCCCTCTCAGCTCGATTTTCGAGCGCCTCCAGTGACCTGTACACCATTCAGATGAACGTCATCGACCTTTGTGAACGCGGCCTGATTCCCGATTCCCTCTCGCGCCTGGGCATGCGCCAGCTGATGAAGCAACGCCTGGTGGACGAGTCCAGCGACAATGGTGAAGGGCGCTCACAACGCTTCAACCGCTTCCTGGCCGAGCTGCGTGCCAGCCCGATCGCGGTCGAGACCACGGCAGCCAACGAGCAGCACTACGAAGTGCCGGCCGAGTTCTTCCATCTGCATCTGGGGCCGCGCCTGAAGTATTCCTGTGCGCTGTATCCGACCGGGCGCGAATCCCTGGCGGAGGCCGAGGAGCTGATGCTGCGTCTCTATGCCGAGCGTGCGGGGCTGCAGGACGGCCAGCGCCTGCTGGATCTGGGCTGCGGCTGGGGCTCCCTGTCCCTGTGGCTGGCAGAGCGCTATCCGAATTCGCAGGTCGTCGGTCTGTCCAACTCCAATGGCCAGCGCGAGTTCATCCTCAAGCGTGCCGCCGAGCGCGGGCTCAAGAACCTGCAGATCCTGACCGGCAACATCGTCAGCTTCGATTTCCCGGCGGGCGGGGTTGAGCCCGGATTTGATCGCGTGCTGTCGATCGAGATGTTCGAGCACATGAAGAACTACGGCCTGCTGCTGGCCAAGGTCGCGCGCTGGATGAAGCCGGACGCCAAGCTGTTCATCCATATCTTCGTTCACAAGCTGCTGGCGTATCACTTCCAGGTCGCCAACCAGACAGACTGGATGAGCCAGTACTTCTTCACCGGTGGCACGATGCCGAGCGAGAACCTGCTGCTGAACTTCCAGGACGACGTGAAGCTGGAGCAGCAGTGGTGGGTCAGTGGTACGCATTACGAGAAGACCTCCAACCATTGGCTGGCCGGTATGGACGCCCGAAAAGCCGAGATCATGCAGGTCTTTCGCGCCGGCTATGGTGAGAAGGACGCTGCGATCTGGTTCCAGCGGTGGCGCATGTTCTACATGGCCGTGGCCGAGCTGTTCGGCTACGCCAACGGCAACGAGTGGGGCGTGGCGCACTACCGGTTCGCCAGGCGCTGAGCTCTGGAGGGGAACCCGGCAGCGGCAATCGGTTCCAATCCAGGAT
>JBEIOK010000066.1:0-13520 GCA_040377605.1 Nevskiaceae bacterium | reverse complement strand
TCGAGGGCATCACGGAGCTGCGCGACGAGTCCGACAAGGACGGCACGCGCATGGTGATCGAGCTGCGTCGCGGCGAGAACGCCGAGGTCGTGCTCAACAACCTGTTCCAGCAGACGCAGCTGCAGACCGTGTTCAGCCTCAACATGGTCGCGCTGGACAACGGGCAGCCGCGCGTCCTGTCGCTGAAGCAGCTGCTGGAGATCTTCGTCCGCCATCGTCGCGAGGTGGTGACGCGCCGGACCCGTTTCCTGCTGCGTAAGGCGCGCGAGCGTGCCCACGTGCTCGAGGGCCTTGCGGTTGCGCTGGCCAACATCGACGAGATCATCGAACTGATCAAGCGCTCGCCCAATCCTGCCGAGGCGCGCGCCGGGCTGATGTCCCGCGTCTGGGCGCCGGGGCCGGTGACGGCCATGCTGGAGCGCGCGGGCAGCCACGCCTCCCGCCCCATGGACCTGGCCGCGGAATTTGGCATCGTCGACGGTGGCTACCGCCTGTCGGAAGCCCAGGCCCAGGCGATTTTGGAGCTGCGTTTGCACCGACTGACCGGTCTGGAGCAGGACAAGATCCACGAGGAATTCAAGGCACTGCTCGAATCGATTCTCGACTACCTCGACATCCTCGGCTCCGAGGCGCGTCTGCTGTCGGTGATCCGCGGCGAATTGCTGGAGATCAAGGAAAACTACGGTGATGCGCGCCGCACCGAGATCACCGACGCTGCGCTCAACATCGCGCATGAAGACCTGATCGCGCCGCAGGACATGGTCGTCACGCTGTCGCATGAGGGCTACGTCAAGGCTGTCGCGCTCACCGAGTATCAGGCGCAGAAGCGTGGCGGTCGCGGTAAGATTGCGGCGACCACCAAGGACGAGGATTTCGTCGATCGCCTGTGGGTCGCGCATTCGCACGACACGCTGCTGTGCTTCACCAGCGCTGGCAAGTGCTACAAGCTGCGCGTGTTCGAGTTGCCTTCCGGCTCGCGGGGATCGCGCGGCAAGCCGTTCAACAACATCCTTCCGCTGGAATCCGGCGAGCGCATCAACGCGGTGTTGCCGATCAAGTCCTTCGACGACGCAGCCCCCGGCGCGACCGATCCCTCGCAGAAGGCTTTCATCTTCATGGTCACGCGCCGCGGCACGGTCAAGAAAACCGAGCTGTCGGCATTCCAGAATGTGCGCTCCAACGGCATCATCGCGGTCGATCTGCGCGTCGATGACGCGCTGGTCGATGTCGCGCTGACCAGTGGCGGCAATGACATCATCCTGATCTCCGATGCCGGTCGTGCGATGCGCTTCAACGAGGCCGAAGTGCGCTCGATGGGTCGCGGTGCCACGGGCGTGCGTGGCATGCGTCTGGTCAAGACCTTCGCCGGCAGTGAAGAGGAAGTTGAGGGCGACGAGGCGGTGGTCGACGGGACCGAAGCGGACGATGCCAGTGAGGTCAGCGGCGAGGGCGCCCGCGTCATTGCCTTGATCGTGCCGGGTGTCAGCGGCGACATCCTGACGGTCTCTGAGTTTGGTTTCGGCAAGCGCACGCCGATCGATCAGTTCCCGCGCAAGGGCCGTGGTGGCCAGGGTGTGATCGGCCAGCAGCTGAATGACAAGACCGGCCGCCTGATCGGTGCGATCGTGGTCGATGACAGCCACGAGATCATGCTGATTTCGGAAACCGGCAACCTGATCCGCACCCGTGCAGCCGAGGTCCGGATTGCCGGCCGCAACACCCAGGGGGTACGCATCATGCGGCCGGTTGAAGGCGATCGTCTGGTCGGTCTCGACCGTATCGAGGCCGAGGATGCCGAGGATGAGTCGGGCGAACCTGCGCCCGCCGTCGAGTAACGACCGCCCCCATGGCGCGGCGCGGCAAGACGGGTTCGGCGGGCGATCCCCTGCAACAGGAATTGGGCACGGCGGGCGCCGCCTTGCCGGAGTTGTTGTCCCTGGATGCCGAGGCCCGCGCACGGTTGGCCACGGCCATCCGGCAGGCCCGCGTGCATCAGCGAGAAGCCCTGCAGGCCTCGGCCGAGCGCGCCTTGCAGCATGTGCCGGCGCTGCTGCGCGGCCTCGTGCGCCGCGTGCTGCTGGGATAGTCCATGAGCTGGCTGCTGATCGAGGCCGAACGGATCAAGCTTGCGCGACTGTTGGGTGTGCCCGTCGCCGAGCTGGACTATCTGTCGCGGGCCAGCGTGGCCGATCTGCGTGCGGTCCGCGAGGCTGTGGCGCGTTCCATGGTGGAGGAGGACCGCGCTCTGTTTGGCCGGCTGGTCGCCGCGACCCGGCTGCTCCCCGCTGCCGTCGTCGCGACCATTGCCGAGCGCGTGATGGGGCCCATGATCTGTGCGCGCGTCGCCGGCCTGATGGATCCCGATCAGGTGATCGAAGTCGCCAGGCGTCTGTCGACGCCTTTTCTCGCCGAGGTCTGTCTGCACCTGGATCCGCGCAGCGCAGCGGCGACTCTGGGGCGGATGCCGCTGCCGGTGATTGTGGCCGTTGCCGCCGAGTTGTTGCGGCGCGGCGAGTATCTGACGATGGCGCGCTTCGTCGAGTTCATCACCGATGAAGCGATTGCAGCAGTTGCCAAGACCATGCCGGATGTCGCCGTGCTGCGGGTCGGCTTCTTCGTCGAGTCGCGCGAGCGGCTGAATGAGCTGGTGGGCCTGTTCGATGATCGCCGCATCCGCTCGATCATCGCGACAACGGCAGCCGATCCGGAGCAGCTGTGGCCGCAGGCGCTGACGCTGATGGAACAGGTTGGCAATGAATCGCGAGGTCGTCTTGCGCGCCTGGGCTTGGCTGGTCAGGAGACGATTCTCGTCAGTCTGCTGCAGACCGCCAACCGCACCGGACTGCACGAGCCGCTGCTGACCGTACTGCGTGGACTGGATTCCACGCTGGTCCAGCGGCTGGGGGAATATCCGCTTCTGGCCGATCTGGATCTGATCGGGCCTCTGTTCGAATCAGCGTTGCGCAGCGAATCGCTGGGATACCTGCTGCCGCTGGCAGGCGCGCTGCCGGAGTCCACCCGCCTGGCGCTGTCCGAAGTCTTGCAGCGACAGCCGGCGTCGCGGGTACAGGCAGTAGCCCGTCAGCTCGGACAACCGCTGTTTGCGGAGCGTCTGCGCCGCGACTGGTCACGTCTCCGGCCCCTGCTGCCGCGCAACTGGTTGCCGTCACTCAAGGACGCAGGTTTCGACTGAGGGCATCGGCGCCGACACGGCCTCGTCGGGGACTGCCCAGCCGCGGCCGATTCGGTCATAGTGCGCGCCTCGCGCCGGCGCTGGGGTCCGGTGCCTATCACCTGACCACCGGGAGTGCGCCGTGATCCCTTTCCAGATCCAAGTCTTCTTCTACCGCCTGTTCATGCTGGCGCTGAAGCTCTCCACCAAGATCCTGAATTTCCGTCAGCCCGAATTGGTGGCCGGACCCGGTTCATCCCTGCAGCTCTGCGAGATGATTGCCAAGGCTGGTGTCAAGAAGCTGCTGATCGTCACCGACGGCATGTTGATCAAGATCGGCCTGCTCAAGGGCATGCAGGACAAACTCGCGGAGTTGAACGTCGGCGTCGTGATCTATGACGGCGTGTTGCCGGATCCGACCATCGAGCAGATTGAAACCGGCCTGGCGCTGCTCAGGCGCGAGCAGTGCACCGCGATCCTCGCGATCGGCGGCGGTTCGTCGATGGATGCGGCCAAGGTCATCGCGGCGCGCGCCACCAACCCACACAAGATCGCATGGATGGCAGGTCTGATGCGCATCATTTTCAAGCCGATGCCGCTGTACGTGGTCCCGACCACGGCCGGCACCGGCTCCGAAGTCACGATCGCGGCCGTGGTGTCTGATCCAGCGAATACCCGCAAGTTCGCGATCATGGATCCCAAGCTGGTGCCGATCGGCGCCGCGCTCGATGGTCAGCTCATGACCGGCCTGCCGCCGCCGATCACGGCTGCGACGGGCATGGACGCGTTGACGCATGCCGTCGAGGCCTATATCTCGCGCAATGCCACGCCCGCCACCGACGCCGAGGCGCTGGAAGCGACCCGGCTGATCATGCAGAACCTGCCGCGGGCGATGCAGAACGGTGCCGATCTCGAGGCTCGTCAGAACATGGCGGTGGCCTCCTACAAGGCTGGCGTCGCATTCACGACCGCGGGTGTCGGCTATGTGCACGCTATCTCGCATAACTTCGGCGCGCGCTACCACGTGCCGCATGGTCTGGCCAACGCCATCGTGCTGCCGTATGTGCTCGACTACTCGAAGCCGGAATGCACCCCGCGGCTTGCGGAACTCGCGGCGGTGGGAGGGCTGAAGCGGGGCGGGGAGAGCGATGCCGAGCTTGCGGAGACCTTCATCCGCCATGTGCGCGCCCTCAACGCCCAGTTCAACATCCCGACGAAGGTCGAGAAGCTCAAGGCGGCCGACATCCCGGCGATCACTGACGCGGCCCTCAAGGAAGCGCACTGGACCTACGCAGTCCCGCGCTACATGGACAAAGCGACCTGCGAGAAATTCGTCAGCCAGATGCTGGTCTGATGGTTTCGGGGTCCCTGGCGGCGTCACCGTCCGGTGGCGCCGCCATTTTTGGGGTGCGCCGACAAGGCGTCGCCGGGGTTGCGTTCGATCTGCGCCAGCGTCGATCTTGTGCTGCTCCAACTCAGTAATATTCTGATATTCAATCTCTTATCGGGCTCTCATTGACTAACATAACCTGTTAGGTGAGAATTCGCGCCGATGAATTTCAGCGTGCACTTCGATGAAGCCACGGTCGAGCGCCTCAACAAGGCGGTCGAGCGGGCGGGGTTGACCCGTAATCGCCTCATCGTGGTGGCCGTGCAGGACTGGCTGGCGCGCAATGAAGAGAAGGACTGGCCGGACCTGCTGAAGCGCCATTTCGGCAATCCTGCGCCCGAGCTGGCGGAAGAGACCCTCGATCTGCAGGCCTGGCGGGATGCGCTGCCGAACGCGCAGGAGACGCGCTGGTGAGGTACCTGCTCGACGCGGATGTGCTCGCCGGGGCTGTGAAGGGCCGCCTGCCCGTGGTGCTCAAGCTCTCGCAGCTCAAACCGACCGAAGTGGCGGTCTCGGTCGTCAGCCGCATGGAGGCTGAAACGGCATTGCGCCTGCAGCCGCGTGCCCAGGCACGCTACGGCAAGCTGCTCAAGGAATTTCTGGCGACGGTGCCGGTGCTCGACTTTGGTGCCGCCGAGGCGCAGCAGGCGGTGGCCCTCACGGCCTACCTGCACCCCGCGGGCGAGAAGCTCGCGGCGCTGGATCTGATGCTCGCGGCGACCGCGGTTGTACATCAGCTGACCCTGGTGACCGACCGCATCCCGGCGTTTGCCTCGGTGCCCAATCTCGATGTCGAGCGCTGGGCGTGAACGGATCTTCAGTTTACTTTAAGTACTAATCACAGGATATTGAAATGTCTCGCATTGTGAACTTCAGCGCTGGCCCGGCAACCCTGCCTCTTGATGTGCTGCAGCAGGTCCAGTCCGAGCTGCTCGACTGGAATGGCAGCGGCATGTCGGTGATGGAAATGTCGCACCGCGACAAGGAGTTCATGAGTATCGCCCAGGCGGCGGAGGCTGATCTGCGCGAGATTGCCGGCATTCCGGCGAACTACAAGGTGCTGTTCATGCAGGGCGGCGCTACCGGTCAGTTCACCTTCGTGCCGATGAACCTGCTGCGCGGCAAGACCGGCGTCGATTACGTGCTGACCGGTGACTGGGGCAAGAAGGCAGCCAAGGAGGCCGGCAAGTACGCCAAGGTCAACATCGCGGCGAGCAGCGAAGCCGACAAGTTCACGCATATCCCGGAAGTGGCGACCTGGAAGCTGGATCCGAACGCCGCGTACGTGCACATCACGCCAAACGAGACCATCCACGGCGTCGAGTTCCACGCCGAGCCGGAGACGAACGGCGTGCCGCTGGTTGCGGACATGTCGTCGAACATCCTGTCGCGCCCGATCGACATCTCCAAGTACGGACTGATCTATGCGGGCGCCCAGAAGAATATCGGCCCCTCCGGGATCACGATCGTGATCGTCCGCGAGGACCTGATCGGTCAGGCCCTGCCGAGCACCCCCGGCATCTTCGATTACAAGCAGATGGCCGATAACGAGTCGATGCTCAATACGCCGCCCTGCTTCGCCTGGTATGTCTCCGGGCTGGTGTTCAAGCGCATCAAGAACCAGGGTGGCCTGAAGGCCGTCGGCGAGCTCAATGCCCGAAAGTCGGGCGCCCTCTACCGCTACATCGACAGCCAGGATTTCTACCGCAATCCGGTGAGGCCGGAAAACCGCTCGCGCATGAACGTGCCGTTCACGCTGGCCAATGCCGAACTCGATGCCGATTTCCTCAAGGGCGCCAAGGCCGCGGGCCTCAGCGGCCTGAAGGGGCATCGCTCGGTGGGCGGCATGCGCGCGTCGATCTACAACGCGATGACCGAGGACGGCGTCAAGCAGCTGATCGACTATATGAAGGAGTTTGCGCGGCAGCGCGGCTAGGCCGGCGCGGCTTTGCCGCGCTGGCGTGATTCCTGACTGGTGATTCGTGATTGAAAAGCTCGAACCTCTGTTACGAATCACCCATCACTAATCACCAATCACCAATCACGAGTCACCCATCACCATGTTCAAGATCCAGACCCTCAACAACATTTCCGTCAACGGTCTCGAGCGCTTGCCGCGCGAGCGCTACGAAGTCGCCTCCGAGATCCAGAATCCGGATGCCGTCCTGGTACGCTCGGCCGATATGCACAAGCTCGACATCCCGGCTTCGGTCAAGGCGATCGGTCGGGCCGGTGCCGGCACCAACAACATCCCGGTGGCGGCGATGAGCAAGCGCGGCGTGCCGGTGTTCAATGCGCCGGGCGCCAATTCCAATGCCGTAAAGGAACTGGTGCTGGCGTCGATGCTGATGGCTTCGCGCAATATCCCGCAGTCCCTGGACTTCGTGAAGAAGCTGGAGGGCGATGACAAGGCGATGCATGAAGCCGTGGAGGCGGGCAAGAAGAAATTCGTCGGTTTCGAACTGCCGGGCCGCACGCTGGGCGTGATCGGTCTGGGCGCGATCGGCGTCAAGGTGGCGAATGCTGCGCTCGAACTGGGCATGACCGTCTACGGCTTCGATCCGGCAATGACCGTGCAGAACGCCTGGGCGCTGAGCTCGGGAGTCCGTCAGGCGCTGTCCGTGGATGATCTGGTCTCGAAGTCGCAGTTCATCTCGGTGCACGTGCCGCTGCTGGACGCCACGCGCGGCCTGATCAACGCCGACCGCCTGAAGCTGATGAAGAAGCAGGGCGTGATCCTGAACTTCGCGCGGGACGCCATCGTCGACGAGGCGGCGGTCATCGAGGCGCTGAATGCCGGAACCCTGCATGCCTATGCCTGTGACTTTCCGTCCAACGCGCTCAAGGGGCATCCGCGGGTCATCGCGACCCCGCATCTGGGGGCCAGCACCGGAGAGGCCGAGGACAACTGCGCGGTCATGGTGGCCGACCAGCTGCGCGAGTTCCTGGAAGCCGGCAACGTGCGCAACTCGGTGAATTTCCCCGAGGCGGTGATGGCGCTGCTGCCGGGCAAGACCCGCCTGTGCGTGGTCAACCAGAACGTGCCGAACATGGTCGGCCAGATTTCCACGGCGCTGGCCAAGCGCAGCCTGAACATCGCCGACCTGCTCAACAAGTCCCGTGGCGATCTGGCTTACACGATTGTGGATCTGGACCAGCCGATTGGCGAGGACGCGCTGCAGGAGTTGGCCGCCATCCAGGGGGTGCTGTCGACACGGGTGATCCCGGCGCGCGGCTAAAGCCACGGCGGTGCGGCGCCGGCACGCACTGCGGCGCCGGTTGCCGTTAAACTTTGCGCCCTTTGCGTCATTCGCGCGAAACCGCCGTCCATGAAACCGCAGACCCTCGACGAGGCCCGACAGCAGATCGACACCCTGGATGAACAGATCCAGGGGCTGATCTCCCAGCGTGCGCGCATCGCGCAAACGATCGCGCACATCAAGCAGGGCATGGGCGATCGGGGCGATCACTACCGTCCGGCGCGTGAAGCCGAGGTGCTGCGCCGGGTCATGGCGCGCAATCAGGGGCCGCTGACCGACGAGGCGGTGGCGCGGCTGATGCGCGAAATCATGTCAGCCTGCCTGTCGCTGGAATCGCCGTTGACGGTGGCCTACTTGGGCCCTGAAGGCACCTATACCCAGGCGGCGGTACTGAAGCATTTCGGCGAGGCCGTCACGGCCCGGGCCAACAGCGCGATCGACGAGATCTTCCGCGATGTCGAAAGTGGTGGTGCCGATTACGGGGTGGTGCCGGTCGAGAACTCCATCGGCGGCGTCGTCAGCCATACGCTGGACGAGCTGGCGCTGACCAAGCTGAGGATCTGTGGCGAAGTGGCATTGCCGGTGCATCATCATCTGCTGTCAATGGAAGACCAGCTGTCACGCATCACCAAGGTCTACGCGCACCCGCAGTCTTTTGCGCAGTGCCGCCGCTGGCTGGATGCCAAGCTGCCGCGCGCGGTGCGCGAGACGGTGTCGAGCAACGGTCAGGCGGCGCTGCAGGCCAAGGCGGAAGGCGCCGGTACCGCTGCGATCGCGAGTCTGCAGGCCGGCAAGCTCAATGCGCTGAATATCCTGGCATCCAATATCGAAGACGATCCGAGCAACACCACGCGCTTCCTGGTGATCGGCAAGCACGATCCGGCACCGACCGGTCAGGACCTGACCTCGGTGGTGATGACGGCGCACCGCAATCAGCCCGGCGCCCTGTTCTCGCTGCTGCAGCCGTTTGCGGACGCCAAGCTTGATCTGACCCGTATCGAGTCGCGTCCGGTGCGGGGCTCGGTGGTGCAGGACTACTATTTCTTCATCGATTTTGCCGGGCACGCTCAGGACGCCTCGGTGCGGCCGGTGCTGGAGCGCGTCCAGACGGCTGCCGCGTCCTTCAAGATCCTCGGCTCCTATCCCAAGGCCGTGCTGTGAGCGCCTCGACCCCCATGAATCCGACCCTGACCCGCAATGCCGCCACCGGCGTGCTGAGCCTGCACGCCTATTCACCGGGCATGCCGATCGAGGAACTGCAGCGTCGCCTCGGCGTATCGGACGCGATCAAGCTGGCGTCCAACGAAAATCCGCTGGGCGTCAGCCCTGCCGTGCGATCAGCATTGGCCCGCATGGTGGCCGAGTCCGATCTCGCGCTGTATCCGGACGGCGGCGGCTTCCGGCTGAAGCAAAAGCTTGCCGAGATGCACGACATCGCCCCGGAGCGGATCACGCTGGGCAACGGCTCCAACGACATCATCGAGTTGCTGGGCCGCGTGTTTCTCGGCCCGGATCGCGCGGCGCTGTATTCGGCGCATGCCTTCGCGGTCTACGAAATCATCACGCAGGCGCAGTGCGCGCGGGCCGTGGTCGTGCCGGCGCGCCCCTCTGGTGATGCGCAGCCCTATGGCCACGATCTCGCCGCATTCACCCGCGCACTCCAGGCCCATCCGGACGTGGCGTTGGTGTTCATCGCCAATCCCAACAACCCGACCGGCACCTGGCTGCCGGCAGCCGACATCGAGGCGTTTCTCGCGCAGGTGCCGCCCCAGGTCATCGTCGCGCTCGACGAGGCCTACTACGAATACATGGACCCGGCCTTGCGCGGCGATGTGCGCGCCTGGCTCGACCGCTATCCGAATCTCGTCGTGTTCCGCACCTTCTCCAAGGCCTATGGCCTCGCAGGGCTGCGCGTGGGCTACTCGCTGTCGAGCCCGGAGTTGGCGGATCTGCTCAACCGGGTGCGGCAGCCGTTCAACAACAACAGTCTGGCGCTGCTGGCTGCGGAAGTTGCACTTGGCGATCAGGACTATGTACGTGAATCGGTCGAGCTCAACACGCGCGAGCGTCAGCGGCTGACCGCTGCACTGCGCCAGCTGGGGCTGACCGTGCTGCCGTCGCAGGCCAACTTCCTGGCGATCGGCTTCGGTCGCGACGCCAAGCCGATTCACCAGGGGTTGCTGGAGCGGGGGATCATCGTGCGACCGATTGCGTCCTACGGGTTGCCGGAATTCCTGCGCGTCAGCATCGGCACGGTGGCGCAGAACGACCGCTTCCTGAGCACGCTGGCCGCCTTGCTCAAGACTGCATGAACCCCGTCACGCTGCTCGCGCTGCCATGAGCGTTCGCCATCTCGCCGTCATCGGGCTGGGGCTGATCGGAGGCTCGTTTGCGCGTGCGCTGCGCGCGGCCGGGCAAGTCGGCCGCATCAGCGGCTATGACGCCGATCCGCAACAGCGCGAAACGGCGCTGCGTCTCGGCGTGGTCGATGCGATTGCCGAGTCGGCCGCCGATGCGGTGCGCGATGCCGACGTGGTCGTGCTCGCGGTGCCGGTGCTGCATACGGGAGAGGCCTTGCGCGCCTGCTGGTCCGCGATGCGCGCCGATGCGGTCCTGACCGATGTCGGCAGTACCAAGCAGTCGGTGCTCGAGGAGGTGCGTCGCGTCTGCGGCGAGCTGCCCCCGCGCTTTGTGCCTGGTCACCCGATCGCCGGTACCGAGAAGAGTGGTGTGGCCCACAGTCAGGCCGAGCTGTTCCGCAATCATCGGGTCATCCTCACGCCACACCCGACGCAGGATGCCAGCGCGAGGCTGTTGGTGTCCCGCCTGTGGCAATCGGTGGGCGCGCGCGTGGTCGAGATGGACGCGGCGCAGCACGACGCGATCTTCGCCGCGACCTCGCACCTGCCGCACGTGCTGGCCTTCAGCTTTGTCGACCTGCTCGCGCGCCTGGATGCGCGCGGCGAGATTTTCCCCAATGCCGGCGGCGGATTCCGCGACTTTACCCGCATCGCTTCAAGTTCTCCGCAGATGTGGCACGACATCGTGCGCGCCAATGCCGACTCGGTCGGACGCCTGCTGGAGCAGCAGATCGAGGAGTTGCAGCAGATTCGCATGCTGATGCGCGAAGACCGCTGGGATCAGATTCGCGCACTGTTCGAGCGCGCGCGCGCGGCGCGCGAGCGCTACCTGGCGCAGATCGAATAACCCGATGAGCGGCCTCAGCGCAGCTTCACCGGTCGCCTTTCTCGACCTTGCGCCGATCGGTGCCGCGCGCGGCGAACTGCGCCTGCCCGGATCCAAGAGTGTGTCGATCCGGGCCTTGCTGCTGGCGGCGCTGTCGGACGGCGAAACACGATTGACCGGGCTGCTCGACTCCGACGATACCCGTGTGATGCGGCAAGCCCTGATGTCCTGCGGGGTGTCACTGGTGGACGAGGGCGATGCCGGCTGGCGCGTGAGGGGTGCTTCGCCATTCCCGCACCGCGAGGCGGAGATCTTCGTCGGGAATTCCGGGCTGTCGATCCGCACGCTGGTGGCGGTGCTGGCCTTCATGCAGGGTCATTACCGTCTGTCCGGTGTGCCGCGCATGCATGAGCGGCCGATTGGCGATCTCGTCGAGGCGCTGCGCCCGCTCGGTGCGCGGATCGGCTACCTGCAACGGGACGGCTTTCCGCCGCTGGCGATCGAGCCGGCGCAGGCGCGCGCCGATCGCGCAGTACGGGTGCGGGGCGACGCCTCCAGCCAGTTCCTGACGGGCATCCTGCAATCGGCGCCGCTGCTGGCACGCGAGCGCGATCTGGTCATCGAGGTCGAGGGGGAGCTGATCTCCAAGCCGTATATCGACCTCAGTGTGGCGCTGATGCTGCGCTTCGGGGTCGAGGTGCAGCGCGGGGTCACGGACTCCGGCTCGCCGCGCTTCACAATCGCTGCGGGCGCACGTTATCGCGCGCCGGGTGCCTTTGCGGTCGAGGGTGATGCGTCCTCGGCCTCTTACTTTCTGGCGCTGGGCGCCTTGGCCGGCGGCCCCATACGCGTGCTGGGCATGGGCCGCGACAGCCTTCAGGGCGATGTGCGCTTCGCAGAGGTAATGGCCGCGATGGGCGCCGAGGTGACACAGGGGGCGGACTGGACCGAGGTCCGATCGAAAGGCCTGGCCTCCGGTTTCCGGCCAAAGGCGATCGATGCCGATTTCAACCATATTCCCGACGCGGCGATGACGGTTGCGGTCGTCTCGTTGTTTGCCGATGGCCCCAGCGTGTTGCGCAACATCGGCAGTTGGCGCGTCAAGGAAACGGACCGCATCGCCGCGATGGCGGCGGAGCTGGCCAAGCTCGGCGCCGGAGTGGAGGCGGGGCGCGACTATCTTCGGATCGTGCCGCCGTCCGTGGTCCGTGCCGCGACCATCGAGACCTACGACGACCACCGCATGGCCATGAGCTTCTCCCTGGCCGCCTGCGGCGGCGTGGGCGTGCGCATCAACGATCCCGGTTGCGTCGCCAAGACGTTCCCGGATTACTTTGCGCGGCTGGCCGCGCTGACCCGACGCTGAAGATGAAGCCCATCCCCACGGGTCAGGTGCCGGTCCCGGTCATCACCGTCGATGGTCCCAGTGGCGTCGGCAAGGGCCTGGTCACGCGCTGGCTGGCGACGCGTCTGGGGGGCTGGCATCGGCTCGACAGCGGGGCGCTGTACCGGATCCTGGCGCTGGCGGCGCACAAGCGCGATCTCGACCTGCATGATTCAGCCCAGGTGGCGGGACTGGCGCCGACGCTGGACATCCGCTTCACCGGTGCCACCGAGGAGGATGAGGCCATCGTGGTCAATGGGCACGACTGGACGCACGATGTGCGCAAGGAATCCACCGGCGCGCTGGCTTCGCTGATCGCGGTGGTGCCCGAGGTGCGGGCGGCGCTACTGCAGCGGCAGAAGGATTTTCGCGCCGCCCCCGGCCTGATCGCCGACGGTCGCGACATGGGCACGATCGTGTTCCCGGATGCCGCCCTGAAAATCTTCATGGATGCCAGTGCCGACGAGCGGGCCCAGAGGCGTCTCAAGCAGTTGAGCGCAAAGGGGATTGGGGCTACACTCGCGCCCCTTCGCGAAGAGATTCGCGCGCGCGACGAGCGCGACCGCAACCGTCCCATAGCCCCCTTACGGCCGGCAGATGGAGCGGAAGTCGTTGATACGACAGGACTTTCACCCGACCAGGTACTGGCGAAAGTGGAAACTCTTCTGCAGCGGTATCGCATCGTCTAGCCGCTGATTTCCCTCGAAACGCTGCAAGCCGTCGCACAGGATGTGCGTCGTTTTTTCTCTAACGGGCCCCCGAGCAGGATGCTGGGGATGTTCAACCTAACCGAGTGTTTGAATGAGCGAGAGTTTCGCTGAGTTGTTTGAGGCCAGCCTGAAGGGCGGCCAATCGATGCAGTCCGGCACCATCGTCAATGCGCGCGTGCTGGCTGTTAAGCCTGATGTGGTCATCGTCGATGCCGGACTGAAGTCCGAGGGCGTGATCCCCATCGCAGAATTCATGGTCGACGGCGAGCTGAAGGTTGCGGCCGGCGACGAGGTGGAAGTGGCGCTGGAAACCGTCGAAGACGGTTTCGGCGAGACCCGCTTCTCCAAGGAAAAGGCCGAACGCATCAAGACCTGGGAGCGCCTGCAGAAGGCCTTCGAGGGCAAGGAAACGGTCATC
>JBEIOK010000082.1:0-11418 GCA_040377605.1 Nevskiaceae bacterium | reverse complement strand
GCTGTTCTGGGACGGCGGCATGTCTCCAGACATCGCGCGGCGGCTGATTTCGATGGGACTGCGGGTGGATCGATTGGCGGTGAGGGGGCTGGACGATATTCCGGTCGCTATCGAGCGGATAGGCCGCCAGGCTGGCACCACTGGTACGGCGCAGACTGCGGCCCGAGCCTATCGGCAGCGCCTCGCGGCCTTGCGCCGCCAATATGCCGACCGGCCGCTGTTACGCGTTTTCTACCAGATTGAGACGGCCCCGGCGTACACCATCAATCGGCACAGCCCGATCCATGAGGCGCTGGCGCTTTGCGGGGGCCGGAACCTCTTCGCTGATTTGCCGGTCATCGCCGGCGCCGTCAACGACGAAGCCGTGATTGCGGCGCGGCCGGACGTGGTGGTGACGACCGATTTCGAGGATGCCGCGGCGTTGGATGCGTATTGGGCGCGATTCCCGAACCTGCCCGCTGCGCAGCATCGCGTCGTTGTCTCGGCCAACGCGATCACACGGCAATCACCTAGGGTGCTCGATGGGGTCGAGCAGCTATGCAGGGGGCTGGACCGCGTGCGTCTCACACACGACGCCAGGTCACCTCAGCGCCGTGCAAGCGTGCCAGCTGGCGCGCCATGACGAATAGCAGATCAGACAGACGATTGAGGTACTTCAGCGACCAGTCGTTCAGCGCTGCTGCAGCGTGAAGCTGCCAGAGACTGCGTTCGGCCCGACGCGCGATCGCTCGCGCCAGATGCGTCTGTGCGGCCAGGGGGCCGCCTCCAGGCAGCACAAACTCCTTGAGTGGCGGCAGATCTGCATTGAAGTCCGCCAGCCATTGATCTAGCTGCAGCACGTGCGGCTCGCCGATCGCCGGATGGGTGGGGAGGGCAACCTCCCCACCGATATCGAACAGGCGGTGCTGGATCGCCGAGAGCGCCTCAGCGAAGCGCTCCGGCAATCCCAGTGACAGTACAACGCCGATCTGGCTGTTGAGCTCGTCTAGGTCCCCCATTGCAGCAAAACGCAGATCGGTCTTTGGCAGGCGCTCACCTGTCGCCAAGCCTGATGTACCGCCGTCGCCGGTGCGCGTTGCGATCTTGCTGAGTCGGTGGCCCATGGGTGATTTCCGGAGCAGGGTTGACGTTACAGGGTATAGGCAAAGCTCAGCCAGAAACGACGGCCGGGCGAGGGCAGGAATGCGGCAGCTTCCGCAAACGTTGACGGATCGGTCCCTGCGGCACCGTACTCGCTGTAGGCGCGATCCAGCGCGTTGTCGATTCGAGTCTGCACGCTCAGCCGTTGCCAGCGCCAGCCGAGTGCCAGATTGGCGACCCCATGTCCCGGCAGCTCACCAAGCGTGTTGTCGTAGTCGCCGGCGAGACGACGGGCTTCGACGGCGACAATTTCGGCATAAGCCCGAAATCCCAGCGGCAGCGCGAGATCGGCCGACACCGTGCCGCTGTGTTCCGCAACCAGCGGTACAGCGTTGCCCTTGAAGCTGCCCTGACGGAATTGTGCATCGACGTACTGCACTGAGGCGGCTAGGGTCAGAGCGTCAAGTGCCCGCCAGCGACCTTCGAGCAGGAGACCGTCGCGCCGCGTTTGCTCGAGGTTGATGTTGGTGAATGTCACAGGGTCGAACCCAATTTCGTTCTCGAGGTCGAGGCGGTAGAGGGTCGTTCGCAACGTCAAGTTCGGCTGTGTCCATTCCCCGCCGACTTCCCAGGAGTTCCCGGTCTGTGTGCTCAGCAGGTTGCGATTGGAGGCGGGCGGTGCGCCGGCGTTGGTGAATTCATCGACCTTGGCGAATCGATAGTTGCGGTCATAGCGCAGAAACACCCGCAGCGGGGCCTGCACGGTCCACGACAGGCCTGCTTGGCCTGCGGTGCGATGGTCGGAAAAGCGCGTAGGTTCGACGAAGGCGAAGCCGTCCAGCACCTCGTTCTCGACACGCGCGCGGCGCAGGCCGACCGTGACATCCACAGCGGACGTCACCGGCAGGATCGCCTGACCGTAGAGGTCGGCCTGGTCCTGTCGATTCGCCTGGGTGCCGAATTGCGAGGTCAACTCGTAGTCCGCACGTTGAATATCACTCCCCAGCGTGATCAGTGCCGTCCTCCCCATCATCGGGATGCTGCCGTGGAGTCGTGGATTGAAGCCCCGGACCGTACGATCCTGGCTGGAGTCCTGCGTCGCCAGACCGAAGGTGCCGAGCCTGAAGCGACCCTCGGATTCACGCTCGCTGGCTTCGGCCTCCAGCCGCCACTGGCTGCTCAGAGACTGCTGCAGGCCGAGCCGCAGCACCCGGGTGTTGGTATCCGAGAAGTCGTTGGCGAAGCGAGCTGCAGACTGACGTCGACGGTCACGCACCTCGTCGGCGAACAATGAGCCCGGCGTCTGCAGGTCCTCGCGGATCCAGGAGGCTTCTGCGAATGTGCTGCCTTGCTCCCAGGCATAGCCGACACGACCGAGCACGTTGTCGTACCGGAGCGCATTGTGATCTCGATAGTTGTCGCTACGTCGGGTCTCAGCCGACGCACGCAGGCTGGCGCGGCCTTGGGTGAGTCCGCCGCTAGCCTGTACGCGCTGCGCCGCGTAGCTGCCGGCGCCGACTTCGATATGCCCCTCCATGCCCGCGCGCGCGCGGGTGATGATGTTGATGACACCCCCAACCGCCTGGTCGCCGTATAGGGCTCCGGCGCTGCCGCGCAGGATCTCGATGCGTTCAATGTCCTTGAGGGCGATGCTGTTGAGGTCGGGCGCAGCGATGTCCGGATTATTCAGCCGGCGCCCGTCAACCAGGATCAGCGTGTTGGCGTTGGCGCCATCGCCGAATCCGCGCAGATCGATCTGTGCGCGCGAACCGTCGCCATAGAAATCCGTGACCTGCACACCGCCTAGGCTGCGCAGGACATCGGCGAGGTGGGCGGCACCCGAGGCAGCGATTTGGTCGCGGGTGATTTCACTCAAGGCCACGGGCAGTCGCACGCTGCTTTGCTCTGATCGGGTGGCGGTGACGATGACCGGCTCCAGCATCTGCGGTGCGCCGGCGGGTTCAGGGGACGCCCAGGTGGCGCACGATAAAGCGGCCGCGAGGGCGGCAATGAGATTTTTCAAGACACAACTCCTGCGCCACAGCCCCGCGGCGCGTAGGGACTACATTCCGGCGTTTGCCGGGCCATGCAGGCCGGTCTCCGGGCTCCTGGCGTTGTTCCCATACTTGCCTTCCCAGCCTCGAGGCCAGTGGCACGTACGGATTCTTGAATTGCCAGTTACCGTTGCGGGGGCAGCGTTCGCATCTCACGAACTTCCCGTTTCACCCGTGGCGCGATTTGCGCTTCCGGGCACCTGCACCGCGGATTCTAGGCGAGCGGGTAGAATTCCGCGCTCGTCATTTCGGGGTAGAGCATGTCCAGCGAGTTTCTGGAAGCAGCGATCGAAGCGGCCCGGGCCGCGAGCGAAATCATTCGCAAGGCATTCCGCGGTAATTTCGCAGTCGAGTACAAAGCTGACGCCAGCCCGGTCACCGAGGTAGACGTCGCTGCGGAGCGGGCGATCAAGACCGCGCTGGCCAAGCGCTTTCCCGACCATGGTTTTTATGGCGAGGAGACCGGGAAGGATCAGGCCGATGCGCCGTATCTCTGGCTGGTCGACCCGATCGACGGCACCAAGGCCTTCGTGCGGGGTTACCCCATCTTTTCGGTGCAGATCGCGCTGATGCATCGCGGCCGCTTGGTCCTGGGGGTTTCCTGCGCCCCCTGCTGGAATGAAAATCTTGGTGAGCTGCTATGGGCGGTCGAGGGAAAGGGCGCCTGGCGAGGATTGCTGGACACACCACTGACTGCTTTTGAGCGCTTGCAGGTCTCCGGTGTCGATCAGCTCTCCAGAGCAACGTTGTCCACCGGCAATCTGGCCACGCTGGCCGGCTCCGCGCGGTGGGCCGAGCTGGGCCGGTTGATTCCCCAGTTGCATCGCATTCGGGGTTACGGCGACTTCCTGCACTATCACTATCTCGCCGCCGGCAAGATTGACGCAGTGGTCGAGTCGGACGTCAACATTCTGGATATCGCCGCCCTGGCCGTCATCGTGCGGGAGGCAGGGGGGCGGTTTACCGACCTCAACGGCCGTGAGCTGGGACTCGAGACGCGCACGGTCCTGGCCAGCAACGGGCGCCTGCACGAGGCCTTTTCGGCACTAGCGCCTGACGGCGCCTGAGCGTTTTGTGCCGCTGGCGGGTGTTAGCGTAGCGAAATGATGGGCCACCCCCGCGTCTCCGCGGTGGCACGCAGTTCCGGATCCGGATCAACCGCGACCGCAGCAGATCCCATCTCCAGCAGAGGGATGTCGTTCAGCGAATCGCTGTAACAGGTCAGGTGCTGATACTGCGGATTCGACTTCAGCCAAGCGCTCAGGCGCTCGACCTTGCCGTCTCGGAAGTTCGGCGTACCCGCAATGCGTCCCGTGTAGCGGCCCTTCGCTGTCTCGGGATCGGTGGCGATCAGGGTCGGTACGCCGAGCCACTCGGCGATAGGTTCGGTGACGAAGCGACTGGTGGCGGTGGTGATCAGCAAATCATCGCCCTGGGCGCGGTGCCTCTCCAGCAGCGCCGGCGCGCCGGGGGCGACGATCGGAGCCACCACTTCATGCAGGAAGCGGGTGCGCAGCGCCAGGAGGTGCGCCATCGGATGCTCGACCAGCGGCCGCAGGCTGAACGCCGCGTACTCGTGGATGTCGAGCGTGCCCGCTTGGTACTCGCGGTAGAAGCGGTCGTTCTCGCGCTCGTAGACCTCGGGATCGACGACCCCATGGGTGACCAGCCAGCGCCCCCACAAATAGTCGCTGTCGCCTGCCAGCAGGGTGTTGTCGAGATCAAAAACCGCTAGTCGCATAGCCTTGGCCCGCGCAAAGGGCCGGCAGAATATCAGGCTGCATTGCCGCGGCTGCGAAGCTTGTGGAACAATCATTATCAAACCTTGCCAGAAAGCCGTGCAAGTGATTGATTCAGATGGATTCCGACCAAACGTGGGCATCATCCTGAGCGGCGCTCAGGGCAAGTTGCTGTGGGCCAAGCGAATCGGGCAGGACGCCTGGCAGTTTCCTCAAGGCGGCATTCAGCGTGGCGAGTCCCCCGAGCAGGCACTGTTCCGGGAGTTGTTCGAGGAACTAGGGCTGGCCCGGGGACAGGTGCGCATCCTCGGCGTGACGCCAGGATGGCTGCGCTACCGCCTGCCCTCGCGCTATATGCGCCGCACCCGGGGGCGGACGTGTATCGGACAGAAGCAGAAGTGGTACGCGCTGCAACTGGACGCTGACGAGGAGTCGGTGCGGCTCGATGCCAGCGAGAAGCCGGAGTTCGACGGTTGGCGCTGGGTCGACTATTGGCACCCACTTGATGAAGTGGTCGAGTTCAAGCGAGACGTTTACCGCAAGGCACTCAACGAGTTGGCGCCCCTGCTGGGGGTCGCGCCGCGGGAGCCCAATCGACACCAGGCAGTTGCGGCGTAGCAGAGGCGCGCCGAGCGCTGTTGATGTTTGCTTTTCTGATTGACAATCGTTCTCATTGCGTTTCTAATGCGGTCGCTATGTACATCTGCGTCTGCAAAGCTGTAACGGATCGCCAGATCCAGCGCGCCGTCCGTGAAGACGGGGTCATCAGCCTGCGCGAGCTCACGCGTGAGATGGGCCTTGGCACCTGCTGCGGGAAGTGCGTGCCTGCGGCCCGTGAGGTGCTTGGCGCGGCACTCTCCACGGCTTCGCCAGCGAACCTGCACGCCTCCTTCTTCTCCTCTGATTCCGCAGCGGCGCCTGCACACTGACTGCCTGGGGCCCTCGTGCGCTGCGCGCATGAGAATCGGAAGCGCTATCCCTCTGTCTGAGTTTTCGTCACTTCGCTTCGCGAGTTTCTATACTCGCGTCTTACTCGAAGGAGAATTCCCATGCGCGGTGACGCCAAGGTGCTCGAGCACCTGAATCTGGCCCTCAAGAACGAGCTGACATCCATCAACCAGTATTTCCTGCATGCGCGCATGTTGGGGAACTGGGGTATGAAGCGACTGGCTAAGCATGAATACGAGGAGTCCATCGACGAGATGAAGCATGCGGACAAGCTGGTTGAGCGCATCCTTTTTCTCGAGGGACTGCCCAACCTGCAAGATCTCGGCAAGCTCTTCATTGGAGAGGACGTCAAGGAGATCTTGGAGTGTGACCTCAAGCGCGAGAAGGAAGCGCATCCGATGTACCAGGATGCGATCGCGCACTGCGATAGCGTTCGTGATTACGTTACACGCGACCTTCTGGTGCAGATTCAGAAGAGCGAGGAAGAGCATATCGACTGGATTGAGGAGCAGCTCGGCTTGATCGAGCGGATGGGTCTCCCCAACTACGTACAGACCGCGACTGGAGAAATGTCGGCAAGTTGAGCACGATGCCCCCGCAGTGCCGGCAAGAGCAAAAAGGCCCCTAGCGGGGCCTTTTTGCTGGGTGCCCGTCTTCCCTCAGAACGGTTTGACGATCACCAGAATGACGATCGCCACCAAGACAAGTGCAGGGACCTCGTTGGCGATGCGGTAGTAGCGGGCGCTGTGAACGTTCCGGCCTTCGGCGAAGCTTCGCAGCGTCACCTTGAGCCAGCCGTGATAGGCGGACAAGGCAACCACGAGCAACAATTTGGCGTGGAGCCAGCCCATCGACAGATAGGCCGGGACTAGCATCAAGGTCCAGATGCCGAAGACCCACGTGCCGAGCATGCCGACGGTGGTGATCCCATAGAGGCGACGCTCCATCAGGCAAAAGCGATCGTGGCCTGGCGTATCGGTGGTTTCGGCGTGATAGACGAACAGGCGCGGCAGATAAAGCAGTCCGGCAAACCAGGCGACGACGAAAACGACGTGTAGCGCTTTGATCCACAGCATGGGAGGTCCGCACTCGGCTTGGGGATGGAACCGCTAAACTATACGACCCATTCGGAAACGGCGGCGCGTCGGCGCTCACTCGCAATGATCAAGGTCGGCATTATCGGCGGAACGGGCTACACCGGCGCCGAACTTCTGCGGATTTTCGCACAGCATCCCCGGGCCGAGGTCGTTGTGCTGACGTCGCGGCAGGAAGCTGGGCGGCGTGCCGACGACTGGTTTCCACACCTGCGCGGTCACTGCGGCAATCTTGCCTTCAGCCCGCCTGATGTCGAGACCCTAGCCCGGTGCGAGGCGGTCTTCTTCGCGACCCCGCATGGCACGGCGATGCAGCTTGCCCCCGCGCTTGTGGAGCGTGGGGTGAAGGTCATCGACCTTTCGGCGGATTTTCGGTTGCGTGATGCCGCCGAATTTCAGCGCTGGTATCAGAAGGATCACACTGCGCCCGGCCTGCTGGCGGAAGCGGTCTATGGCTTGCCGGAGGTCCATCGTGAATCGATTCGTAAGGCGCGCCTGGTTGCCAACCCCGGGTGTTATCCGACCGCGGTACAGCTCGGGCTTCTGCCACTGCTGGAGGCAGACGCGATAGAGCGACAGGGCCTGATCGCCGACTGCAAGTCGGGGGTCAGCGGCGCAGGCCGGGAGGCGAAAATCGGCTCCCTGTTCGGAGAGGTCTCGGACTCTTTCAAGGCCTATGGTGTTCCAGGGCACCGGCATCTTCCAGAGATTGCGCAGGGGCTTCGGACGATCGCGGAGGATGAGGTGGGGCTCACCTTTGTGCCGCATCTGACGCCCGCGATCCGGGGGATCCACGCGACCCTCTATGCTCGCTTGAAGCGCCCGGACATTGATCTCCAGCGCCTTTTTGAGATGCGGTACGCCGGTGAGCCTTTCGTTGATGTGACGCCTCCCGGACACCACCCGGAAACCCGGGGCGTGCGCGGCGCCAACACTTGCCGGATTGCCGTGCATCTGGCGCCTGATCGCAGAACCGTGATTGTCCTGTCCGTCATTGATAATCTGGTGAAGGGCGCATCCGGACAGGCGGTTCAGAATTTCAACCTGATGTTCGATCTGGACGAAGCGGCCGGACTGATGTCGCCGCCGCTGGCTCCCTGACGGACCTCCATGCAGCCGCGCATCATCGTTACGCGGGAGCGGCCCTGGCGCCGCACGTATGTGCTGGCGGGGGGCGTCTTTCTGCTCGCGATCGGGGCGTGGGGGCTCTACAGCTATACGAGGGCCTCAACGGTATCGGATTTCCAGCGCGCCAAACTGGAAGTTGAGGAACTGCGCGAGGAAAGGCGGCGACTGACGCGCGAACTGCGCGAGTCCAAGGATGAACTGTCGCAACTGCGAGAGCAGGTGGTCTACGTCCAGCGATCCACGGAGATTGATGCTCAAGCCTGCGATGGTGTACGAGCATCCCTCAACGAACTGCAGACAGAAGCTGCAGATTTGCGCGAGCAACTGGCCTTCTACCGCGGGATCGTGGCGCCAGAGCAGGCACGGGCCGGGGTTCGGGTCCAGGAACTCAAGTTTTCTCAGGGCCCATCCAAGGGTTCGTATCGATATGAACTGGTTCTAATTCAGTCGGTTCGCCACGATCGCAGGGTGGAAGGTCACATTGAGGTCGACCTCATCGGGCGTTTGAACAATGCCGAAAAGCGCTATGCCCTATCGGAGCTGTCCTCGCCCGGCTCGGGAAATCTGGTATTTTCACTGAAGTACTTTGAGGAATTCAGCGGAACGCTGAGCATTCCTCAAGGATTTGTCCCGTCACGTGTGGTGGTCGTCTTGGTTCCCGGTGCAGGCGGAGCGCCAAAAATCGAAGAATCCTTCGATTGGGCACGCGTCACCAGCGGAGGAGGAGCATGAAGATGTTTGGAAATACCGGTTCAAAAAGCGGTAACGCGACGACCAGCGTCGATACGCTGATCGGACGTCAGACGGAAGTGCTCGGCGATGTTCGCTTCACGGGCGGCCTGCATATCGATGGCAAGGTCAAAGGCAAGGTGCTGGCTCAGGCCGAGAAGGTCGCCTCTCTGTCTGTCAGTGAAAGCGGCGCGGTGGAAGGCGATGTGCGCGTTCCCCATATCGTGCTCAACGGCACAGTGATCGGCGACGTACACGCTTCCGAGAAGATTACGCTGGCATCGAAGGCGCGGGTCACCGGCAACGTGTACTACCGCATCATCGAGATGGAAAGCGGTGCGTTGGTGAATGGCCAGCTGGTTCATGAGTCCGGTGATGTTGCTGGTACCCACACACACAAGGAAAAAGTGACTGCCGACGATGATCAGGCAGCGCGCGATGAGCTTGGGGAGGCTCGTCGCGCCAAGGGCATCATCGGTAGTTGAGGACTTCCCCGGAGTAGTTCATGGTCGTTGATTCATTATCTGAGACCCCCCCCGTTGTGTTCACCGCCGCCGCTGCGGACAAGGTGCGCGAGTTGCTTCAGGACGAGGATGATCGCGAGCAGAGCCTCAGGGTCTTTGTCTCTGGAGGTGGCTGCTCTGGATTCCAGTATGGCTTCAAGTTCGATAAGGGGCCTGAAGAAGACGATACCGTCGTGACCCGCAATGGGGTGACGCTGCTGATCGATTCGATGAGCGTGCAGTACCTGACGGGGGCCCAGATTGATTACAAGGAGGGCATTGATGGCGCCCAGTTTGTCATTCGCAACCCTAATGCGACGACCACCTGCGGATGCGGCAATTCATTCTCGGTGTAGGAGGTTGGCCGCCGGTCAGGCCCGATAGATCCCGCCGAGAATGACCGGCCGATCGGCTCCGGTGGCGGAAGGCAGGTTGCCGGGCCGGCCGTCCAGCGTGCACGAGGCTAGCCATGCAAATGCAGCAGCCTCCACCCAGCGGCCGTCCAGTCCGTAGGCCTCTGTGTATTCGACCGAGACATGCGGTAGTCGCCGGGCCAACAGGCTCATCAAGAATCGGTTGTAAGCCCCGCCGCCGCAGACCAGTACTTTTCTTGCTGCAGGCGCGTGCATGCTGATCGCGGCACTGATTGTTATCGCGCTCAGTTCGCACAGAGTTCGCTGTACGTCAGCGGGATTCAGCTGATCGACGTGTGGCGCATGTGATCGCAGCCAGGCGAGATTGAAGTGGTCCCGCCCCGTGCTTTTGGGGGGGGGCTGACCGAAATAGGGCTCAGCCAGGAGTGCGCCGAGCAAATCAGTGTCGAGCGTGCCGCTCCGGGCCCACGCCCCCGCCTCGTCGTAGTCCCGCTGGGCTGCATGCTGGCACCAGGCGTCCATCAAGGCATTGCCCGGTCCGACGTCGAACCCTTTGCCCTTTGCGACACCGGGATCGAACACTGACAGGTTGGCAATTCCACCGATGTTCAGCACACAACGTGCTTCATCAGGGCTGGCAAACAGGGCCTGATGGAATGCGGGTACCAGCGGAGCCCCCTCTCCACCATGCGCAATGTCCGCACGCCTGAAATCCGCGACTGTCGTGATGCCGGTGAGGGCTGCGATTCGGTTTGGATTGCCGAGCTGCCAGCTGCTGCCGAGACGGCGAGGCTCGTGGAACACGGTCTGACCGTGTGAGCCGATGGCCTCTACCCGAGTGCGCTCCACCTGCGCGGACTTCAGCAGTGCATTCGCCGCGCCAGCGAAATGATGCGCAACCTGCTCATCCAGGTGCAACCAGTGACGCAACGGTCGCGGCAGGTCCGGTGAGAGCTGCGATTCGATCAGCTGATCACGCAACTCAGCCGGATAGGGTTGGGAGTGAGTCGCGATGACACCCTGCCAGGTGCCGCCATCAAAGCGACAGAGGGCCGCATCGATGGCATCGATGCTCGTGCCCGACATCAGCCCGATGATGAGCCTCATGCGCCGAGGGCGCGCATTGTTCAGGGCGCCGGCGGAGATTTGCCCTGCCCGACGCTGGCCAGCTGTGCGGATGAGGTGGCTTCCAGTGAAGCCAGCACCGCCTGATTGGCATTGCGCCATTGGGCGACGACACTCTGGGGCAGCGGGTTGGCTCTTGGCAGCGCCACCGTCATCGGATTCTTGTGGATGCCGTTGATGCGGAATTCGTAGTGCAGGTGAGGTGCCGTGGCAAGGCCAGAGGCACCGACATAGCCAATCACCTGGCCCTGACGGATCTTGGTGCCAACGCTCAGGCCGCTGCGATAGCGAGACAAATGCGCGTAGAGCGTCGTGTACTGCGAGCCGTGCTTCAGAATGATCACACGACCATAGCTGCCCTTGACGCCAATGAACTCTACGCGACCATCACCAACCGCCTTGACGGGTGTGCCGGTCGAAGCCGCATAGTCCACGCCCTTGTGAGCGCGGATGGTGTTCAATATCGGATGTCGACGCTTCAGGTTGAAGCCCGAGCTGACTCGGGCGAAGTCAACTGGCGTCCGTATGAAAGCTTTGCGCAGTGACTGCCCGTCCGGCGCATAGTAGGCGACGTGACCTGCACCATCGTCATAACGCATGGCGCGATGCGTGCGCCCCTGGTTTACGAACTCTGCTGCCAGAAT
>JBEIOK010000059.1:0-15000 GCA_040377605.1 Nevskiaceae bacterium | reverse complement strand
GTCCAGAGCGAGAATCGCGTCATCGAATTCGCCGGAGCACTTATCGGCATCGCCGGGCTTCGGTTGATACGGCTTTTCACTCGTATCCTGGTTTTCATCCACTAGACCTTCATTTTCCGCTTCAGCTTCCTCAGCATCTTCCAGGCCCTCTTCGAGCTCGGAAATCCGGTTTTCGTGGTCATCGACCCGATCTTCCAGATCGTTGAACTGCTGCTGGGTCGGCTGCGCATTGGCCGCGGTCGGCAGCCACAGCGGCGCGACAAAGCCCAGCGTGACCGCAAGGCTCCAGCGAGCGAGGAACTGACGACGAACAGTGGACTTCATCACGGGGCTTCTCATAGTTGATTTACTCGGCACCTGGCTGCTCAGCGCAGCCGTGCCGGCTCCTCCTCGGGCTTGAACTCGCCGATGAAGGCGTAGAGCTGTGACAGCGAGGCAAACAACGCCACCCGACCCGAGGAAATGTGTTCCACGCGTCCGGACAGCGTCTCAGGGGAGACTTTCACCTCCTGACGCAGCTGCACGACGAAGGCCCGATCAGGGGCCAGCGGTGAATACTTTTCCGGCGATGCAGGAGCCATGACGGAGTTCTCGGCCATAATTGCCACGCAGCTTGCAGACAGTTCCGCGCGAAATCCTGAGCAAACTCGGAGCATCGTCGCGGTTTGAGCTGTCAGCTCGGGCCAGGAGCAGCCGGATGCGGGGAGGGGCAGGACTCAGTCAGGGAATGGCGGCTGCGCTGCTCGCGGGCGCTTTCGGCTGGCCTGTAGCCCCCCTGGCTGCGGCGGGCACGCCGGAGGTGATTGCGTTACCCCCGGTGCTGGTTACCGCCCGCCGCAAGGAGGAATCCGCTGTCGCCGTGCCGATCTCGATGGTCGCGCTGGATGGCGAGTCGCTGGCCGAGGCCGGCTTCAGTTCCGCCACCGACCTGCCGGAGCGGGTGGCCGGCCTCACGGTGTCGGTGCCCAACCCGCGGCTGACCAGTTTCACGATCCGCGGCCTGGGTTCCAACGCCTTCAATGATGGGGTGGAGAGCAGCGTCGGCCTGTTCATGGACGGGGTCTACCTGGGCCGGCAGGGCTTTTCGATCTTCGACCTGGTCGACCTGGAACGCATCGAGGTGCTGCGCGGGCCGCAGGGCACCTTGTTCGGCAAGAACACCACCGCTGGCGCCATCCACATCCTGACGCGGCTGCCGAGTCACACGTTCGGCGCACAGCTGGACAGCAGCCTGGGCACCTACGGCAGCCGCCAGGTCCGCGGCAGCGTCACCGGCCCGCTGCTGGACGACCAGCTCGCCGGCCGGCTCACCGGGTATCTGACGCAGCGCGATGGCCTGCTGGAAAACCGCTTTGATGGCACGGATCTGAACAATCGCGACAAGTCCGGGCTCCGCGGCCAACTCCTGTGGACCCCGCACGATGCACTGAGCGGCCGCTTCATCGGCGAGTACGGTCGCGTCGACGAAGACTGCTGCGCCTACCCGCTGCGCGATCCGATCCGGCCCGCGGTGAACGCTCGCGACGACTATATGGAGTATCGGCGCGCCTCCGGGAACCCGGCCGACCGCGAGGCCGACTCCGACGCGCCGACCACCCTCACGGTGCAACAGCAGGCCGCGTCCGCCGAGTTCGGCTGGACGCTGTCACCCCGGCATCGCCTCGTCAGCCTCAGTGCCTGGCGCGACTGGCGCTTTGTGCCGCAGAACGATGACGCGACGTCGCTGAAACTGGTCACGGGCGGTACCCGCAATGCCCATCAGCAGCGCAGCCAGGAGCTCCGCCTGGAATCGCGGTTCGACACCCTCGATACCGTGCTCGGCCTGTTCTATCTGCACCAGGATATTCAGGGGATGGAAATCGGCCTGTTCGGCGAGGACCTGGCGGCCTGGACATTTGGCGGCCTGCTCCGTGAGCAGGTGCCCTTCGCCACCCGCTCCAACAGCGGCGCCGCGTTGGACCTGCTGATTCCGCCGGAAACCCTGGATGGCATGACGGTCGTCACCCGCTATGCGCAGGACAGCCGCAGCGTGGCGGGTTTCGGCACGCTCGACTGGTCGATCGCGCCCGACCTGGATCTGAGTCTGGGCCTGCGCTACACCGACGAGCGCAAGCAGGCGGAGGTCGATCGGCGCCGCTCGGGCGGCAATCCCAATGCCAGCGTGCTGGCCGCCACCAATGCACTGACACCGCTGGGCACGCTGATCGGCGTCGATCTGTCGGGGGTCACCTTTGCGGGGCTGCTGGACGCGGTCGCCGGCGGAGACTTTTCCCGCGCCGATCAGCGCACCGAGGGCAACTATTCCGGCCAGGCCGCTTTGCGCTATCAGGCCCAGCCGGATCTCGCGCTGTATGTGTCCGCCGCGCGCGGTTACAAGGGTGGCGGCATCAATCTGGGCGTGACCGGCGAGCGCATCGAGCCAACCTTCAGCCCTGAAACTGCGACGGCCTTTGAAGTCGGGGCGAAGAGTCGGCTGTTCGGGCAGCGGATGGCGCTGGCGGTGGCGTTCTATCACACCGATGTCGAGGACTATCAGGCGTTGACCTTCGACGAGGACGTCACGCTGCTGCCGAACCCGCGACTGACCAATCTGCTCAATGTCGGGCAGGTGCGGCTGCAGGGGGTCGAACTGGAAGCATCTGGCGCCTTGGCCCAGGGCCTGCTCGCGCGGGCAGGGCTCGCCTACAACCGTGCCATCACCCGCGATTTCCGGAATGCGCCGGACGAGGATACGCGCGAGAACACCAAGGACCTGAGCGGCCGCCAGCTGTTCAACGCGCCGCGCTGGAGCGGCAATGTCGGGTTCGAGTACGTCCGCACGCTCGGCGCCGGCCTGGAAGCACAGGCCGCGCTGGATTACGCCTTCCGCGGTGGCAGCTTTGCCACGCTGGAGCAGGGTCGCGCCAGTTACGTCGACGGCTACACGCTCACCAACCTGCGGCTGGGCGTTCGAGACCCCGATCGCACCTGGGAGTTGGGGCTGTGGGTCCGCAACCTGTTCGACGCGGACTACGTCGCCGTCGTCCAGCCGGTCTACGGCGTCGGCGACTACGGTGCCCTGGCGGGCGACCCGCGCACCTACGGCGTCACGCTGCGCCTGCACCTATATTGAGCGGGCACCGGACCCGGTATGCTCACGTCAGGAGATTGTCTGGAACCACCACAAGCAACGTCGCGCGCCCGGAAGCCGAGAGCGCTGTAAGTCTCAAGCCCCCCATGAATGACACTGCCGAACTCCGCTTCGGCCCCTTCAGTCTGGTCAGCCGCAACGGCCCCCTGCTGCGCGGATCGACGACGATCCATCTGCAGCCCAAGGCCTTGGCGGTGTTGTGGACTTTGGCGCGTCAGCATGGAGAGGTCGTCACCAAGACGGACCTGCTCAATGCCGTGTGGCCAGGAGCCGATATCGGGGATGAGGCGCTGACGTTCCAGATCAAGGCCTTGCGGCGCGTGATCGAGGACGATCCCAAGGAGCCCCGCTTCCTGCTCACCGCGCATCGCATCGGCTTCCGGCTGGCCGCGCCGGTCGAGAGTGATACGCCTCCGGCAGGGGCCGGAGCCCCCTTCGTCGGCCGAGAGGCCGAACTTGACCGCTTGCGCGCTAGCGTTCGCACCGCCAGCAATGGCCGCCGTCAGCTCCTGTTCGTGACCGGCGAGGCCGGAATCGGCAAGACCCGTCTGCTCGATGAGCTGCTCACCCGGCTAAAGCGGGAGCAGCCCGATTTGCGTGTCGGACGCGGCCAGGCTCAGCAGCAGCTCGGGACCGGCGAGCCCTTCCAGCCGATGCTCGAAGCACTGGGCCAGCTGGTGCGCGAAAGCCCGGACGAAGTTCCGCTCGACGTGCTGCGCCACCTCGCTCCCAGCTGGCTGCTGCAGCTACCCAATTTGTTGGAGGCGGCCGACTACGCCAACCTGCGCCGCCAGACCGTCGGCATCAGCCGCGAGCGCATGCTGCGCGAAATGGCCGAGGCCCTCGAACAGCTGAGTGCCAAACAACCGCTGATCCTGATTCTCGAGGATCTGCACTGGAGCGACACATCGACACTGGACCTGATCGCCGCGATCGGCCGGCGACGCGAGCCGGCGCGCCTGCTGGTGCTCTGCACCTGTCGGCCGACCGATGCGATCGTGAGTGGGCACCCGGTGCGCCGGGTGCAACTCGACCTCAAGGCGAACGGCCAGGCCAGTGAACTGGCATTGGGTTATCTGCCGCTTGACCCGGTTCATCGGTATCTCCAGTTGCGTCTCGGCACCCAGCGCGCCTCGGCCGACTTCAGCGCCGCGGTCTACAGCCGCAGCAGCGGACATCCGCTGTTCCTGACGCAGATCGCGCAGTATCTCGACCTGCACGGACAGGACCTGCCGGCACAGGATCTCGAAACACTGCTGCCGCAGGAACTGCACAACCTGATCGAGCTGCAGCTGGCGCAGTTACCACTATCCGATCAGTTGATGCTGGAGGTCGCGAGTGTTGCCGGACCGGAATTCGCTGCCGCCGCCGTCGCCGCCGGCTCCGGGGTCCCGGTCGATTCGATCGAACAACATTGTGAACGGCTGGTGCAGCAGGGCCTCTTTCTGGAGGAGCAGGGTCTCGCCATCTGGCCCGATGGCACCGTCAGCGGACGCTTCCGGTTCCGGCATGCACTGTATGTACAGGTCCTGCGTCGACGGCTGGCGGCTTCACGCAATGCGCGCCTTCATCGCCTGCTGGGTGAGCGACTGGAAGCCGCCTACGGCGAACGCTCATCGGAGATTGCCGCAGAACTGGTCTACCACTACGAGTTCGCCGGCATCACCGCCAAGGCCTTGCACTACTGTGTGGTGACGGCACGTACCGCGCTGCAGCGCGTCGCGTTCGACGAAATCATGCAACTGACGGCGCGAGGCCTGCGTCTGCTGGAATCCTTGCCCGCCGCAGCCGCCCAACACCACGCCGAGGAACTGGCCCTGCGCGTCATCGCCGCCACCACCTTGCAGGCCCGACAGGGCTACGGCAGCGTCGCCGCGCACACGCATCTCGATCGCGTCAAAGTCCTGCTGCCTCACATTTCGGACCCGGCGCTGCTGGAGGCGGCGTTGGGAGCGCTGTGGCTCTCCCATCATTTCCGTTCGGATTTCGAGGGCGCCCTGACGCACGCCGATCAGATTCGCGCCCTCGGCCGCACGCTGCAGCGTCCGATCCTGGAGTGTTGCGGCTCGGCCTGGGCCAGCCTCAGCCTGCATCCGATGGGGCGGCACGTAGAGTCCGTCGAACAAAGCGAACGCGCAATCGCGCTGGCACGCGCTGCGATCGAGCAAGCGCCGGGTGTGACCGCACTGGAGCCGGGCTGCGCAGCGTTGGCGTCCAGCGGCATCACGCAGTGGTTTCTGGGCTCCCCGGATCTGGCCTTGCGCCGCGGCCTGGAGGCCCGCCGTGACGTCGAGCGCATCGGCAATCCCTATGCGCTGTGCATCAACTACAGCGCCAGCCTCCTGAGCATTCGCCTGTTCCGACGCGAATGGGCGGAAACGCTCGAGGCCTGCGACATCGCTATCGCACTCAGCGAGAAGTACGACCATCTCGAGGGCCTGGCGTGGGCGAAACGGATACGCGCGGTAGCGCTGAGCCAGCTTGATCACACCCAGCTACCGCACCTGCGGGAGCAACTGGAGCTTCAGTACCGCAGCGGTCAGTTCCTGGGATTGCCGGCTTACCTCACGCACGAGGCCGAGAGCCTGCTGGCACTGGATCGGCCGGAGGAAGCCGGCCGCTCGATCAAAACCACGTTCGAGATCATTCACGGCCGCGGCGTCCGCGCCTGGGAGCCCGAGGCGTTGAGAGTGGATGGCCTGCGACTACAAGCGCTCGGTCGGTCTGCCGACGCCGAAGCGCGCTTCCACGAGGCGCTGTCCCTGTCTCGCAGCCGGCGCACCCGCTCGCTCGAACTGCGCGCGGCCCTGAGCCTTGCGCGTCTGTGGTCTGCTCAATCTTCGAAGGATCAGGCTATTGATCTAGTGGCTTCGACCTATGCCGCTTTCACCGAAGGCTTTGACACGCCAGATCTGACCGAGGCACGGCGCTTTCTGGATCGGGACACCTCGACCTGAGCGCGGGGGTTCGCTCGGGGCCGAACATCGGCCCCCCGTTTTGACATTGCAAAGCTCTTGGCAGAGTTGCGGCGCGGGCGGCGCCAAAATCACCTGTGCCCTGCAGTGAGTTTCCGAAAATGTCGCCTGAAATCATTGCCATCATTTTCATCTTCTTCACCTTTGCTGCAGCCGAGGCCTGGCGTCATAGCTTCCTGCACAAGCCGGGGCAGCAAGCCAAAGATCTGCAGGTGGAAATCATCGGGGGCCTCACCCTGCTGATCGTGACGCAGCCTTTGGTATTGCTGACCAGCGTCGGTCTGGCCGACCTGATCTGGCCACAGAGCGCCGGGGCACTGGTGGGCACGTCGCTCGGCCTGAAGATCCTGCTGTTGCTGTTGTGCGACGACATGATGCAGTACGGGTGGCACCGGCTGTCGCACCGCCTGCCGTGGCTGTACAAACTGCATCGCGCCCACCATGACGCGCCCTACATGAGCGTGCGCATCATGTACCGCAACAACGTGTTCTATTACGCCCTAATGCCCAGCCTGTGGCTGTCCGGGCTGTTGATCTACCTCGGTCTTGGCACGGTCTACGCGGGCTATCTGGTGGTCAAACTGGCGGTCATCGCGGGCGCACATTCCGACATCCGCTGGGACGAGAAGCTGCGCGCATCGAAGGCCTTGCGACCGCTGATGTGGCTGCTGACGCGGGTGATCTCGACGCCCCTCACGCACTTCGCCCATCACGGCAAGCATCTGGACGATGCCGGCACCCATTACAAGGGCAACTATGGCAACTTGCTGTTCATCTGGGACTTGATCTTCGGCAGCGCCAGGATTCCCGACCGCTATCCGGCTGCCTACGGGGTGGAGCATCTGCCGGAGGTGGGCGCTGCCGAGCAATTGCTCTGGCCCCTGGTGAACCGCACGCCGGCGCTGATGGCCGAACCACGATCCGGTACGCCTACCACCTAGGGCCTCAGGCCCCGAGCCACCGTCTCATGCGCTCCGGCTGAAGCAGGACGATCGCGCGGTACTCGGTGCGCAACCAGCCGCGTTCGATCAACGGACGCAAGGCCTGACCAACCGCCACCCGGCTCACCCCGAGGGTCTCGGCCAGTTCGGTCTGGCTCCCGACGTAGCGCAGTCCCTGCTCGTCCTGTCGGTTCCGCGACAGCAGCAGCTTGACCAATCGCTTGCCCAGCGGCAGCTTGAAGTCGTCGTGAATGCGGTCCAGCGCCCACATCAGTCGCTGCGCCAGCATCCCCAGCACGGCATCCCGCAGCGCCGGTGACTCGTCCATGCATTGACGAAACTGCGCCGGCCCCAGATACAGCACCGTCGTGGGCCCGCGCGCCTCGGCGTCGTGATAGCGCGGGGCGCCGGCAAAGAGGGTGAACTCCCCAAAAGAATCGCCGGGTTGCAGATGTGTGGTGATGATCCTGCGGCCGTCGGCCGTCACGTTCGACAGCACCACCTCGCCGGACTGGACGACGCCCATCGACTGACTGGTGTCGCCGCAGGCATGCAACACCGCTCCGTCCGGATAACGCTGCAGACTGGCGGCACGCTGCAACTGCCGCTGCAGGTCATCCGACAGCAGCCGGAAAAAGCTGAGCCGCGCGGGTTCAAGAGGTGCGTGATGTCCGGCCATCGCCCCTGAGGCTACGCCGCGCATGGCATCGATGTCACGGGTGAAAGGTCCGCCGCGCTGGCCGCAGCTGCGTCAGCGCACCGTTTGAATGCCTGATGCGAACACGCGGTCCGTGCACCGCTGTGACAGCGCCCACCGGCTGCGCCGGACGGTCGAGCCTCGAAGGGGCGGGTTGCAGGTTCGAATCCGCGTGGGAATCACTCGGCGCGCATCACCGGCCTGCTGTTCTGAATGCGAAGACTGGCGCGCCCGGCAGGATTCGAACCTGCGACCTACGGTTTCGGAAACCGGCACTCTATCCAGCTGAGCTACGGGCGCGTGGCACGGATTCTAATGGACTCGCCGCAGCTTGTCCCCGGCACCCAGCGAAAATCCGCTACTCGAACCACGCCTCGACCCGGTTGCGGCCCTCGCGCTTGGCCTTGTACAGCGCCGCATCGGCGTTGCGCAGCAGCTCGGCGAGATCGCGCACGGTGCTGCGCAGGGAGGCAACCCCCATGCTGACGGTGTACGAGATCTCACGCCCGGGCGCGATCACGATGCGCTGCTCGGAAAACACGCGCCGCAGGCGCTGGGCGAACTCCATCGCCGGCTCCTTGTTGGCGCGCGGCAGGAGGATGGCGAATTCTTCGCCGCCGAGGCGTCCGCAGAAATCGATCTTGCGGATGTGGTCGTGAATGACCTGCGACAGGCCGATGATCGTGCGGTCACCGATCTCGTGGCCGTAGTTGTCGTTGATCTTCTTGAAATGGTCGATGTCGAGCATCACGACCGACAGCGGTTCGGCGAAGCGGCGCGCACGCTCGATCTCCTGCACCGCCAGTTCGGTGAAGTGTCCGCGGTTGAACGCGCCGGTCATCGTGTCGCGCGTCGCGCGCTGATAGAGCTTGTCTTCGCGCTGCTTCTGTTCCGTGATGTCCTGGAAGACTTCAACGAAGCCGAGCAACTCGCCGGACTCCGATCGCAGGGCATCGAGTGTGCACTGGGCCATGAACTCGCCATTGCGCCGGCGCCGGCGCTGCTCGTCGCGGCAGTGACGATTGGCCCGCACGAATTCCAGGGTCTTCTGCGGCGCGCCCTCGCGCTTCTGCGCGTCGTCGAACAGGGTCGCAAAGGGCTGACCCACGACTTCAATCTCGGTCAGCCCGGTGATGTTGGCTGCCCCGCGATTCCAGCTGCGGATGCGTCCGTCGCGGTCGATCAGGTAGATCCCGAAGGCCGTCACGCCCTTGACCATCTCCGAGTAGCGCTGCGGATCGCGGCGCAGCAAGCCCTCGTTGCGGCTGGGCAGTAACTCGGACAGACCCTCGTCGCGCCACGGCGGCACAATATAGGGAGTTGGGTCCGGATAGTGGGTCCAGGAGCTGGTCTGCATGCTGTCATTCTAGCCGTGCCGCGGCAGGCAACCAGTCGGACAATTCCTGCGTATGTGCAGGACGATGACCCACCGCAAGCCCCAACTCCCCGACAAGACCTGTACGGTCTGTGGACGTCCGTATAGCTGGCGCCGCAAGTGGGCGAAGGTGTGGGATGAGGTGCGGTATTGCTCGGAGGCCTGCCGCCGACGGCGCGGGGCGAGGGCGCGACATGCGTAAGCTGATCGTGGTGCTCGGAGACCAGCTCGATGCCGACTCGTCGGCGTTTGACGGCGCCGATCCCGCGCAGGACGCGGTCTGGATGTGTGAGGCCCCGGCGGAGGCGGCCTATGTCTGGTCGCATCGTGCGCGCATCGCGGTCTTCCTGAGTGCGATGCGCCATTTCCGCGATACGCTGCGCGCGCACGGCTGGACCGTGCACTACCAGCAGACCGGCACTCACCCCCACGCGTCACTGGACCAGGCCCTGCAGGGCGCACTGCAGACGCTGGGGCCGCAAGAGGTCGTGCTGGTCGAACCCGGCGAGTACCGCCTGGAGCAGGCGCTGATCGCCGCGATCAAAGCCGCAGGAGTGGCGCTGGACCTGCGTGCCGACCGTCATTTCCTGTGCAGCCGCGAGGCCTTTGCAGCCTGGATGCAGGGGCGCAGGCAGCCGCGCCTGGAGCATTTCTACCGCTGGATGCGTCAGCGTGGCGGGTGGTTGATGGCCGGCAGCGAACCTGTCGGCGGACAGTGGAATTTCGATGCCGACAACCGTGAGGCCTTCGGCAAGGACGGCCCCGGCCGGGTGCCGGCCCCGTTGCGGTTTCCGCCGGACGCACTCACGCAGGCCGTGCTGGCCGACGTGGCGCACTACCATGCCGGTCACCCGGGCAGCCTGGAATCCTTCGACTGGCCGGTGACGCGCGACGAGGCGCTGGAGTCGCTGGATGATTTCATCCAGCACCGGCTGCCGGCCTTCGGCCGTTGGCAGGACGCCATGTGGACCGATCAGCCCTGGCTCTATCACTCCCGTCTGGCCTGCGCGCTGAACCTGAAATTGCTGAGTCCGCACGAGGTCTGTACCGCCGCCATCCAGGCATACCAGAGCGGCGAGGCGCCGCTGGAGGCGGTCGAGGGCTTTGTGCGCCAGATCCTGGGCTGGCGCGAGTACGTGCGCGGCCTGTACTTCCATCGCATGCCCGGCTATCTCGATGAAAACGCGCTGGACGCGCAGCAGCCGCTGCCGGCGCTGTACTGGTCCGGCGATACCGAGATGGTCTGTCTGCGCGACGCGATCGGTCAGACACTGCGACACGGGTATGCCCACCACATCCAGCGCCTGATGGTGACCGGCCTGTTCGCCCTGCTGCTGGGCGTGCGGCCGCGTCAGGTGCATGAATGGTATCTGGCGGTCTATGTCGATGCGGTCGAATGGGTCGAGGCCCCGAACACGCTGGGCATGTCGCAGTTCGCCGACGGCGGCTTCATGGCATCGAAACCCTATATCGCGAGCGGCAAGTACATCCAGCGCATGTCGAACTACTGCACAGGCTGCCGCTACGACCCTGCGGTAGCCACCGGACCGCAGGCCTGCCCGTTCACCACGCTGTACTGGGACTTCCTGGATCGGCACCAGGGCCGCTTTGCGGCGCATCCGCGCCTGAAGATGCAGGTCAACAACTTGCGCCGCAAAACCGACGGCGAGCGCGCCGCCATCACCGAGGCGGCGCAGAACCTGCGCTCACGCCTCGCGGAAGATCGCCGCCAGGGCTGAATCGAGGTCGGGGTACCGGAACGTGAAACCCTGCACGAGCGCGCGGTGCGGCACCACGTGCTGGCCACTCAGCACGAGCTGCGCCATGCCGCCGACGATGGCCTTCAGCGCGAACCCCGGCATCGGCAGAATCGCGGGCCGGCGCAGCGCCCGCCCCAGCGCCCGCGCGAAGCTGCGGTTGTCGACCGGCTGCGGGGCGGTGCCGTTATAGACGCCGCGCGCACTGTCGGTGTCGAGCAGCCACAGGATCATCGCCACAAGATCGGCACGATGAATCCAGGACATCCCCTGCCGACCACTGCCCATCGGCCCGCCGAGGCCCAGTCGAAAAGGTGGAACCATCTCCGCCAGCGACCCGCCGTCACGCTCCAGCACGATGCCGATGCGCAACCGGCAGCAGCGGACGCCCATCGACTCGGCCTTCAGGGCCTCCGTTTCCCAGGCACGACAGAGGCGCACGGTGAACTCGCCGTCGTCTCCAGCCGCGGCGCCTTCATCCAGCACCTCGTCTCCGCGCGCGCCGTACCAGCCGATCGCCGACCCGGAGATCAGCGTGCGCGGCCGTGCACCCGCCTGCATCCACTCCAGCAGGCGCCGTGTGGTGCGAACACGGCTGTCCAGGCAGCGCTGCAGGTGTGCCGGGCTCCAGCGCGCCGACGCCAGACTTTCTCCGGCCAGATTGACAACGGCATCCACCGGATCGCCGACCAGCTGCGACAGGGCCTCCACCGTCCGCACACCCGGCGGCACCCGCGCGGCAGCGGCGGCGGCCGAACGCGTCCACACACTGACGCGATCGCCCCGCGCCACGAGTGCGCGGCACAGCGCCGCACCGATGAAGCCGGTACCCCCGGTGATCAGGACATGCATGGTCAATCGGACTTTTAGGTCGGTGAGGCGGCGCGCAAGGCGGGTTTCCAGTTTCACCATACGTCGCTGTGGGGCCAGCCGATGCGCGGGTGACATCACCGCCCATCGCCTCAACACTCGCCGCCATCCTGTTCAGCCTCGGCGACGGCCGTGAACGCGCTGCAGGACCTGCGCCCGATCCTGCGCTCGCGGTGGTCTCGGGTCGTGGGCCAGACGCAGGCGGCAGCGTGCCAGCGCCCACGGACTGAGCAAAAACCCGGCAGCGCACGACCGGGGTACGGGCTTAGACTTCGCGCCCGCCTTCTCTTCCGGGTCGAGCCCGGCTCCTCAGGCCATGCGTCAGGGACTCTTCGCCGCCGCCGGCGCCTATTTCATCTGGGGGCTCTTCCCGCTCTACTGGAAGCTGCTGGCACCGGTACCCGCGCTACAGATCATGGCGCACCGCATCGTCTGGTGCGCCTTGTTTGTCGCGCTGTGGCTGACGGTACGCGAGGGCTGGGCCTGGGCACGCACGCTGTCGCCACGCCTGCTGGCGATGCTCGCCGGCAGCTCCGCCCTGATCGCCGTCAACTGGTGGCTCTACATCTGGGCGGTCAACAGCGGCCACATCGTTGAAACCAGCCTGGGCTACTTCATCAACCCGCTGGTCAGCGTGCTACTGGGCGTGGTGGTGCTGCGCGAGCGCCTCAATCCGCGGCAGTGGCTGGCCGTTGCGGTCGCGGCAGTCGGCGTGCTGTGGCTGACGACCCAGGCGGGGCGCCTGCCGTGGATCGCCCTGTCGCTCGCCGCGTCGTTTGCCGGCTATGGCCTGATCCGCAAGCTGGCCGTGGTGCCGGCGGTCCAGGGGTTGATGGTGGAGAGTGGCCTGTTGCTGGTGCCCGCCCTAGTGCTGCTGGCCGGCCTGTCGGCACAGGGTCAGAGCGCCTTCGGCCAGCTGGATCGCACGACCGACACGCTGCTGATCGTTTCAGGGCTGGTCACCGCGCTGCCGCTCGTGCTGTTCGCCTATGGCGCGCGGCGGATTCCGCTGTCGATGGTGGGGATCCTTCAGTATCTGGCGCCAACATTGCAGCTGGCCTGCGGCGTCCTGGTCTTCCATGAGCCGTTTTCGCAGGTCCAGGCGATCGGATTCGGCTGCATCTGGTCGGCGTTGCTGATCTACGCGCTTGACGGCCTGTGGCGAACACGCCGGGCGCGGACCTGAGCGGGGCTTGCGCGGTTAGAATCCACCCCCAGTGTGATGTCCCAGCTGCCGCCTCCGGCAGCGCCCCGCCCCGAGAGATCCATGTTCGACGACGCCCAGCTGAATACCGAGACCGAAGACGCCGCCAAGGCGGCCAAGCGCACGAGCCTCGAGGAGCGGCTGTTCAAGGCACGCACGATCCTGATTTATGGCGCGATCAACCAGAAGGTCGCAGAAACGGTCAGTGCGCGCCTGCTGGCGCTGTCGGCCGACGCCGATGAACCCATCACGGTCTACATCAACAGCCAGGGCGGTCACGTCGAGTCTGGCGACACCATCCACGACATGATCAAGTTCGTGAAACCGGTTGTGCGCGTGGTCGGCACCGGCTGGGTCGCCAGTGCCGGCGCGCTGATCTACTCGGCTGCCCGCAAGGAGAACCGTCTGAGTCTGCCGAATACCCGCTTCATGCTGCATCAGCCGTCGGGCGGCGCCGGCGGCACGGCCTCCGACATTGCGATCATGGCCAAGGAGATCGTGCGCATGCGCGGTCGTCTGAACGAAATCTTTGCCCGTGAAACCGGACAGCCGCTGGAGCGCATCCAGCGCGACACCGAGCGCGACTACTGGATGAGCGCACAGGAGGCCAAGGAGTACGGTCTCGTCGGCCGCATCGTCGCCAACGCCGCCGAACTCGACTGAGTTCAGCGCGGCTCCGGCACGGGCTACAGCAGGGCCAGTAACCGCTGCAGCGCGCCGCGGTTGCGCTCCACTGCAGCGCGCGCCGCCTCGCCGAGCGTGCGTCGGCGCGCGGCATCCCCCAGCAGCACACGCAGTGTGTCGGTCAATGAGCGCTCGCTGACCTCGATGGCGCCCTGTACCTCCAGCAGCAGATCGCGCGCCGCGACGAAGTTATGCATGTGCGGCCCGAACAGCACCGGCAGGCCCAGTGCGGCGGGTTCCAGCACATTGTGTCCGCCCACGGGCACCAGCGAACCGCCGACGAACGCCACGTCGCTGGCGCTGAAGTAGGCAAACATCTCGCCCATGCTGTCGCCGAGCAGCACCGACGACGAAGCCAGCCGCGCCTCATCGGCCGTCAGTTGCGAACGTCGCAGATAGGCAAGCCCCGCCTTCTCGATCTGTCGCGCCACCGCATCGAAGCGCTGCGGATGTCGCGGCACCAGCATGAGCAGGGCATCGGGATGCGTCCGTAGCAGCTCACGATGCGCGGTCAGCGCCATCCCTTCTTCGCCCTCGTGCGTACTCGCTGCGATCCACACCGGTCGCACACGGCCGATCCGCTCGCGCAGCTCGTGCCCGGCCTCCCGCTGGGCATCGGGCACCGCCTGATCGAACTTGATGTTGCCCATCACGCTGACGCGGGCGGGATCGGCCCCCAGCGCGCAGAAACGCTCGGCGTCCGCCGCGCTCTGTGCCGCGATGTGCGTACAGTCGGCCAGCGTCGCGGTGGCAAAGCCGCGCACCCGCGAATAGCCGCGGAACGAGCGGGGCGACAGACGTGCATTGGCAATGGTCAGCGGGATGCCGCGCCGCGCCAGCGCACGGAACAGGGTGGGCCACAGTTCGGTTTCCATCACCACGACCCGCTGCGGCCGCTGGCGCGCGAGATAGCGGGCCACCACATCCGGCAGATCGTAGGGGGCATAGGTGTGGAGCACCTGTGCTCCCAGTGCCTCGCGGACACGTGCCGAGCCGGTAGGGGTGGTGGTGGTCACCAGCACCCGGCCCACGCCGTGGCGTTCGATCAGCGCCCGGATCAGCGGCAGCGCCGCCAGCGACTCGCCCACCGAGACGGCGTGCACCCAGACCGCCACCGGTTGCGATGCCCGGGGCACGCAGCCGAAGCGCTCGTTCCAGCGGCGGCGGTACTCCACCAGCTCGCGACTGCGCCAGAGCAGACGCAGCAGGACCAGGGGCGTGATCAGATACAGCAGGAGGATGTAGAGCCAGCGCATGGCGACAGCGTAGCGGTCGCAGCGACACCGCTACAATCCGCCGATGACTGCGCCCCCCTTCGAAGCCCGTCTGTTGCACCCGCGCTACTGGCCGACCTGGATCGGGCTGGC
>JBEIOK010000096.1:0-10041 GCA_040377605.1 Nevskiaceae bacterium | reverse complement strand
GCGCGTGCGCCGCGCCTCGACGCCCTTGCGGATCCAGGCTTCTTCCTCGGCGAGCTTCTTGTCGAACAGCGCGTTCTGGCGCTCCTCGGCATGCAGGGCGTCGGCCTTGCCGGTGACCCAGGCATCGTACCCGCCGGCCCAGGAGCTGAGCTTGCCGCGATCCAGATCGCAGACGCGTGTCGCCAGCCGGCGCACAAAGGCGCGGTCATGGCTGATGAACAGCAGCGCGCCCTGATACTGCAGCAAGGCTTCTTCGAGCAGCGCGATGCTGGGGATGTCGAGGTGGTTGGTGGGCTCGTCGAGCAGCAGGATGTCGGGCTCGGCGACCAGCGCCTGGCCCAGCAGCACGCGCCGCTTGAGGCCGCCGGAGAGCTCGGAGAACACCGCATCTTCCGGCAGCTTCAGCCGCGAGATGATCGACTGGATGCGGCTTTCCAGCACCCAGCCGTCGAGCGCATCGATGCGCGCCTGGACCTTGCCGAGTTCGGTGAGGTCATTGCCGGCCGTGGCGGCGAGATGGTGAAAGCGCGCCACCAGCGCGCCGATCTCGCCGAGGCCAAGCGCGACCACGTCGTAGACGCTGCCGGGCTGGTCGGTCGGGATCTCCTGGTTCATGCGGCCGATGCGCACGTCGCTGGCGCGCACGACTTCGCCACTGTCCGTGGCCTGCTGGCCGTTGAGGATGCGGAACAGCGTCGACTTGCCGGCGCCGTTGCGGCCCATCAGGCAGACGCGTTCGCGGGCTTCCAGCGAGAACTGGACCTTGTCGAGCAGCACGGTGCTGCCGACGCTGAGACTGACGTGCTTGAGGCCGATGAGCATGGGGGCGCGAGTGTAGCGATCCGCCCCCGGAACGGCGAGTGCCGCGGGGGACCGCACGAAGGTCGGCGCGCGCCGCCCCTGCGGGCCGGTGGCAGCGTGGGCTGCCACCGGCCGCCCGGCGGATCAGCGATCCCGCAGCGGATACACGAAGGCTGCGGCCTGGGTGCCCGTGCCCGACTGCGCGGGCGGCGCCGGTAGCGGCGCCCCGCCGACGATCACGCGGCCGCCGTCGCCGATGTACGTCAGCCACGACACGGTCTTCTGTTTGCCGATGCCGGGGGCGCGGTAGTCGCAGACGCCGTCGGCGAACAGGGCCTCCAGCTGCTGCCACTGGGCGTCGGTGAACGGAATCAGGCCGTAGTCGTCATCGCGGTCCAGCGGCTTGAGCACGCAGTCGAAGTTGTCGGCGGTGTCGGTATCGCCGGCCACGGTGCGCGGCGTGCCGTAGGCGTACAGCGGCTGCAGCAGGTCGATGCACTCCTGACCGAGCAGGCGCCGGCCGTCGACGAGTGCGCAGGAGTCCTGCACATCGCCCGGCCGGTTGATGGAGAGCTTGTCGGCCAGTGGCAGGTCGGAGGTGTCGGCCTCGACCTTGGCCAGCCAGGCGTCCATCGCGTCCAGGCCCTTGTAGACATACTGAAGGTCGCCCAGCAGCGGCACCGGGCCGGCCCACATGACGTGATTGCGTGCACTGCCGTGCTCACGCTCGATGCGCCAGCGCACCCACCAGGCGTGGACCGAGTCGTGGGCGATGCCCGGGTCGGGACCGACGAAGTTGATGATCGCCACCGTATCGAGGTTGTTGGCCATGTTGATCATGCCGCTGCGGTAGGCATTGCCCACCGCCGGATGATCCGCTTTGGTGCGCGCGGCCTGCGGCTGGATGTCCACGTCCAGGCCGCCGATCTTGACGTTGAGATCGACGAACATCGCCGGCGTGATCAGCCCTGCGCGCAGGGCGTTGAGGCCGTATTGCACGCCGGTGTTGCCCAGCGGGATGCCAGTGAAGCCACGGCCGATCTGCTGCTCGACCGCCGACCAGACCTCCGGCTTGCGCAGGCCGAGGATGTGCGGGATCCACTCGATGATGCCGCAGCGCTGCCCGGTCGGATTGCCGACCGGGTCGTAGGTGTTGTCACCGAAGCAGTTGCCGGTGACGCGTGTGGCATCCTGGAACAGGCCGGTGTCGGCGACGACGGCGTTGACGTGGGTGAGATGCCCCTCTACCGGACCCCACAGCGCCGGGTTCCAGATCACGCCGGGCGCCCAGCGCGACGGATTCTCGAAGTACTTGCGCATCAGGTGCAGGTCCGCGAACTGCAGACCTGCCGACAGCGAATCCGGATACGCGCACATCGTCAGCAGACCCTGGTACAGGCCCGGGTAGGCATTGGCGATCGTGGCCTGCGCGATGGAGCCGCCGGAACAGCCGGTGCCGATCGTGTAGCGCAGGGGGCCGTACTGCTCCACGAAGCGTTCCTTGGCCATCATGATCGACTCGGCGTTCAGCGCGACGTCGCAGTTGTGGCCGGTGTTGGCCAGCGCGGTGGACATGACGGCGTAGCCCTGACCCAGCGCGTAGACGTAGCTCGGCTCGATCAGCGGAATGTCGCCGAAGGTGCCGGAGTAGTCGTCCAGCGGCGCGGTGCCGGGCGTGTAGCGGGCCCCACAGTTGCCGCCATGGGTCACCAGCATCTTGCCGTTCCACTGCGACTGCGGCGCCCAGGGCTCCCAGGGCTCGCCGGGCTTGTACAGGGTCAGGATCTTGTACTGGTCGCGATCCTGATAGCCCAGCTCCTGGCGCACGATGAAGGGGACGGTCTCGCCGTTCTGCGTCGTGGTCGTCGCCACGTCGTCCGGCGGGTTTTCCGGATCGTAGGGCAGCAGCTCGGTGCCCAGTTCGACCACGGGGACCGCTTCCAGCGAGTCGATGAAGGCGGTGGGTCGATACAGGAAGGTGTACTCGGCCGGCTGGTTGCACTGCAGGTCGGTGGCCGTGTCCTGGCAGCGGATGCGCTTGATCTCCGGCCGGGAGAAGATCGGCCCTTCGTTCGGATAATTGCGGATCAGGCTGCGGGCCGTGGCGCCGCCGAGCCGGGCTTCCAGCGTGTTGTCGCCGAGGCGGAGGCCCTGCACCAGACCCATCACACGGCCGTTGGCGCGGCGGGCAAAGGTCCCGCTGATATCGGTGCCGTTCAGGCTGACGCGCAGACCGTCGACGGACACGCCCTCTGTCAGGCGCAATTCCACCAGCGCGTCGCCGCCGCTGATCAGATCCGCGCGGTTGGAGAGCACCTCGATGCGCGGGGCCGCGCCGGATGGGGCACCGGTCAGGTCTCCATCCACTGGCTGGCTCGAGCCGCAGCCGGCCAGCGCCGTGATCGACATCAGGACAGCAAGCGCTTGCATGCGCGCAGGGGCTTTCATTCGGGTTCCTCCTCGTCGACGCCGGACGTCGGCCGGGTCGTTTTTGGGTTGGACACGCTTTGTGGTGTGCGTGCCGCGATGCTGCGTGAGTATTGACCTACAGTCCGCGGGCGCTTGTATTGCGTGTTCGTGCCACGCGGCAACGAGATCACGCCAACCGCGTCGGATGAGGGCGCCCCCGTGTCAACCGTCATCGTCGGTGGGCACTGATCATCGATAATGCCGCCGGCCCGCAGGGCTTTTCTCCCCACCCGATCTCTTCTTCCATGACCCCGCAACCCCGTTTCCGAGCCCGCTGGTACTGGCTGATCGCTGTGGTCCTGATCATCGTTGTGGGGATCTGGCGCGGGGTGGTCGGACGTGAACCACCGCTGGAATACGTCACCGCTCCCGTGGAACGCGGCACGCTGAGTGCGCGGGTGACCGCGACCGGCACCCTGTCGGCACTGGTCACGGTGCAGGTCGGTAGTCAGGTCAGCGGCCGCATCCAGGAGCTGTACGCGGACTTCAACTCGAAGGTCACCAAGGGCCAGTTGATCGCGACCATCGACCCGCGGTTGTTCGACGCCGAGGTCCAGCAGGCTCGCGCGAACCTCGCCGCCGCCGAAGCGGATCTGACCCGAGCCCGAGTGCAGGCCAAGGATGCCCAGCGTCAGGCGGTGCGCGCCCAGGAACTGACGCAGAAGGGCTTGCTGTCGAAGGGCGAGGGCGATACCGCTGTTGCCAATGCGGAAGCGGCGCAGGCCAGCGTGGTCTCGGCCCAGGCCGGCGTGACGCAGGCGCGCGCCGCCCTGACCCGATCGGAAACCAATCTGGCTTACACCCGCATTGTCTCGCCGACGGATGGCGTGGTGATTTCGCGCAGCGTCGATGTCGGCCAGACCGTGGCCGCGTCGCTGCAGGCACCGATCCTGTTCACGATCGCGCAGGACCTGCGACAGATGCAGGTCAATACCAGCGTGTCGGAATCCGATGTCGGCCGCCTGCGCGCCGGCATGCCGACCAGCTTCACCGTGGATGCCTATCCCGGCGAGCGTTTCCAGGGCAAGGTCCGTCAGGTGCGCGATGTCGCGACCACGGTCCAGAACGTCGTGACCTATGACGCGGTGATCGACGTCGAGAATCCGGAGTTGAAGCTGAAGCCGGGCATGACCGCGAATGTGACCTTCACCTACGCGCGTGCCGACGATGTGCTGCGCGTGCCCAATGCCGCGCTGCGCTTCCGGCCGCCGGGCGTGGACGATCCGGCGCGGCGCGCAGACGGGCGCGGCGCGGCCCCCGAAGGGCCGCGAAGCCAGGGTGTCGCGCCGGTCGCCTCCGCGGCAGACGGTGATGCCGGGCAGGGTCAGCGGGGCGAGGGTCGCCGCAACCATCGTCGTGGCGCCGAGTCGCCGAAGGTGCCGCGCACGCTGTGGGTGCTGCGCGACGGCGAGCCCGTCGCCGTCTCGGTCACAACCGGGATCAGCGATGGCTCGTTCACCGAGATCACCGGCGGCGCGTTGCAAGCGGGTGAGGCGGTGATCACCGACCTGCTCAATCCGCCGCAGGCCGACACCGCTGCCCCTGCCGCCCGCGCACCGATGCGGCTGTTCTGAGCGCGGACCGCCATGGCCTTGATCGAATTGCAGGACGTGACCCGCATCTACCGCATGGGCGATGTCGACGTGGCGGCGCTGCGCGGCGTCAGTCTGGCGGTCGAACGCGGCGAGTTCGTCGCGGTAATGGGCACCTCGGGCTCCGGCAAGTCCACGCTGATGAACCTGCTAGGCTGTCTGGATCGCCCCAGCAGCGGCACCTACCGGCTCGATAGCGTCGAGGTCTCGGCGCAGTCGCGCGAGCAGCTGGCCTACATCCGCAATCGCACGCTGGGGTTCGTGTTCCAGAACTTCAACCTGCTGCCGCGCACCAGCGCGCTGGAGAACGTCGAGTTGCCACTGCTGTATGCCGGCGTGCCGGCGCTGGAACGCCATCGCCGCGCGCGCCTTGCGCTGGAAAAAGTGGGTCTCGGCGAACGTCTGGATCACACGCCGAGCCAGCTGTCGGGTGGACAGCAGCAACGTGTGGCGATTGCCCGCGCACTGGTGGGTGAGCCGAAGGTGATTCTGGCCGACGAACCCACGGGCAATCTGGATACGGCGACCAGCCTTGAAGTGATGGCGCTGCTGCAGGCACTCGGCCGCGCCGGCATCACGGTGATGCTGGTCACGCATGAGGCAGATATCGCCAGTTTTGCGGCGCGCACTATCGTGGTGCGGGATGGCCGCATCATCGGCGATGAGCGCCGCGTCCCCGCGCAGGCGATGCCCGAGGTTCGTGCATGAACGGTCTGGCGATCCTGCGAACGGCGCTGCGCGCCCTGGCACGTAACCGCCTGCGTTCGTTCCTGACGGCGCTGGGGATCATCATCGGCGTGTCCGCCGTGATTGCGATGGTGTCGATCGGCGAGGGCGCCAAGGCCCAGGTCGAGCAGAGCTTTGCGGCGATGGGGACCAATCTGCTGGTCGTGCGTTCCGGCTCCAGCCAGGCGGGCGGTGTGCGCGGCGGCTTCGGCAGCCAGCCGACGCTCACCTGGGACGATCTTGCGGCCATCCAGCAGTTGTCATCGGTGCGGTATGCCGCGCCGGAACTGCGCAGCAACGCGCCGGTGATGTCGGAGGAGCAGAACTGGACGACACGCGTCGCCGGCGTTACTGCCGACTACCTGCTGATCCGCAACTGGCGTATCGCACGCGGTCAGTCGCTGCCGGATGCCGACAGCGACAACGGTGCCAAGGTCGCCCTGCTGGGGCAGACGGTGGCGGAGAAGCTGTTCGGGGCCTACGCCGATCCGGTCGGGCAGAGCATCCGCATTCGCAATGTGCCGTTCGAAGTGATCGGTGTGCTGGAAAGGAAGGGCCAGTCCGGCATTGGCGAGGACTATGACGACACCGTGCTGGTGCCGGTGCGCGCTTATGCCGACCGCCTGCAGGGCGGACTGAAGAAGTTCATCGCCGGCACGATCTACGTCAGCGCCGCGCTCGGCGTGTCGACGCAGCGCACGGAGAGCGATCTCAACAACCTGCTGCGCGACCGTCACCGCATCGGCCAGGGTCGCGAGGACGACTTCTCGGTGCGCAACCTGCAGGAGCTGGCGAGCGCGCGCGAAGCCAGCACGCAGACGCTGACCACGCTGCTGGCCGCGATTGCCGCGGTCTCGCTGCTGGTGGGCGGCATCGGCGTCATGAACATCATGCTGGTATCGGTCACCGAACGCACCCGCGAGATCGGGCTGCGCATGGCCGTCGGCGCACGCCCCATGGACATCCTGATGCAGTTTCTGGCGGAGGCGCTGGTGCTGGCCCTGGTCGGCGGCATCCTCGGCGTGCTGCTGGGCGTGCTGATCGCGCAGCGCCTCAGCACCGGCTTCGGCTGGCCCCTGCTGATCCGGATCGACGTCGTCGTCTACTCCGTTCTGGTGAGCGCGGCTGTCGGCGTCGTGTTCGGCCTGTATCCTGCGCGTCGTGCGGCGCAACTCGATCCGATCGAGGCGCTGCGCTACGAATAGTCCCTGAACAGGACCGACAGGAAGCGAGGAGCATGGCCGGAGTCGCAAAGCATCGGGTGCGCGTGCTGATGATGCGCATGGCGTGGATCAGTTTCAGTGTGGCCGCGATGCCGGGGGGGGCGCAGGCGCCGCCGAGCGAAGCGGCCGCCGTCACGCTGCCGGTGCTGGAGACCCTCGTCGTCACCGGCAGCCGCATCGAGCGCACGGCGTTCGAGTTGCCGTTCGCGGTGTCGGTGATCGATGCCGATGCACTCGCCGAAGCCGGGCCGCGCGTGAACCTCAGCGAGGCGATGGCCCAGGTGCCCGGAGTGCTGGTCAACAACCGCAGCAACTATGCCCAGGATCTGCAGATCAGCTCGCGCGGCTTCGGCGCGCGTGCGGCGTTTGGCGTGCGCGGGCTTCGCCTGTATGCCGACGGCGTGCCGGCCACCAGCCCGGACGGACAGGGCCAGGTGTCTCATTTCGATCTCTCCAGCGCCGAGCGCATCGAGGTGCTGCGTGGTCCGTATTCCGCGCTCTATGGCAGCAACTCCGGCGGTGTCATTGCGCTGTTCAGTCGCACGCCGCAGGACGATCGACTGCAGTTGGGCTATGACGTCGGTGCCGAGGGCCTGCGGCAGTATCGTCTAGGCGGGCAGGCGCGGCTCGGGGCATCGCTGAGTGCCCTGGGCCAGTACAGCAACTTCCGCTTCGACGGCTTCCGCCCGCACAGCGCGGCCGAGCGGGAACTGTCGTTCGCGCGGCTGGGTTTCGACGGGGACCGCGATCGCGTGATGCTCAGCGCCAGCCATCTGGACCAGCCGGCCCAGGATCCGCTGGGGCTGACGCGCGCCCAGTTCGATGCCGATCCTTACCAGACTGCGGCACAAGCCGAGACCTTCGATACCCGCAAGACGACGCGGCAGTCGCAGAGTGGCGTCAACTGGACGCATGCGTTCGAGCCGCGCGGGGTGCTGCGCGACCTGCAGGTGACCGGTTATGGCGGCTCGCGCGCCGTCACCCAGTGGCTGGCGATTCCGGCGGCGACCCAGGCCAATCCGAGCCACTCCGGCGGGGTCATCGATTTTGATCGTCGCTTCTATGGCGTTGACACCCGGCTCCGCATGGCACTGTTCGGCATCGAATGGATTGCCGGCGTGAGCTATGACCGTCAGAACGAGGATCGCCAGGGCTATGAGAATTTCATCGGCAGCGGCCCGGCGCAGGTCCTGGGTGTCACGGGCGCGCTGCGTCGCGAAGAGCGCAACCAGCAGCACAGCTTTGATCAGTATCTGCAGGGCGAATGGCATTTCCAGCCGCGCTGGACCGCGAGCGTCGGGGTGCGGCACGGCGAGGCCGAATACGACAGCGACGACCGTTACCTCGTCAACGGCGATGACTCGGGACGACGGCGGTACACCTACACCAACCCGGTGGCGGGACTCAGCTTCCGTCCGGTCGAAGCGCTGAATCTGTACGTCAACGGTGGGCGCGGCTTCGAGACACCGACGCTTGCGGAACTGGCGTATCGACCCGACGGCAGTTCCGGTTTCAATGGCGCGCTGCGGGGGCAGACTAGCGAGCAGGTCGAGGTGGGCGCCAAATGGCGCGGGGCGACGGCACATGCGGAACTCGCACTGTTCCGCGCCGAGAGCGACGATGAACTGGTGGTGCTCAGCAACACCGGCGGGCGGTCCAGCTTCGGCAATGCTGGCCGCGCACGACGCCAGGGCGCGGAGTTGAGCATGAACTGGTCGCCGGCAGCGCAGTGGGAGACCCTGGTCGCAGCGACCTGGCTCGATGCGCAGTACCGCGATGGCTTCGTGACCTGCGCCGGCGTGCCGTGCGCGACGCCGACGGCCGATGTGGCGGCCGGCAACCGCCTGCCTGCGACGGCGGAGTACAGCGCCTATGCCGAACTGGCCTGGGCGCCGGGGGCGGCGTGGCGGTTTGCAGTCGAGGGGCGCGCCGTGTCCGATGTCGCCGTCAACGACCTGAACACCGATTTCGCAGCCGGCTACGCAGTGTTCGCGCTCCGTGGCGGGTATACGTTCGACCTGCCACGCGCGCGCGTGAAGCTGCTGGCCCGCGTCGACAATCTGCTGGATCGCGAATATGCCGGTAGCGTGATCGTCAACGAAGGCAACAGCCGCTTCTTCGAGGCCGGTGCGCCACGCGCGCTGCTGCTGAGCGTGGGGGTCGAGCCGAGGTTCTAGGTTCCTGCGGATGCCGTCATCCTGCGCGCAGCGAAGGATCGACTGGCAGCAGGATCCTTCGTTTCACTCAAGATGACGGCGTCAGAGGATCACGCCGCCTTGCGGCTCGCGTCCGCCAATTGCGCGCGGCATTCGCTGACCATGCGCTCGATCAACTCGGCACAGGTCGGGATGTCGTCAATCAGGCCCACCGTCTGACCGGCCCAGATCAGGCCGCGCGAGGCGTCGCCTTCTTCCAGCGCCTGCCGGCCCTTCGCGCCGGAGACCAGGTGCTGGATGTCCTTGAACTCGCAGCCGCCCGGGCGGTTCTCGATCGCCACGACCTCGTCCGACACGGCGGTCTTCAATACGCGGCCAGTGTTGTGCAAGGTGCGGAAGATCAGGTTGGTCTCGCGCTCCGTTGCCGCGACCAGGCGCTGCTTGATCGCGTCATGGATCGGCGCTTCTCGCGTCACGCAGAAGCGGGTGCCCATGTTGATGCCGTCCATGCCCAGCGTCAGCGCGGCGGCCATTGTGCGGCCGTCGGCGATGCCGCCAGAGCCGATCAGCGGGATCTTGACCTTCTTCGCGGCGACGGCGAACAGGATCAGCGCGCCAATGCCGTCCTCGCCTGGATGACCGGCGCACTCGAAGCCGTCGATGCTGACGGCATCGACGCCGTTGCGTTCAGCCGACAGTGCATGACGCACGGCGGTGCACTTGTGGATGATCTTGACGCCCGCTGCCTTGGCCCTGGTGATGAAATCCTTGGGATTGTTGCCGGCGGTTTCCAGAATCTTCACGCCGCTGTCGAGGATGGCGTCCAGGTACTCCGCATAAGGCGGCGGCGTGGCGCTGGGCAGGATCGTCAGGTTCACGCCGAAGGGTTTGTCGGTCAGCTCGCGACACCGCGCGATTTCGGCGCGCAGGGCATCGGGCGTCGGCTGCGTCAGCGCCGTCACGATGCCCAGGCCGCCCGCGTTGGAGACGGCGGCCGCCAGCTCGGCGCGACCGACCCACATCATGCCGCCCTGGATGATCGGGTACTGGATGCCCAGCATGTCGGTGATACGG
>JBEIOK010000181.1:0-5234 GCA_040377605.1 Nevskiaceae bacterium | reverse complement strand
GGCATCCAGGGGATGATCGAAAAGGGCGCGGAGTGCGAAGCCGTTGCCCAGCAGCTCGCGGCTGCGCGCAAGGCACTGGATCGCTCGTTCTACGAGATGATCGCCTGCAGCGTGATGACCGAGATCGACGAGAGCCGCGATCTGGACAGTGCCCGTCGCGCCGGCAGCAAGACCGCGACGCTGCTGGCCAAGTACGGCTGAGCGCGCTTCAGCGAATCGCGTCGGGCGTCAGTCGCCCGCATACGGCCAGTAGCCGATAAGCGGCGAGCGCGCGGTCGCGCTCGCTGCTGGCGAGGTTCACACGTGCGGCCAGGCGCTCGCGCTCGGCATCCAGCAGATCCAGCGTCGTGCGCGTGCCCACATCGAGTTCCTTGCGGACCGCCTCAAGCGCCAGCTCCGCCGCACTGACCTGCGCCTGGTAGGCGGGCACCGACTGTTGCGCGGCCTGCCACAGCTCCCAGGCCTCCAGCGCTGCCTCCCGCGCGGCGCGCTGGGTGTCACGGGCGATTGCCTCGGCCTGGGTGGCCTGCGCCTGCGCCTCTGCGACCTGTGCCTGGATGGCACCTCCCTGGTAGATCGGCACCGACAGCCGCACCAGCGCTTGCCAGGTATCGAGCCGGTCGTAGCCGAATTCGGTGTTGTCGCGCGTATTGGCCTGCGCCTCGATCGACACGGCCGGCAGATGCCCGCCCCTGGCGTTCTGCACCCGCGCTAGCGCTGCGCGAGCATCGGCGGATGCCGCAGTGACGAGCGGCGCCGCGCCCGCCCACTGCAGGGCCTGGTCGATATCGCCGGGCAACAGCGGCGCGACCCACTCGGCATTAAGGCCTTCGGGCGCCTGACCGGTCGCACGCACGAAACGGGACTCGGCCGCGCGCAAGCGCGCCCTGGCAGCGGCCAGTAGCGCCAGCGATTCGGCGGCGCGCGCGTCAGCCTGTGCGACATCGGTGCGCGTGGCTTCGCCGGCATCGAATCGCTTGCGCGTATCGCTCGCCGCAGTTTGCAGCGTCTTGCGGCTGCCCTCGGCTTGCGCCTGCACGGCGCGCTCGCGCAGCACATCGAGATAGGCCGTGATCGCACCCAGCAGCAGTTGCTGGCGGCGCTCGCTTTCGTCGCCTCGGCTGGCTTCCAGCACCGCCTCGGCAGCGGTGAGTTGTGCACGGCTGCGGCCGCCGTTGTACAGCGGCTGCGACAGCGCCAGTGCCACGGCATTCGGGCTGCGCAGGCCGCTTTCGGGGAACGGTGCATCTGTCTGCAGATCCATGCGCCCGATCTCGGCGGCGAAGCCGATGCTGGGCAGGAAGCCGGCGCGGGCCGCAGTGCGCCGGGCGTCTGCCGCCTCGACTGCGGCGTGTGCCGCAACCGCGCGCGGATCCTGTCGCACCGCGGCTTCGGCCGCTTCGCGGAGACTGAGGGCTTGTGCCGGCGCGGCGGCCACCACTGCAGCCAGCAGGCAGAGACGCACGAGGAAAGTATTCATGACGAAGTCGCTCTCACGACCGCGCGGCACGGCCGTACAGGAAGGTGCGCACGGCATCGCGGACGAAGTCGTCGATGCTCATGCCGGAGGGCGTTGGCGAAAGGCCCAGCAGTGATCGCAGCAGGGGGTAGGCGCGCACGACATCCATGAAATGGATCGCCGCCAGTTCCGGGTCCGGGCAATGCAACATGCCCGCCTCGTGCTGCGCCTTGAAGAAGGCTCCGAGGGCCGCGATGCCACGGCGCGGTCCGGCGTCGTAGAAGCGTTCGGCCAGATCCGGAAACTGATGCGCGGCGGCGATCATGGCGCGATTGAGCGCGAGACGTTCCGGCTTGAGAAACACCGTGAGCGCACGGCGGCCGAGTTCGATCAGGGTCTTTTCCAGCGCCTTCATCGAGCGCGGCGCTTCGGAGCCCTGTGGAAAGGCCACCTCATTGATGAAGGCCTCGCACTGCCCCGCGACCATTGCGCCGAACAAGCCTTCCTTGTTGCCGAAGTACTGATAGACCGTGGCCTTGGAACCGCCGACGCGGCTGACGACATCGTCAATGCTCGCCGCCGCATAGCCCCGCTCCAGGAACACCGCGCGCGCCGCCTCCAGCAGCGCCTCACGCCGCAGCTCGCCGCGACGCGTCGGCGGAACAGACGCCTCCTCCCGGCGCGGGGCGATCTTGGCGCGGCGTTTGGCGTTGACTTCGGGCACTTAGGGGATCAGAATGAACTGTAACGTTCAGTACAGTATCAGCTTCGTCACCGGATTCGCAACACCGCCATGGCCGCCCCCAAGAAAGTCCGCATCGTCGTGCTGTGCCTCGCCGTCCTCGTCGCTGCGGGCTTCGGTCTGCGCTGGTGGCTGCACGGACGTTTCATCGAGCGCACGGACAACGCTTACATCCGCGCCGAGATCACCGCAATCACGCCGCGCGTCGGTGGCGAGGTGGTCGAAGTCGCCGTGCAGAACAATCAGGGCGTGAAAAAAGGCGACCTGCTGCTGCGCATCGACCGCTCCGATTACGAGGCCAGGCTGGCCAATGCGCGGGCGGCAGTGGCGCAGCGCGAAGCCGCGCTGGCCGCCAACACGGAGCAGCAGGCGCTGCAGGAAACCCTGGTCGTCGAAGCGCGTGCAGCGCTCAGCGCCTCCCAGGCCGAGGCCACGCGCCAGCAGCAGGAATGGACGCGGGCCAGCACGCTGGTCAAGGAAGGGGTGGCCAGCCCCCAGCGCCTCGATACTGCGACCGCTGCCCACCAATCAGCGCGCGCCCAGGTGGATCGCTCCAGCGCCGGGGTCAAGGCGGCACAGCAGCAGATCACGGCGCTGATCGCCGACCGCGCGCGCATCGCCGCAGAACTGCAGGCGGCGCAGGCGAGCCTGAAGCTCGCCGAACTGGACCTGGCGGCGACCGAGCTGCGGGCGCCACGCGACGGGGCCGTCGGCGATCTCGCCGCGCGCGTGGGCGAGCGCGTCAGCAGCGGCCTGCGCCTGCTGTCGATCGTGCCGCTGGATGCGGTCTATGTCGAAGCCAACTTCAAGGAAACGCAGCTCACCAACATGCAGCCGGGTCAGCAGGTGACGATCGAGATTGACGCCTATCCGGGACAACCGCTGATCGGCCACCTGCAAAGCGTCTCGCCAGCCAGCGGTGCCGAGTTCGCGCTGCTGCCGCCAGACAACGCGACCGGCAACTTCAACAAGATCGTGCAGCGCGTACCGGTGAAGATCACGTTCGATTCCTTCGGCGCACTGGCAAGTCGGCTGCGGCCGGGCATGTCGGTGGAGGTCGAGATCGATACCCGCACCGGCGGCACTGCGGGCTAGATCGCGGCGCGGGTCTACATGAACGACGACGTCCTCGGTCCTGGCAGCGCCGATCTCAGCGACGAGGAACGCGAGCAGCGACTGAAGTTCGCGTGGATCGGCTTCATCGCCATGATCTTCGGCAACTTCATGGCGATCCTGGATATCCAGATCGTCGCGAGTTCGCTGAACCAGATCCAGGCCGGCCTGTCCGCCAGCGCCGAGGAACTCACCTGGGTGCAGACCAGCTACCTGATCGCGGAAGTCATCGCGATCCCGCTGTCCGGCCTGATCTCGCGCATGCTGTCGACGCGCGTGTATTTCGCGATCTGCGCCCTGGGTTTTACGCTCGCGAGTCTGGCCTGCGCGATGGCCTGGAACATCGAGTCGATGATCGTGTTCCGCGCGATCCAGGGCTTCCTCGGCGGCGGCATGATTCCAACAACGATGGGCGCGATGTTCATCATGTTCCCGCCGGAGAAGCGCAATCTGCCGCTGGTCATGGTGGGTCTGGTGTCGACCCTGGCGCCAGCATTGGGGCCGACCATCGGCGGCTACCTGACCGAGGCGTTCTCCTGGCACTGGCTGTTCCTGATCAATCTGGTGCCCGGTCTGGCCGTTGCGGCGCTGGTGTATCGCTACGTGCATATCGACCAGCCTGACTGGAGCCTGCTGCGCTCGATCGACTTCCTCGGCATGGCCTACATGGCGCTGTTCCTCGGCAGCCTGGAGTTCGTGCTCGACGAAGGCCCGCGCAAGGACTGGCTGGCTGACGACTGGGTGCGGCCGATGTTCGTGCTGATGCTGGTGAGCGGCACGCTGTTCTTCTGGCGCGCGTTCACGATCAAGAATCCGGTTGTCGACCTGCGCGTCTACAAGAACCTCAACTTCGCCTCCGGCAGCGTCGTCGCCTTCGTCGTCGGCGTGTTGCTGTACGGCATCGTCTACCTCGTGCCGCTGTTTTTCGGCAGCGTGCGCGGCTACAACAGCCTGCAGATCGGCCACGTGATGATGCTGACGGGCGTCGCGATGTTCCTGTCGGCACCGCTCGCCGGCCAGGCGCAGAAACGCTTCGACCCGCGCCTGATGATGGCCTGGGGCCTGGGCGCGGTCGCGCTCGGTACGGCGCTCAATGCCAACCTCACGGCGCAATCCAGCATCGCGGAGTTCGTGATTCCGCAACTGCTGCGCGGACATGGCTTCATGTTCTGCATGATCACGATGACGGGGCTCGCGCTCGGCACGCTGAAGCCGGACGAGCTGAAAAACGGCAGTGCCCTGTTCAATCTGATGCGCAATCTCGGGGGTGCGATTGGTCTGGCCGTCATCAACACACTACTGGCGCAGCGCAATTCCCTGCACTGGCAGCAGCTGTCGAGCCATGTCTCGGTCTCGCGCGAGCCGGTGCGCGAGGCGCTGCAGACCGGCGCGGCCGCGATGGACGCGACGCTCGGCCCGGCCGATGCGAAGGCGGCGGCCGTCGGCATGATTGCGCACCGGGTTTCCGAGCAGGCCGCGGTGATGACCTTCAACGATTTGTTCCTGATGCTGTCGCTGTTGGTTACGGTTGCGCTGCTGATGGTGCCGCTGATCCGCAAGCCGAAGATCGCGGTCAGCCCGGCCGAAGCGCACTGACGGTTTAGAATCTCCTTCTCACCTGCCAGGACCGCCGACGATGACTCTGACGTCCGACCATCGCACCGTGTCCTACTCCGCCGTGCGCGAGCAGGTCTACATGGTATTTCCGAATGATCTGAACGCCAACGACACGGTGTTCGGCGGCCTGATCATGGCGCAGATGGATCGCTTCGCCGCCGTGGTCGCGGACCGTCATGCGGCCGGCGTGTGCGTGACGGCCAGCGTCGACGCCGTGCATTTCGTGGCGCCGGCACGACGCGGCGATGTGCTGATCTTCAATGCCTCGATCAACCGCGCGTGGACCACGTCGATGGAAGTCGG
>JBEIOK010000108.1:0-9435 GCA_040377605.1 Nevskiaceae bacterium | reverse complement strand
TGTGCTCGTGGGCCGTGCTGCGATTCCGGAATCGGCAGGCGTCGTGAGCGGCGCTGCTCGTGCAGTTCGATCTGGTCCGGCAGCGTGGCACGTAGGGCCGGACCCTCATCGTGAATCGCCAGGCCATTGAGACGGCAGCGGAAGCGCAGCCGGCCGCCGTCCATGCGCCCGCACAGCCACAGCGGGCCATCGGTCGCGAACGCGTGGAGAGGTTCCGGGTGCAGCATGTCCAGATGCAGGAGCTGGTTCTGCACATCGATGTTCAGAATGAGGGTGCTGTAGGCGCCCTGTAGGTCGATGCTCTGCGCAGACAGCAGACGGTGATGTCGCCTCAGCCGGTTCAGCAGGGCCAGGATCGGTGCGCGGTCGCACAGGGTCTGCGGGGCGCTGGACTGCGTCAGCGGCAGGGCTGGCAGGGCGCCGTCGGTGTTCATGCCTGACCGAGCAGGCGCCGCGTGTAGCCGGTGGCAGGGCCCGCCTGATCGTAGAGCGGTGCGGGGGTGTCGTCGCCGCGCAGGGCGTTCAGACGGCCGCGCGTGCGGCGCATGCGGGCCTCCAGATGCACCGCGTTCTCACGATTGGCGGCCTGACAGCGCGAGCCGATGTCGCGGATCTGTTGCCACTCGCCGGCGCCCTGCGGGTGTGCCGTAAGCCAGCGGTCCATCGGCTCGGTGGTGCTGCTGCTGCGCAGCCGCTCCAGGGCCAGGCCCAGGTCGCGCAGCTGTCCGGCGGCCGTCGACTTCTCGGCGGTCAGGCGCTCCAGGACGTCCACGTCCTGTGCCTCCAGTGCGCCGCGTTCCTGCTCCAGCGTGACCAGCAAGGTCTGCAGGGTTTGCAGATGCGAGGCCAGCAGCTGTTTCAGCGGCGCGGCGGCGGGGGTGTTCATGCGGGTCTCAGATCCCATTCAAAGCGCAGCAGTTTGGCGGCGACCAGTGGAGCGTCGACCTGATAGCGGCCCTCGGCCAGTGCCGCGCGCGTCTGGGCGACGCGACCGGCATCGACGTCGGGGGTCGAGGCCATGGCCTGCGTCAGCGCCTGCGCCAGGCGCGCCTGGTCGGTCAGGCGGACCGAGTCGCCCGGTGAGGGGCCTGTGCCCGCCGCGGCTGCACGGCCGGGCGCGGCCTCCGCGACGGTCGGTCGCGAGACGGGGACAGGACTGCGGGGTGAATCGATCTTGATGCTCATGGCGGACTCCGGCGGATGGCAGCATCCGAGGGGGTTGTCGGCCATCACCGGCAAAACTTGAGGGGTGGCGGGCGTCGGCGCTCACAGCCGGACCTCGACCAGCCCGGGGGCGCTGACCACGCCTTCCACCACACGCTGCGAGCGCAGGTTTTCCACGCGGACGCGACCGCCCGCCAGACCGTCACCCAGAGCACGGCCCTCGGCGCGCACCTCGATCGGACCGGCGCGGCTGATCAGTTGCACGGCATCGCCCCGGCGCACCCAGCGCGGCGGCGACAGATCGCCGGGCGCTGGTACGGCGTTCGCCGGCAGGCTTCGGCGAAAGCGCTGGCCGATCGCGGTGTCGATGTCGTCGAGGTAGCCCTGCGGCAGCGACGCGACATCGCGCAGCTGCATCATGAAATGACGCGCCTCGGCGATCTCGTTGGGCATCACGGCCTGTGTCAGCACCGGCACCTTGCGCAGCTCGCGCAGCCGCACGGCCACGTACACCGTCCATGGCGTCGGCGCCTCGCAGCGCACGGCCACGGAGGTCGTGGCGCCACGCGGTGACGTGGCCTGCGTCAGCAGGGCCTCGGCACAGAGTGGCAGCTTGAGTCGCGGGTCGAGCGCATCGACCGTCACCTCGACGCCCGGCGCGCTGAGCACCTGCACGGCGCGGCGGGCACTGTCCTGGATCTGCGACAGCGGCGTCGATGCGGCGGTTTGCGCCGTCGCGACGCCGCTGCAGGCGATCAGCACCGGGGCCAGCCACCACCACAGGTTCGGAAGTCGGTTCATGAGGGCCTTCCTACAAGGCCCGTGCCAGGCAGGGACGCCCCGCGTCACTCAAGATCGCCCGGAGGGTGCCGATAGCAGCCACACGACCACCTGCACCCGCCATGGCCACCGGACTCCTCGAAAGCATCGACCGCAGCACCCAGCTGGCCGGCCACAATCGCCTGGCCCTGCTGCTGTTCCGGCTCGGTGCGCGTCAGATTTTTGGCATCAACGTGTTCAAGGTGCAGGAAGTGATCCGCAGCCCGCAGCTGACGCCGCTGCCGGGGTCACATCTTTATGTGTCGGGTGTCGCCGATATCCGCGGGCGCGTGATCCCGGTCATCGATCTGCAGCGGGCGATCGGGGGCGACGGCCTTGGCACCGCGCCGGCAGCGCATGTGATCGTGACCGAGTTCAATCGCACGGTGCAGGGCTTTCTGGTCAGCCATGTTGATCGCATCGTGCATGTCGATGTTGCCGCGCTGGAGCCGCCACCGGCGGGCAGCGGGGAGGGCTATCTCACCGCGCTGACGCGCCACCACGATCATCTGGTGGAAATCATCGACGTCGAGAAGGTGCTGTCGGAGGTCGGCGGCGGACTGGCCGAGGTCAGCGAGGCGACACTCGCCACCGCGCAGGGGCTGGATGCCCGGGGGCTCAAGGTGCTGGTGGCCGATGACTCGCGCGTGGCGCGCAGCCAGATCGACAAGGTGCTGCAGCAGGTCGGGGTCGAGTCGATCCAGGTGGCCGACGGTCGCGAGGCGCTGCGCCAGTTGCAGGCACTGGCCGAGCAGGGCCCGATCGGTGAACGCCTGCTGATGGTCATCTCCGATGTCGAGATGCCGCATATGGACGGCTACACGCTGACGACGGAAATCCGACGCGACCCGCGCCTGCGCGAGCTGTACGTGCTGTTGCATTCCTCGCTGTCCGGCTTCTTCAACAATGCCATGGTGCGCAAGGTGGGTGCTGACCGCTTCATCGCCAAGTTCGGTTCCGACGAACTGGCCCGTGGCGTGCTGGAACGCCTCGAGCAGGTCCTGCAGCCGACCACGCACTGAGTCCAGGCGTCGCCCGGGGGTCGCCCGGACCGAGGCTGGAACGGGACTTGTAGGGTCTTCCTCGAAGCCCGTCGTTTCGCGGGCAGCAGGAGGGCCTCATGGCCGGCACCGATCCGCTATTCGGGATTCATGCGCAAGCGCTGGGCGTGCAACGCCAGCGACTGGAGCTGATCGCCTCGAATCTGGCCAACGCCGACACGCCGGGCTTCCAGGCGCGGGATCTGGATTTCCGCACGCTGCTCGCTGCAGCCGGCGCGCCGACGTCGGCATCCTCTGCGCCGGAGCCGCAGTACCGCGTGCCGCTGCAGCCGGCCGTCGACGGCAATACCGTGGACGTGCAGATCGAGCAGGCGCAGTTCGCCGATGCGTCGCTGCGCTATCAGGCCAGCCTCGGCTTTCTGGACAGCCGGATCAAAAGCATGATCACGGCGCTGACCGGTCAATAGCCATGTCCTCCTTCAAGATCTTCGACATTGCCGGCAGCGCGCTCGCCGCGCAGTCGGTGCGACTCAATACCGTGGCCAGCAATCTCGCCAACGCCGATGCGGTTTCCGGCGACGAGACCTCGGTCTACAGGGCGCGGATGCCCGTGTTCAAGGCCCTCACCGAGAACGACGGCAGCAACGCCGGTGTGCAGGTGCTGGGTGTCGTCGAAAGCCAGGCGCCCGTCAATCAGCGTTATGAACCCGGCCATCCGCTCGCCGATGCCGACGGCTATGTCTACGCCCCCAACGTCAACGTGGCCGAGGAGATGGCCAACATGATCTCGGCGGCGCGTTCCTATCAATCCAGCATCGAAGTGCTCAACACCGCCAAGGATCTGGCGCTGCGCACGTTGACGCTGGGCAAGTGAGAGCCGATTCATGACCGTCGCCGCCACCAATCCCTACAACGATCTGGGCCTCGCGCTGCAGACGCAAGGTGCCAAGAAGGAGGAACTCGGACAGCAGGATTTTCTGCTGCTGATGACCACGCAGCTGCAGAATCAGGACCCGTTCAAGCCCATGGAAAGCGGCGAGTTCCTCAGCCAGATCGCGCAGTTCAGCACGGTCTCCGGCATCCAGCAGTTGAATGCCGCCTTCTCTTCGCTGTCGACCTCGCTGACCTCGGGTCAGGCGCTGCAGGCGGCCGCGCTGGTCGGTCGCAGCGTGATGGTGCCCAGCACCGATGGCTATTTGCCGGAGGAAGGCGCGCTCAAGGGCGCCGTCGAACTCGAAGGCAGTGGCAAGGTCGTGGTGGATGTCCACGATGCCAGCGGCCAGAAATTGGTCTCGATCGACCTGGGCACGCAGGAGGCGGGCTTGCATCGCTTCGAGTGGAGCGGGGCCGATGCCAGCGGCACGCGCCTGGGCGCCGGCACCTACGAGTTGCGGGCGCGCGTGGTCAACGATGGCAAGTCGACCGCCGCACAGACCCTCGCGGTTAGCGAAATTCTCAGTGTCACCCTCGGTGGCGACGGTCTGTCGCTGGAACTGCAGGGCCTGTCGTCGGCGAATCTCACCGACGTCCGTCAATATCTCTAAGGAGTCCTTCCGATGACCTTCACGATTGCCCTGTCCGGACTCAATGCCGCGACCAAGGATCTCAATGCCACGGCGAACAACATCGCCAACGTCAATACCACCGGCTTCAAGCGCTCGCGTGCCGAGTTCTCCAGCGTGTTTCCGATTTCCTCGTATGGGGTGTCTTCCAACGCCACCGGCATCGGCACGCGACTTTCACGCGTCGCGCAGCAGTTCGAGCAGGGCTCGATCAACTACACGCAGAACGCGCTCGACCTGGCGATCAGTGGCGAGGGATTCTTCACGGTGTCCGATGGTGGCGCGCGTGCCTACACGCGGGCCGGCGCATTCGGCACCGACAACAACGGCCACGTCGTCAACGCCTCCGGTCAGCGCCTGCAGGTGTTTCCGCCGGTCAGCGGTGCGACCGGCTTCGATACTTCGCGCCTGACCGATCTGCGCCTGTCGGTGTCCGACAATCCGCCATCGGCCACCGGCGGCATCACCGCCGGCGTCAACCTGCCGGCCAACGCGCAGCCGCCGGCCAACGGCACCTTCGATGCCGAAGACCCGACCAGTTACAACTTCACGCGCTCGCTGACGGTCTACGACTCGCTCGGCGTGGCGCACTCGGCCAACCTGTATTTCGTCAAGGGCGCCGGTGCCAATGCCTGGGATGTACGCGTGCGCGTCGACGATGCCGATGTCGGTGGCGCCAATGCGATGACCTTCTCCGGCAGCGGCCAGTTGCTGACGCCGGCCGGCGGCGCGCTGACGTTGCCAGACTACGATCCGGCCAACGGCGCCTCGCCGATGACGCTGGAGCTGGATCTCGGCGCCGCGACGCAGTTCGGCGAGAGCTTCGGGGTCAACGATCTGACCCAGGACGGCTATGCGACCGGACGCCTGATCGGCGTCGAGGTGACGCAGGAGGGCATCGTGCAGGCGCGTTACACCAATGGTCAGGCCACGCCGCTGGGCCAGCTGGCGCTGGCGACCTTCCCGAATCCGCAGGGGCTGCAGCAGCTGGGCGACAGCGCCTGGGCCGAGACCTATGCGGCAGGGGCCGCGATTCTCGGGCCTGCAGGCTCGTCCAACCTCGGGCTCGTGCAGGCCGGCGCGCTGGAGGGTTCCAATGTCGATTTGACCGAGCAGCTGGTGAACATGATCACGGCGCAGCGCAATTTCCAGGCAAACGCGCAGATGATCTCCACCGCCGACCAGATCACGCAGACCATCATCAATCTGCGCTGATAGGTCCCAGCGCCCGGAGCTTCCATGGACCGCGCTCTCTACATTGCGATGTCCGGCGCCACGCAGACGATGCGGGCGCAGGCCACCAACAGCCACAACCTCGCCAATGCCGGCACCACGGGCTTCCGTGCGCAGCTGGTGGCGGCGGGCACCGCTGGCGTCGACGGTGCGGGGCTGCCCAGTCGCGTCAACGCGACGACCGGGGCCGAGGGCTGGGACGCACGGGCCGGCGCGATCCAGCAGACCGGCCGCGATCTCGATGTGGCGCTGCGCGACGACGTCTGGCTCGCGGTGCAGGCGCAAGACGGCAGCGAGGCCTACACCAAGGCCGGCGATCTGCAGCTCGATGCCGCCGGGCAACTGCGCACCGCCAGCGGTCACGCCGTGTTCGGCGACGGCGGACTGATGAGCATCCCGCCGCACGGACGCCTGCTGATCGGCAGCGACGGCACCGTGTCGATCGTGCCGGCCGGGCAGGGCGCCGAAACCCTGGCCGCGGTCGGCCGGCTCAAGGTGGTCAGTGCACGTCCGGATCAATTGCAGCGCGGCACCGACGGCCTGATGCGACCCACGGAAGGCACGACCCTCGAGGCCGCCCCCGGCCAGGTCCTGATGTCCGGAGCGATCGAGTCGAGCAACGTCAACCTGCCGGAGGCGATGGTCACGATGATCAGCCTCGCGCGTCAGTTCGAGTTGCAGGTCAAGCTGATGAAGACCGCCGAGGCCAATGCCCAGGCCTCGGCCTCGCTGCTGCGGCTGAACGGCTGAATCCCGTCCCGCTGGGCCGGGTTGGCTGAACAGAAATCGGCCGGTGTTACGAGTTGTAACGAGAAGTATTCTTATTTAGACTCGCGTCTCACTGGATGCACGGCCGCCGTGTGTCTGCACGTCGAAAGGGGATATCTCGGCATGATTCGTCGTCACAACGCCCGCGCACGCAGCCTGCGCCTGCACCCGATTTCCGCCGTCCTGCTGTGCACCAGCACCGGCCTCAGCAGCTTCGCCGCGCTGGCGCAGACCGCGCCGGTCGCCGACGACAGCGCTGCCAAAGCCGAGGCCTCGGCCCAGGTCCTGTCGCCGATTACCGTGACCGGCACCGCCGCGCCGGATCCGGCCCCGGTCTCGCCGAAGTTCACGGCGCCGCTGCTCGACACGCCGCAGACGGTCTCGATCATCCCAGCCGACCTGTTCAACCAGCAGGGCGCGCAGAACCTCACCGACGTGCTCAGCAACACGCCGGGGATCAGCTTCAACGCCGGTGAAAACGGCTTTGGTTCGAGCACCAACAATTTCAGCCTGCGCGGCGTTGACACCAGCGGCAGCATCTTCATTGACGGCGCCCGCGACTCCGGCAACTACAGCCGCGACGTCTTCAATCTGGAACAGGTGGAAGTCGTGAAAGGGCCGGCCGCTGACAACGGTCGTGGCGGCGCGGGCGGCTACGTCAACCTGGTCACCAAGACGCCGCAGCTGCAGGATGCCTACAGCGCCGGCTTCAGCTACGGACTCGACGAGTACGGCTCGGATGACCGGACGCGCACCACCTTCGACCTCAACAAGGTGGTCGGCGAAGGCACCGCCGTGCGTCTGAACCTGATGACGCAGGACGGCGGACTGCCGGGCCGCGAGAACGTCGAGAAGAAGGGCGTGGGCTTTGCGCCGTCGATCGCGTTCGGCCTGGGTGGCGCCACGCGCTTCATTGCCAGCTACCAGTATCTGGACCAGCAGGACCGCCCGGATTGGGGCGTGCCGTCGGCCTTCATCGACGGCATGAGCGGCCGCGACCCGACGGTCAGCGAAGATCGCCGCGCCAATTTCTACGGCCTGCTGTCGGACTTCGATGACGTCACCGCGCACGCGCTGACGGCCCGCATCGAACACAGCCTGTCGCCGAGCAGCACGCTCAGCAATCAGACCCGCTGGGGCCGCACCGAGCGCGATGCGCGCTACACGGTGCCGACCGGGTATACGCCGGCGACGCGCGAAGTCGCGACGCAGGTGCAGTCGTTCCAGCGAGACAACGTTTCGATCTCCAATCTGACCAACCTGTCGACGCAGTACTCCACCGGTGCGCTGAAGCACACGCTGGCGGCGGGCCTGGAGTTTTCCTTCGAGGAGTCCGAATCCGGCCGCTTCCCGACGCCGAATTCGGTGGCGACCAACATCGACAATCCGGACCCAAGCCGTGCGCCGACGCCTGTCGTGGTCCGCACGCAGACGGCCGCCGCCGACATCGACACGATCGCGCTCTATGTCTACGACACGATCGCGCTGAATGAACAATGGGACCTCACCGCGGGCGTGCGCGGCGAGCGCTACCAGGCGGAGCTGGACACGCGTGACGCGGCGGGTGCGCCGCTGAACGGAGACGACTTCTCGGTCAGCGAAACCACGGTTGGCGGCAAGCTCGGCGTGGTGTTCAAGCCTACCGAGCATGGCAGCTTCTATGCTGCGATCGGCTTGTCGTCGCTGCCGCCCGGGTCCTACCTGTCGAATCCGGACATCTCGCGCGAAGGGGATAACGCGCTGCCGGGCCTGACCGGCGTCAACGCCGAGAACGCGAAGGTCCAGCGCGCGATCAACTATGAGCTCGGCACCAAGTGGGAGCTGTTCGATGAGCGCCTGACGGCCACCGCCGCGCTGTTCCGGACGCAGCGCAAGAACGTGGCGATCACCGGCCGTGAAGCCGGCGAGACCGTGACCACGCTCAAGGGCTATGGCGAGCAGATCATCGAGGGCCTCGAACTCAGTGCCACGGGGCGCATCAGCGAGGTCTGGACCGTCTTCGGTGGGGTGGCCTACATGGACACCGAGCGCCAGCACAGCGCCTTCCTCGACGAGGCGCGCTGCCGCGCCAACCCGACGGACTATCAGGCGGGTGCGAGTGCGAATGATTGCCCGACACTGATCGCCGGCCCGCTGGCGACCGATGGTGACGAGCTGGCGTTCTCGCCCAAGCTGTCGGCCACGCTGTGGACGACGTACCGGCTGCCGATCGGGCTGACGATCGGCGGCGGCCTGCAGCATGTGGATGACGCCTGGCTCGGTCGTCCGGACGACGCCGAACGCATCATCCCCAACCGCAAGGCCGGACTCGGCAAACTGCCGGACTACACGGTGTTCAGCGCGATGCTCGCCTACGACGTGACCACCAAGCTGTCGCTGCGCCTGAACCTGGACAACCTGACCGACGAGCTGTACGCCACGTCGGCTAACTGGGGAGGGCAGCGTGTGCTGCTGGGAGACTCGCGCAGCGTGCTGCTGAGCGCCGACTACCGCTTCTGATCGGGCTGGCAGGACCAGACCCCGGTGCTCGTCGAGCGCCGGGGTTTTTTATGGGGCGGGATGTCAGTCCGGCCAGAGTCGGCTGCGATCGATGTCGGCGAGACGGCGACAACCGCTCAGCACCATCGCGATCTCGAATTCGGTGCGCAGCAGATGCAGCACGTGGGCGACGCCGACGGCGCCGGCCGCGGCCAGTCCGTGCACGATCGGACGGCCGACCAACACCGCCGAGGCGCCCAGCGCCAGCGCCTTGAGGATGTCGGTGCCGCGCCGGATGCCCCCATCGAGCAGCAGCGGCACCCGCGCGTTGACGACTTGGGCGATCGCCGGCAACACCGCGATCGTCGCCGGTAGTGTGTCCAGCGTGCGGCCGCCGTGGTTGGAGACGA
>JBEIOK010000084.1:0-11031 GCA_040377605.1 Nevskiaceae bacterium | reverse complement strand
ATGTGTCGGGTGTCGATGCCCAGCTCGATCTGTCGCGATACGTGCTGGAACAGTCGCTCGACCGCCCGATCGTAACTGCGAATCTTGGCGATCGGCTGGGTTTCGCCGCGATAGCACAAGAGCACGGGCTTGATATTGAGCGCCGATCCAATCGCATAGCTGACCAGACCGACGCTTTTCTCGCCTTTCTTCATGCCGCGCGCGCGGATGTAATACAGGTCACCGGGGACCATGTAGCCGCAGACATGCTCGCGCAGCTCGTCCAGCCGCTTGCGGATTTCGTTGGGCTGCACGCCCGCCTGCGCCATCTTTGCCGCTTCCGCCACCAGAACACCGGTGCCGGAGAACATGGTTTTGGAATCGACCACTCGCAGCGCGAACGCTCCGGTCACACCGGCCTCTGCTCGAACCGCCTTGTAGTCGTTGAGGATCGCGAAGGACGCTTTGGTCGCGTTCTCGAAAATGGCGCTGCGCGTTGACATCACCGTGATGCAGAACACGTAGTCGTAGTCGAGCACGATCCGCTCAAGAAAGCGCGCCCGGATCTGCTCTGCGGAGTAGGCGGCGGTTTCTGCATCCAACCCCTTGGCCGCGAGTTGCTCGGCATAAAAGCGGACGGTCGCAGCGGGGTCACGACGGTCCTCCAGCGATTCGTCGCCCAGTCGCAGACTGACCGGCAGAATGTCGATCCCGTGCTTTTCGAAAAACTCCGGCGGCAGATCACAGCTTGCATCCGCCACCACGCCGATCCGCATGATTCCTCCGCGCCACTAAGGGGTGCCTCTGCCATTATGCCGTTCAGGCGCAGACGCACAACAACATCAGCGCCGATGAATCCGGCCCGGGTTATCGCAGCCGATCCAGTTTGAATCGCCGGCTCAGCACCGCATCGCGCCAACGCAGCGGCAGCCAGCGCGCCAGAAACGGCAGCGCGACGCTGCCAGACCCCAACGGGAGGCGTGCGGCCGGATGCGCGGCGAGCACGGCATCCACGAGATCGGCAGCGAAGCGCGCTGTCTCGGTCGCGTGCTGTTGGGAGGCGTTCGCGCGAGCCTTGACGGCGTCGGCGATCGGAGCGTAGCGCGAGTGCGCCACCTGTTGTACTGCCGCGCTACGACTGGCCGTGGCGCCGAACTCCGAGCGAATCGCACCAGGCAGCACGGTGATCACGTCGACCCCGAGTGGTTTGAGTTCCATGCGCATCGCATCCGACAGTGCGTGCACCGCCGCCTTGGTGGCACAGTAGGCGCCGGAAAAGGGGGTGACGAGTAGTCCGGAAACACTGCCCAGGTTAACGACACGCGCACCCGGTCGTGCCAGCACCGGAAACAGCTGTTGCACCAGCGCCAACACCGCGATCACATTGGTTTCAAACTGCTGCCGCACGTCGTCGAGATCCACATCCAGCAGCGGCCCCATCAACCCATAGCCGGCGTTGTTGACGAGCAGATCGAGCCTGCGGTTCGATGCCTGCAACTGCTGACGAAGGGCGTCGACGCTCGCGCGGTCGTTCACATCCAGTGCAGCGGTCTCGATGCCGTCGTCGCGCAACGCCGAAAGCGTTTCGATGCGTCGCGCCGTGGCCACGACCAGCAGACCCCGCTTCCGAAAGGCCAGCGCCAGCGCCCGGCCGATCCCGGTCGAACAGCCGGTGATCAGGACGGTCTGCGGACGCGTCATGGCGGGGTCAAAGGTCGAGATTGCCGACCAGCAAGGCGTTGCGCTCGATGAAATCGCGCCGAGGCTCGACCTGCTCCCCCATCAGCGTGGTGAAGATCTGGTCAGCCGCCACTGCATCCTCGACCTCGACCTGCACCAGACGCCGATTCTTGGGGTCGAGCGTGGTCTCGCGCAGCTGCTCGGGGTTCATTTCGCCGAGCCCCTTGTAGCGCTGGATCGCGAGTCCGCGCCGCGCCTCCGACAACAGCCACGCGAAGGCCTCGTCGAAATCGGCGACGGTCGCCGAACGCTCCCCACGACGGACTTCTGCACCGGCCACCGGGGTAATGCGGCCACGCAGGGCCGCCAGCCGCTGGTATTCCGTGCCAGAAAAGAAATCTGTATTGAAATTAAGTACTTGCGTGTTTCCGTGGATCAGGCGTGTCACCTGAACCGACGGGCCTTCCGCACCGAAGCTGGCATCGACCGTAAAGTGTCCGCGCAGGCCTTCGCCATTGAGTGCCGCCGCATACTGCTCAGTCCACGCAGGCAGGCCCTGAGCCGTAGCCGGCACGGGAACCGTGCGCGCCAGCTGGCGCAGCACATGCAGATCGTATCGGCGCGCGATGCGTTCGACCAAGCCCTCGACCGCGGCGTACTCACGAATCAACTCCGCCAGCGTTTCGGATGACAGCGGTGGACGGCCGTCACTGGGAATCAGGGCCGCTTGATCCAGCGCTGCGCCAATCAGCCAGGTATCGAGCTCGGCATCGTCCTTGACGTAGGTTTCATGTTTGCCGCTCTTGAGCTTGTACAGCGGCGGCTGCGCGATATAGATGTGTCCGTTTTCGATCAGCGTATACATGTGCCGATAGAAGAACGTCAGCAGCAGCGTGCGGATGTGCGCGCCGTCGACGTCGGCGTCGGTCATGATGATGATGCGGTGATAGCGCAGCTTCTCCGGCTTGAATTCATCCTTGCCGATACCGCAGCCCAAGGCGGTGATCAGGGTCACCACCTCTTGCGACGAGAGCATCTTTTCCAGGCGCGCACGCTCGACATTCAGGATCTTGCCCTTGAGCGGCAGGATCGCCTGGAACTGACGATCGCGCCCCTGCTTCGCAGAGCCACCCGCGGAATCACCCTCGACGAGGAACAGCTCCGACTTGGCGGGGTCCTTTTCCTGGCAATCGGCAAGCTTGCCGGGCAGGCCCACGCCATCGAGAACTCCCTTGCGCCGCGTCATTTCGCGGGCCTTGCGCGCCGCTTCGCGCGCGGCGGCCGCCTCGACGATCTTGCCGCAGATGATCTTGGCCTCGACGGGCCGCTCCAGTAGAAATTCGGCCAGCTTCTCGGCCACGACTTCCTCGACGGCGGGCCGCGCCTCCGAGGACACCAGTTTCATCTTGGTCTGAGAGGCGAACTTCGGATCCGGCATCTTGACGGACAGCACACACGCCAGGCCTTCGCGCATGTCGTCGCCGGCGACATCGACCTTGGCACGCTTCGCAAGTTCGTTTTCTTCGATGTGCTTGTTGATGACACGGGTCATTGCGGCTCGCAACCCGGTCAGATGGGTCCCGCCATCTGACTGCGGGATGTTGTTTGTGAAGCACAGCACCTGTTCCGCATAGGAGTCGTTCCATTGCATCGCGACTTCCACTGTCACTTGTACCGGGGCGCCGGTGCTGCCCTGGACCATGGCGGTATTGCTGCTGTGGAACACCGTCGGATGCAGAACGCTCTTGGCCTTGTTGATGTACTCGACAAAACCCTTCACGCCGCCCGCGAATGCAAAGTCCTCTTCCTTGCCGTTGCGCTCGTCGATCAGTCGAATCCGCACACCGTTGTTGAGGAACGACAGCTCGCGCAGGCGCTTGGCCAGAATTTCGTAGTGATACTCCACCTTGCCGAAGATTTCCTCGTCGGCGAGAAAGTGAACCTCGGTCCCACGCTTGTCGGTTTCCCCCTGAACCCGCAGCGGCGAAACCTCGACCCCATTCTGGATCTCGACCAGGCGGTCCACGGGTACTCCGCGATGGAACTCCAGGAAGTGCTTCATGCCATCGCGGCGGATCGTCAGCCGCAGCCACTTTGACAGGGCGTTGACGCAGGAAACCCCCACGCCATGCAGCCCGCCCGATACCTTGTAGCTGTTCTGGTTGAACTTGCCGCCGGCATGCAGCACGCACATGACGATTTCCGCCGCCGAGCGCTTGGGTTCATGCTTGTCATCGAACTTGATGCCGACGGGAATCCCGCGGCCGTTGTCGGTGACAGAGATGGAGTTATCACTGTGGATCGTGACGACGATATCGTCACAATGACCTGCCAGTGCCTCGTCGATCGCATTGTCGACGACCTCAAAGACCATATGGTGCAGACCGGTGCCGTCCGAGGTGTCCCCGATATACATGCCTGGGCGCTTGCGGACTGCCTCCAGACCTTCCAACTGCTGGATGCTCGATTCGTCGTACGCTGCCGGCTGTGGCGCTGAGTGGGGCGCGGTCATGATCTAAGCCTCGGAGGAAGGGGCGATTTTAGCATTTGCACAGGGGTATCAAGGGTGTGTCCACGCACGGACCTGGCCGCGTTCCACGTGGAACATTGCGGCATCCAGACCTACGTGTAGCGCCTCGGTAGGCTCGAAGGCCGTAATGAAGACCTGGCCGGGATAGGCAGAAACGGCCTCCATCAGCGACGCCTGGAACTCGCGTGCCAGCTCTGCCGGAAAATCATCAATCAGCAGCAAGGGCGGTACGGCTGTCTGCTGAAGGATCTCTCGACACTGCGCCAGCAGCAACGCGGCAATCAGCAGTTTCTGCTGGCCGCGGCTGATACGGCCTTTGATCGCCCGGGCACCCGCCTTGATCCTCAACTCTGCCCGGTGGGGGCCCTCGTGGGTCAGCCCCATCCTCCGGTCCCGTTCACGACCCTTGGCCAGCGCAGCAGCCAGGCCGTCTTCCGTCGACCATCCCGGCTGCAGCTCAAAGGTCCAGCGCCCTTCGTCCAGCAACCGATCGGTCAGTGCTTCAGCAGCGGGTCGGAGTTTCTCAAGATGGATGGCTCGAAAGGTGTGCAATGCCTCCCCCGTCTCCGCGAGCTCCGGCTCCCAGACTGAGAGATCCCGATCCGATCCCTGCTGTCTCAAGACTTGATTGCGTTGTTTCAGCGCACGACGATAACGGCGCCAGAGACCGAGAAAGCGGGGTTCCACGTGGAACACGCCCCAATCAAGAAAGCTGCGGCGGTATGTCGGCCCTTCCTGCAGCACCCTGTGCATACCGGGTTCGAGGATCTGAACAGGCAGGGCACGCAGCAGATCCAGCGTGGAACCGGTCGCGCCATTCAAACGGATATCGAAGCCCTCAGGACTCCATTGCAGACCGACCAGCGTCGGAGCACGTTCAGCCTGATGCTGTCGCGCGAACACTGTCCACCGCGAGCTTCTGGCGCCAACCATTTCCTGCGGCGTGCTGGCTCGAAACGATTTGCCGCGCCCCAAGCAGTAAAGCGCCTCCAACAATGTGGTCTTTCCTGCGGCATTCGCGCCGTAAAAGACATTGAGCCTGCCGTGGAGCGGCAGGCTCAAATCTTCAAACAGACGGAAATTACTGGCCCGAAGCTGGACCAGGTTCATGGCACCCGAACCACTCAGAGGCGCATCGGCATGACGACGTATTTGCTGCTCAGATCGTCAGCGGCATGGATCAAGCCACTGGAGTCGCTACTCTTCAACTCCATGACGAACTGCTCTGTTCCGAGCGCAGCAAGCGCATCCAGCAGATAGTTCACATTGAACCCAATCTCGATCGGGCTGCCGTCATAGACCACTTCCAGGGCTTCTTCGGCTTCCTCGTGTTCGGGGTTATGCGTCTGCAAGGTCAGCGTGCTGCCTTCCAGATTCAGACGAACGCCCCGGAACTTCTCATTAGACAGAATTGCCGTCCGCGCCAATGCCCGCTTCACGGTCTCCCGATCGGCCTGAAGCTTCTTATCGCCGGATTCCGGAACCACTCTTTCATAGTCGGGAAAGCGTCCATCAATCAGCTTGGATGTCATGCGCACGACATCAAGATCGGCTTCGATCTGTCCCGCGCCGATCCGGACAGTGATCGACTCTTCGCTATTGTCGAGCAGACGTTGCAACTCCAGGATGGCCTTGCGAGGCACGATGACCTGAAGACTTTCCTTGAAACCGGTATCCACCGCAGCCTCGCTCAGCGCCAAACGATGCCCGTCAGTGGCCACCGTGCGCACGCGTTGCGCCGTGACCTCAAGCAACATGCCGTTGAGGTAATAGCGCACATCCTGCTGTGCCATCGCAAACTGGGTTTTCTCGATGAGATTCTTGAGTTGCCCACGACCGAGCGTCAGACCACGCCCATCGGTAACGCGACCCATCGCCGGAAATTCGTCGGCCTTGAGGCAGGACAGTGAGTACTTGCTGCGCCCGGACTTAAGTTGCGCCTTTTCGCCACTGACCTCGAGCTGGATCTCCGCGCCCTCCGGCAACCCTCGGCAAATATCGAACAGCTTGCGGGCCGGAACGGTCGCCCGCCCCGGCGCCAGATTCTGCACCCGAGCACGAGCCTCCAGCTCGATCTCCAGGTCGGTGCCCGTCACGATTAGCTCGTCGTCCTTCAATTCGAGCAGGAAATTGGACAGGACCGGCAGGGTCTGCCGACGCTCGACGACTCCGATAACGGCGGACAAGGCCGACAGGAGTTCATTTCTCCCCACTTGCAGTTTCATACGCTCACCTGATCTTCATGTCGTATATAAAACACATGAGAACAACAATAATAGGCCTCATGCGTAATCTGGGATAATTCCTAAATAAACTTCAAAAACAACAACTTAATAAGCAAAAAACAGCTGCTTGCCGACCTTGTTTCCGGTCGGTGTGCTGTGGATAAGACGTGGAGCAATTTCATCCACAGCTTCCTCCAGCACTTTTCCCGTCGCCCTGCCTGCCGCTGTCCCCAGGCTTTAAAAGCCCAGTTGACGCTGAAGATTTTCGTAATCTTCCCGAATCTTGATGTCCTCGCTGCGCAGCTCGGCAACCTTTCGGCAGGCATGTAGAACCGTCGTGTGGTCCTTGCCGAAAGCCTCACCGATCTCCGGCAGGCTATGTTGGGTCAGCTCCTTGCACAGCGCCATCGCCACCTGCCGGGGTCGCGCCAGCATGCGCGTGCGACGCGGCGACGAGAGGTCCGCAATGCGGATGTTGTAGTAAGTCGCAACCGTTTTCTTGATGTTGTCGATCGTCACCATACGCTCATAGGCCGCCAGCATGTCCTTGAGCGTGGCGCGTGCGAAATCGGTGGTCATCGCCTCCCCTCGCAGGCGGGAACTGGCTGCTAGACGCAGCAAGGCACCCTCCAACTCACGGACATTGGAACGCACCCGCTGCGCGACAAACATCGCCACATCGCGCGGCAGCAGAACCTGGTTGGCTTCCGCCTTGGCGATCAGGATGGCGACGCGCGTCTCCAGATCCGGCGGCTCGACGGCCACCGATAATCCCCAGGTGAACCGCGACTTCAGGCGCTCATCGATGCCATCAATTTCCTTCGGATAGCGATCCGACGTCAGGACGATCTGCTTGCGGGCATCGATCAGCGCATTGAACGTGTGGAAGAACTCTTCCTGTGTCCGTTCCTTGTGTGCGAAAAAGTGAATATCGTCGATCAGCAGCGCGTCCACAGAGCGATACAGGTTCTTGAACTCTTCGGTGCGGCCGTGACGGATGGCCGCGGTGAAGTGATTCATCCACTGCTCTGCGCCAAGATAGACCACGCGGGCCCGGGGATCGCTGCGGAGCACCGAGTTGCCGACAGCATGCATCAGATGGGTCTTGCCCAATCCGGAAGCGCCGTAGATCAGCAACGGGTTGTAAGCGCCCCCCGGGGTCTCGACCACGTGCTGGGCTGCAGCACGCGCATGGGAATTCGACTTGCCCTCGATGAAATTCTCGAAGGTGTAGTCCGGATTGAGCTTGGCGGTGGCTACCGGCTCGCCTGCCGTGGCGACGACGGAAGATGGGGAGGCGGCAGCAGGTCGCGATTCAGCCGCACCGACGCTCAGTTCCACGTCACCGCCCTGGCGCCCCGTGATCTGATGGACCGCCCGTCGGATCAGGTCCAGGAAGTCCTGGCGAACCCGGTCTTGCACCATGCGGTTCGGTGCAAGCAGCAGGAAGCGCTCGGCCGACACGACGGGGTGCAGCGGCCGGATCCACGTGTGCATGTCACGGTCGGAAAGCTCGCCTTCCAGCCAGCGCACACACTGTGCCCAGGATTCCTCGTCTCGCATGTAATAGATATCGTATCCGCGCGCCCGGCGCGTGCCGGTCGGTATTTCAGCCATGGGTGGGACGCGAAAAACGAGCCTGCACCGCCCTCGCTCCGCCAGCGCAGTCTACGCGGTCGGGCCCCACTTATCCACAGGACGCGGGCGCCAGGTCACCCCGGCGCCCGAGCGCGTCGGCTTGAACACAAAAGAGCCAGCGGCTACACTCCGCGCCCTTTTTTGATTTTCAGTCTCTGGGGTTTTTGATCATGTCCAAGCGCACCTATCAACCGAAAGTGCTGCGTCGCAAACGCACCCATGGTTTCCGCGCGCGCATGGCGACGCCGGGTGGCCGCCAGGTCCTGTCACGCCGGCGTGCCAAGGGCCGCAAGCGTCTGATCCCGTAATCGGGATCGCTGCGGGTGTGTCGACCATGGCGCGCTTTCCGCGGCGCGCCCGCCTGCTCAAGCCGGGCGAGTTCAAGCACACCTTCGACGGAGGCCGTCGCGCCAGTGTCGGCTGCCTGACGGCGGTCCATGTCATCAGCGGCAATCCAGACGCCCGTCTCGGTCTGGCGATCGCGAAGAAGAACGTTCCCTCCGCGGTCGATCGCAACCGTCTGAAACGGGCAATCCGGGAAAGCTTCCGGCATCATCGTCACCTCCTGCCGCCGGCGGACATTGTGGTCCTGACCCGACCCGGCAGCGACAAGAACAGCCCCGCGCAACTACGAGAACTTCTGGAACGCCTGTGGACGCGCATCGCGGCATCCTCCAAGGCTTGAACCGGCTTCTGACCGGGGCGCTGTCGTTCCCCATCCGGCTGTACCAGCGCCTGCTCAGCCCGCTGCTGGGTCCGCGGTGCCGCTTCTATCCCAGCTGCTCCCACTATGCGCTGCAGGCCCTGCATCAACATGGCCCACTGCGGGGTAGCGCGCTCGCTGCGGGCCGCATCCTGCGGTGTCATCCCTTAAACCCTGGTGGGTACGATCCCGTGCCCGAACCTCCGCATCGGCCCTGATCATGGAAAACCGCCGTTTCATTCTCATCGCTTTGCTGGGCGTCGTGCTGTTCTTCATGTACCAGGCGTGGCAGAAGGATTACACCGCCCAGCCGATGCCGGTTGCGAGCCCCGCGGCGCCCGCGGTGGCGGCCGTGGAAGATATCCCTACCGCCTCGACCGCCGCGGCTCCGACCACAGACGGCGTTCCTGCAGCACCTGTCGTCGCTGCGGCCGATACCCGCATCGTCTTCGAAACGGACCTCTTCATCGGCGAGATATCGACTATTGGTGGCGAACTCCGTCGATTGGAGCTGAAGCACTACCCGCTCTCCAAACAGCAGCCGGACCAGCCGATGGCGCTGCTGGACGATCGCAACGGCCGCTTCTTCGTAGTCCAAAGCGGCCTGGCGGGACCGACTGAGGCGTTGGTCAGTCACCGCACGCCCTTTCAGTCGGCGCAGCCGGCGTATCGCCTGGAGGCGGGCGCGGAGTCGTTGGATATCGTTCTGGAGCACCGCGGTGCCGACGGCACGCTCGTGCGCAAGATTTATCGCCTCAAGCGGGGCAGCTACCAGCTGGACCTGATCCACGAGGTCGACAATGCCCAGCCCGCCGAGCTGAAACTGAGCCCCTACGCGCGTTTGTCACGCACGGCGTTCAAGGCGGGCGACGAACCGCCGTTCGTGGCGACCTTCACTGGCGTCGGGCTCTACGAGCAGAAGGAGGGCGGCAGCGGCTACCGCTTCAAGAAGACCTCGCTGTCAGATCTGGCTGAGGATGCCTATGACCTGCAGCAGACGGGAGGCTGGATCGGGATGCTGCAGCACTACTTCGTCGCCGCGATCCTGCCGCCGAAGGAGCAGATCAATCACTTCAGCGCCAAGATCGGACAGAACGCGCAATACGCGGCGCAGTATGTCGGTCCGCTCACCGCGGTTGCGCCGGGGACGACGCAGCAGTTCATCACCCCGCTGTATCTGGGCCCCAAGCTGCAGGACAGTATCGGCAGCTACGCGCAGGGCCTGGAACTGACCGTTGACTACGGCATCCTGACCGCGATCTCCGAGCCGCTGTTCTGGTTGCTGCAATGGCTGTACAAGCTTACCAGCAACTGGGGTGTGGCCATCATCCTGTTGACCCTCATCGTCAAGGGCGTGATGTACAAACTGTCCGAAGCACAATACCGCTCGATGGCCAAGATGAAGAAGTTCGCGCCCAAGATCCAGGATCTGAAGGATCGCCACGGCGACGACCGCGAGCGCATGCAGAAGGCCATGATGGAGCTCTACAAGAAGGAGGGCTTCAACCCGCTGGCCGGATGCTGGCCGCTGCTGGTGCAGTTCCCGGTTTTCATCGCCCTGTACTGGGTGCTGCTGGAATCGGTGGAATTGCGGCAAGCGCCGTTCGCGCTGTGGCTGCAGGATCTGACGTCACCCGATCCGTTCTACGTGCTGCCGGTGCTGTTCGGTATCAGCATGTTCATTCAGCAGCGCCTGTCCGGGACCCAGGTCATGGACCCGATGCAGCAAAAGATCATGAACGTGATGCCGATCATGCTGACGGCGTTCTTCGCGTTCTTCCAGTCCGGTCTGGTGCTGTACTGGTTCACATCCAACCTGATCGGAATCGCGCAGCAGTGGTTCATTACCCGCAAGCTGGAGCGCGAGGATGCCCTGAAGGCAGCCGCCAAGCGCTAGAGTTGGGCGCGTGAACCGCGCCACCGCCGAAACCATCGCCGCCGTCGCCACCCCGCCAGGTCGGGGGGCCGTCGGCATCCTGCGCCTGTCCGGACCGGCGGCCGCGACGATTGCGGCGACGATGGTGGGCGCGTTGCCAGCGCCGCGCGCACATGCGCTGCGCCATTTCCGCGACGAGACGGGTGCGGTCCTAGACCAAGGACTGGTCCTCTGTTTCAAGGCGCCCCAGTCATATACCGGTGAGGACGTTATCGAACTTCAGGGCCACGGCGGCCCCTTGGTGCTCGATCAGCTGCTGCGCGCGGCCTGTGCGCTGGGCGCGCGCCAGGCCCGACCTGGTGAATTCTCCGAGCGGGCGTTTCTCAACGGCCGACTCGAT
>JBEIOK010000060.1:0-14862 GCA_040377605.1 Nevskiaceae bacterium | reverse complement strand
GCTGACCGAATACGGCGTGCGCCTGCTGGCTGGCGCCGCTGCGGCAGGACACGCGCCCGAGGACACCTTCATCTTCGGGTACGCGCAGGATCATGTCGGCTACATCCTGGCGCCCGAGCAGGACGATTGGGCGATGGGCGGCACCGAGGGCACCACCACGTTCTGGGGCTGGAAGCAGGGGGCTCGGCTGCTGGACGCGACGGCTGCGCTGCTGCGCGGGCTCGATGGTCCCGATCAGCCGCCTGCCGATGAGTTCGAGGCGCGCTACACCGGCGATGTCCTGCCGGCGCTGCCGGTGCCAGTGACCCCAAGCCTGCGTCCGGGGCACATCGTCTTCGAGCCCGAGGACATCGAGCGCTTCGACGCCACGCGGTTTGCCTGGGAGGGCGGCGATCCGGTTGTCGATCTGCCGCAGGCCGTGCTGCTGCGCTGCGACGACACGGGCGAGCACTGCGTGCCGGCGCGGCGCCGCAACGGCGAAGCAATCGAGACGTACTTCGAGATGCGCCTGCAGTATCGGCTCGCCAGCGCGCAGCACCTCTGGCAGATCGATTTCGAAGCGCCGCGAGACTGGCCTGCGGGGCGGTATCGCTTCGAGGTGCGCGGGCGCGCGCAGCAACTCGGGGTCGCCGACTACCAGCTGCGCTCGCGCCCCTTTCAGGTGCTTCCGTCGGACAGCCTGCAGATCTCAGCGCCGCAGCGGGTCGGTGACCGCGTGGAGGTGACGCTGGCCTACGCGCCGCGCCCCGCCAACGTGCGCCTGATCGATGCGCAGGTGCCGGAGGAGGTGCCGGCCCCGGTTCGCGATGGCCACGTCCGCTTCACCCAGGGCGACGTCACGGTGGTGGATGCGCAGCCGCGGCTGGCCGTTCGCGACGAGCGCCTGGTCGCGATCTACGAGGCGGTGCTGGGCGGCGATGTCGCGGCAGTGCGCGTCAGCGGCGAGGACCGCGATGGCAATCGCACCCCCATCGAGGCGGCACATCCATGACGGCGCATCAGCGAAAGTCTCTTGCCGCCCTGCTGGTGCTCAGCGCTGCCGCGCTGGTCCTGATGGGCTGTGGCAGCAGCACGGTGCCCGGTGTCGGGAGCGGGGAGGGCGGCCGCAGCGGCGCGAGGGCCGATCAGGATCCAGCGCCGGCGAGTGCGGATCTGGCTCGATATGTCGACCCGTTCGTGGGCAGCTTCCCGCCGGGCTTCGTCAATCCCGGACCGTTTGCCCCCTTTGGCATGGTGCAGCCGGGGCCCGACACCGAGGGGCCACTGAACTACGGCGGCTACTCGGTGCAGAACCTGCTGATCACGGGGTTCTCGCAGATTCATATGTCCGCCGGCGTCTACAAGGGCGGACAGTTTCCACTGATGCCGTTCGTGGGGCCGTTGACGCCCGGCAATCTGTCGCAACTGGGCTGGCCCAGCCAGGTGCCGGCCTATGCCTCGCCCTTCCTGCCGCTGACGCAGACGGCCGAGCCCGGCTACTACCGCGCGCAGTTGCTGCGCTATGGGGTTGATGTCGAACTGGCCGCAACACCGCGTGCCGCCTTCCATCGTTACACCTACCGGTTGCCCGGTGCGCCGCGCCTGCTGCTCGATGTCTCGCGCGATCTGGATGGCTATCACCCGGCCAGCGTGCAGCGCGCCGCCGATGGCCTGCTCAGCGGCAGCATCGTGACCGGCGACGGCTACGCGCTGTACTTCGCGATGCGGGTCGAGGCGCCCTACACCGCGACCGCGGGCGGGCAGTCGCTGGACGGCGGCGCAGTCGCCAGCGGCGAGGCGCTGCAGTTGGTGCTCGATTTTCCCGAAGGCCTGTCGCAGCCGCTGCAGGTCAAGATCGGCATTTCGTATACGGACGCTGACGGGGCGCGCCGCAATCTTGACGGCGAGATTCCGCACTGGGACTTCGACGCGGTACGCACGGCCACGCGGCAGGCCTGGGAGGGCGAGCTTGCGCGGGTGCTGGTCGAAGGCGGCACCGCTGCCGAACGCACGTCGTTCTACACGGCGCTGATGCGCGTGCAGCAGTTCCCGAGTCTGCACAGCGATGTCGATGGCCGCTATCGCGGTCCAGATGACCGGATCCATCACGACACGCGTCCGCATTACAGCCAGTACTCGCTGTGGGACAGCTATCGCGGCCAGAACCAGCTGCTCGCGGAGCTTCAGCCGACGCGCTATCGCGACATGGTGCGGTCGCTGCTGGCGTTCCAGCAGCAGGGCGGCCAGTTGCCGCGCTGGCAGCAGGGGCCGGTCGATGCGAGCCACATGTCCGGCGATCCGGTGATTCCGTTCATCGGCGAGGCCTGGTGCCGCGGCCTGCTCGACGCAAACGAACGCAGCGCCGCGCTGCAGGCAATGCAGACGCTGGAGGCCAGCCGCCGCGAGCGCATCGCGCTCGGCTATATCCCGGTGGCCAGGCCCGGCACCCTGTTCGAGCAGATCGCGGGCGGTTCGGGTGTGGCCGGTACGACGCTGGAATACGGCATCGCCGATTTCGCGCTGGCGCTGATGACCCGCAGTGCCGGCCAGCGTGACGAGGCCGAGCGTCTGGCGCAGCAGTCGCTGAACTATCGCAACCTGCAGGACGCGGCGACGGGTTTCATCCGCCCGCGGCATGAGGACGGCAGCTGGCTGACCCCCTTCCTGCCGGAGTTGAACTACGGCTTCCAGGAAGGCACCTCCTGGCAGTACTCGTGGCTGGCGATGCACGACTATGCAGGACTGTTCGCCGGCATGGGCGGTGCGGCGTCGGTGCAGCAGAAGCTGGATCAGTTCTTTGCACTGCCGCTGAACCTGGTGCCGGCGGCCTGGCCGTTCGTGCAGAACCAGCTGACCGCGTTTGGCGTGCTGTACTACGGTAACCAGTACGCGCCAGGCAATGAGCACGATCTGCAGGCGCCCTACGTCTACAACTACGCGGGCGCGCCGTGGAAAACCCAACTGGTCGCGCGCAACGCTGCGCGCATCTACGCGCCGACGCCGCTGGGGCTGCCCGGCAATGATGACCTCGGCGCGCTATCCGGCTGGCTGGCGTGGACGATGATCGGCCTGTATCCGATGAACCCCGGCACCCCGCTGTATGTCGTCGGCAGCCCGGTGTTCGAGAAGGTCACGCTGCATCGGCCGGGCGCGCCGCTGGTGGTCGAGGCGCCCGGGGCCGGCCCCCTGAATGCCTTCGTGAATGGATTGAGCGTGGAGGGTGTCGCACGCGACCGCAGCTGGCTGGTCCTGCCGCGTCAGGCCGTGACCGTGACCCTGCAGACCGTGTTCCTGCCGGATCTGGAGTGGGCGACGCACACCCCGCCGCCGTCGCTCAGCACGGCGGGCCTCGATGCCTTTGGCTGCCTGTAGGAGATCGTGATGGCGACCCTGCCGCGTTCCTCGTTTCCGATGATGCTGCTGATGCTGCTGGCGGTGAGTGCCTGCGGTGACAGCGTCGCGCCGATGCCCGCTGCCCCACCGGTCACCGCGCCTGCGCAAACGTCCAGGCCGGTGACGGTGCAGGTCGATGAGGCGCGCATCGTGCTCGGCAATGGTCTGATCGAGCGGCGCTGGACACGGGCGCCCTATCGCACCGAGCAGCTGGTGGATCTGCGCAACGGCCGGATCTGGTCGCAGGATAGCGACGACCTGGCCCTGAGTCTCGCCGGGTTCGATCTGATCCGCAGCTTCCGCGTGAGCGGGGAGCCGGAGGTGCAGACCACCCCCGCCGGCGCCGTGCGCGTGACGACGACACTGGTGCCGACGGCGGTGCCGCTGGGGCTGCGGGTGATGCGCACCGTGGAGATGTCGCCGGGGATCGCCGGCATGCGGGTGGAGACGCGTATCGACAGCCTCCTGCCCTTCACGGTCTCCGGCTATACGCTGGACAGCGTGCAGCCTAGCGAGGTGCAGCAGGCCCAGCTGCACGCCTTCCGGGCGGGTGCCGACTGGCGCGAGCCGGAGTGGGCCGGACCACCGCTGATGATCGGGGATGCGCAGGTGGGGACCTGGCGCAACACCACCGTCGGCGAGGCGGTGGCCGGTACCGCGCAGTGGCTGTCGCTGGTCGACGCGCAGGACCAGCGCCTGTTCCTGGTGCTGGAGCGCAACGATCTGTCGTCATCGGTCATGGAATACACCCGCGGTCGCGCGCAGGCGGGGGTCGACTACGGACGCGATGTGATCTACCTGGGCCCGCTGGAGGAATCCGCCCACATCGGCCGTCCGGGCAGCGGCCCGGGGCGACATCGCGTGTTGCTGCCGGGGCAGTCGCTGCGGCTGGAGCCGGTCTTTACCGGCGTCGGGCTGAATGGTGATGACGAACCCTGGCAGCACTACCGCTATCTCGAGCAGCGCATGCCCCCCTATCGGCGCGAGATCACGTTCAACTCCAATGGCGTGGATGCCAATGTGATTTCCACCGGCGCCAAGGACGACCTCGACTTCAAGACCTTCCTGGTGCAGCTCGATCTGGCGCAGCGCCTCGGCGTGGAGCTGTTCATCTTCGACGACGGCTGGCAGGCACGCTCCGGCGACTGGTGTCCAGATGCCGATGTGCCGGACGAACGCTGCACCGAGCCGCGTCGCGGCTCGGATCCGAAGTTCGCGCCCCGCTTTCCGGATGCCGAGTTCAGGGCCGTGCGTGATCGGTTGCAGCCACTCGGCATGCGGCTGGGGCTGTGGATGTCACCGCTGCACTTCCACCCGTCATCGGTCACCTTCCGCGAAAACCCGGAGTGGATGTGCCTGCCGATCAGTGCGGCGTTGCTGCTGGTCAATCAGGCGGATCCGACCAGCAGTTCCAGCGAAGCGGGCATCGTGCAATGGAATCCGGAAGGCGTGAACCGCGGCGGCAAGAAAGCGATCGAGCACATCGAGGAGCGCATCCGCGTTGCGATCGAGCAGTGGGGCGTGCAGTACTTCAAGTTCGATTTCACGGCCTGGTTCGATTGCGTCGGCGTCAATACGGTTGATATGTACGCCTATCGCGAATCGTTCATGGCGATGCTGGATCGCGTGCTGGCCGACCATCCGGATGTGACGATGCAAATGGACGAGACCAACGACTACCGCCTGTTCCCGTTCGAGGCGCTGGTGCGCGGCCCGACCTGGTACCAGAACGGCTCGCCGGAGCCGCGCGAGTCGCTGCATGCCAATCAGGTGCTGACGCCGTTCATCCCGCCGTATGCCCTGGGCCGTGCCGCGCTGCGCAGCGGAGACCTCGACACCTTGTCTGCCGACTACCAGATGGCCGTGGCGCTGCTGTCGCACATGACCTTCTTCAACGATCTGACCAAGATTCCGGCAGCGGCGGTCCCGCGCATCCGCGTCTGGACCGATTACTACCGCGCGCACCGCGAGGACTTCGCCACCTTCACCTATCCGCTGCTGGAGGACGACCCCTACAGCGGCGACAACTGGGCCGCCTTCCAGCCCTGGGACCCGGTGCGCGCGCGCGGGGCCTTGCTGGTGTATCGCCAGGATACGGATGTGGATCGCCGGAGTGTGCGCCTGCGCAATGTGCCGGAGGGCGTGTACCGCCTGTACGAAGCGCCGCAGGAAACGCAGGTCATCGAGTACAGCGCCGCGCAACTGCGCGCGGGCATCGAGATCGTGATCGCGCAGAAGCAGAGCGCGCGCGTGTTCAGGATCGAGCGCAAGCGGTAGGAAGGCGCTTGGCGGAATCCGGTGGTCCGTCCGGGGGGGCGGCCCGCCGGTGTTGGGGAGCGCGGCGGATCAACGTCGTCCGCCGCGCTCCTGCTTTTATCGCGGACAACTTTTGGGAGGAGCGGGCGCATGATCCACCGGGGGCGGTTGCAGATCGGAAAGCAATGGCTGGTCGTGACCGCCTTTGCGTTGTCAGCCTGCGGCTCCAGCAGCGCCCCGGTGGAGATCGCCAGCGGCGGCGATCCCGGTGGTGCGCCCGCTGTCTGCACCTCCAGCGAGGCGCTGGCGCAGCATCCGCTTGATCTGCTTCCGGTGCTGAGCTACCCGGTACCGCGTGGCGGGTTGGTCCGTTGCATCGCGCCTGCGCAAACGCCGTCGGCCAAGACCGCAGATGGCCGGATTGAGGACTGGATCGGACAGCCTTCAGCGATCGGTGGCACAACCCGTCTGGATGCGGGCGAGTCGATTCACACGGACTTCCTGTTTGATGCCTATGGGGCAGACGATGGCCGCGACGCCCAGCGGCTGACACTGCTGAATCCGCTGGCCGCCATCGACGCCCGCATCGGCCGCTTCGACGCGCTGCTGCAGGCGGCAGGGGATCAGCTCGGCGTGCCCGAACCTATTGGTGCGCGCGATCACTACGGCAACACCACAGGCCTTGCCGACGAGGCCGATCTGGCCGAGGTGCGATGGGCGGTGCAGGGCCAGTCCGTGTTCCTGCTCGCGCGCTGGACCACGCTCACCGACCCGGCACGCGCCGCACTGCTGGTGCTGCTCGACACGCAGACGGATGACGGGGGTGCGCGCGAGGTCGGGTTTGCCAGCGGCCTGCGCACACAGCGATTTGACCGCGCGCTGCTGTTGAGCGCCGACGGGGTGCGACTGCGTGAGCGGGACAGCGAAGAGGAATCGGTGCCAGCGGCCGCACGCGTGACGGTGAATGCCGAGGGCTGGACCAATGCGCTGGAAGCCGAACTGCCGGCCTCGCTGTTTGCGACGCAGACGGCGGTTGCGGTCGTTGCCCTGCGTCGCAACGAGGATGGTGGCGTGACCCCGGCCAATGTCGCCTACCGCAGCAATGAGCCGGTGACGATCTACGGCGAACGTCTGCAGGCACTCGCGCTGGCGCAAGGGACGGTCGACGACTTCCATCAGACCCTTGATCTCGATGCGCTGCGCCGCGGTGCCAGTGAAACTGTATTCCCGGGCGCCGGCTATCACGAGCGCCAGTTCCGCTCCGCCGACAACATCTCGCGCGAGGAGGGCGAGAACGGTCGATGGCAGCCCTACGGATTGTTCATGCCGTCGGCGTATCTGCCGCCGCCCGCCGCGATGCCGCTGGACCTCTGGCTGCATTACCGCGGGGGCAAGGCGCATTCCGGTGCGGCGTGGACCCCGCGCTTGATCAACGAGTTGGGCGAGCGGCCCGGCCATGTCGTGGTGACACCGCGCGGTCGCGGCACCTCGACCTGGTATGTGACCCAGGCGCATCAGGATGTCTTCGAGGTACTGGCCGACGTGCAGGTGCTGGTTCCCAACCTGGATCCGCAGCGTCGCTATCTGTCCGGCTATTCGATGGGGGGCTATGGCACCTATCTGTTCGGCCTGCTGTATCCGGATCAGTTCTCGGCGGGGTATTCGACCTCTGGTGCCGTCACGCAGGGCGCGTGGACCGGACTTGGGCCGGACGATTTCACCTGCGGCCTTCCGGGCGGCACGGTGCCGGGGGTGGGCGAGCTCGAGAACCCCTGTTTCGTCGAGGCCAATGAGGGCGACGCCAGCGCGCAACTGATGTTCCGGCTCTTGGAGAACGCGCGGCACTTTCCGATCACGATTCACCACGGTGGCAACGACCAACTGGCCCTGACGCCGGGCGCGTTGCGCATGGGCCTGCGGATGACCGAGCTCGGCTACCGTCATGACATGACGATCTTCGCCGGCTACGAGCACTTCACGCAGGCCATCGTCGACGAGTGGGCCGATGGCGTGGCTTACATGCACCAGTTCAGGACGCCGGCCGCGCCGCGCCGCATCACTTACACCGTGTCCCCGGCGCTGACCCGCGCCCTCAACACGATCCGCGCCAACGATGTCAGCTTCGATTTCCGTCCGGATGGCGCGTGGTGGGTCGATGATCTTGTCGTGCGTGATCCGAATCCGGACGACCCGGCTCAACTCGGGCGCATCGATGCCGAAAGCTTTGCACTGGCCGAGACGCAACATCTGCCGGTGCCGCGCGTGCTGGAGGTGCGAGCCGACGCCGTTTCGACCCCCGTGCTGTCGGTGGGTGCGCACAGCACGCCTTATGTGCGCACCGGGCTGGATTGGCTGGTGCTGGGGGAGCGGGCGCTCAGCAACGGATTTTCCGTGGATCTCGAAAGGCTGCGAGCCGCAACGCTGGATGTGACGAAGATGGGATTGGACCTGTCGCAGCCTGTTGATGGGGACATCACCACCGACGGCGAGGTCCAGCTGCAGCTCACGGGTCTCCGCAGTGCGCCGGCCGTCACGCTCAACGATCAGCCGCTGCCCGTCTCTGTGGAGGAAGGTCGATTGCGCCTGACGCTGCCGGCCGGCACGCATCGTCTTCGTCTGGCGCCGCAGTAGCCGGCGACAGGGGCGGTCTGGCAGCATCGCGCGCCATGTTCGCGCTCAAACTGCTGACCGCCCTCATCCAGCCGCTGGGTGCGGCGCTGGCGCTGCTGGCCCTGGCCTTGGTGCTGCGCCGCGGATGGCCGCGTCTGGCGCGTGGACTCGCGACCGCGGCCGTCCTGTGGCTGTGGGCCTGGTCTACACCGTGGGTGTCCGACTCGCTGCGGCATGCGATCGAACGCCAGTATCCCGAGTTGCCCGTCGTGCAACTGCCGCAGGCGGATGTCATCGTCGTGCTCGGCGGTGCGATGGACCCACCCGCCCCGCCGCTGCGTCAGCATGCCGATCTCGGCGCAGCGGCTGATCGCATCTGGCACGCGGCGCGGCTGTATCAGGCCGGCAAGGCGCCGCGTCTGTTGATCAGCGGTGGCCGCCTGCCGTGGACGCCGGGGGAGATGAGCGAGGCCACCGCGATGGTGGGGCTGCTGTCATCGCTGGGTGTGCCGCCGTCCGCACTGTTGCTGGAAGGCGAAAGCCGCACGACGCGCGAGAACGCGTTGTACACACGCGAGCTGCTGGCGGCGCAGAGGTTGCAACGCGTGCTGCTGGTGACTTCCGCGCTGCACATGCCGCGCGCGGTCGCCCTGTTCCGCGCGGCCGGCATCGACGTGATTCCCGCCCCCACCGATACCGAAGTGATCCCGTCACGCACCCACACCGCGCTGGATCTGCTGCCCAGTGCCAGCGCCCTGGAAGGCAGTAGCCGCGCAATCAAGGAACTGCTGGGCCGCGCCCATCTGGCGGTGTTCGGCCTGCACTGGTTGGGGCCGGGCTAAACCCGCAGCGCAGCCATCACGCCGTCAGCACCACGCGATAGCGCGCCTTGCCGGCACGCAAATGCTCGACGGCCTCGTTGACGCGGCTCATCGGAAAGCGCTCGACGGTAGGCGCGATGTCATGCCGCGCGCAGAATTCCAGCATCGTCGCCGCCAGCGCGGGGCCCCCCACCGGCGAGCCGGACAGCGTCTTCTGGCCCCCGATCAGATGAAATGCGTTGAGCCCGATCGGCTCCAGCACTGCGCCGACGAAGTGCAGCCGGCCCTGGGGCCGCAGGGCGGCGGTGTAGAGAGCCCAGTCCAGCGCGACATTGACCGTCACGAGGATGAAATCGAAACGACCGGCAACCTTCTTCAATGCCGCCTTGTCGGTGCTGGCGACGACGTGATGCGCGCCCAGCGCCTCGGCTTCTGCGCGCTTGGCTTCACTGGACGTGAACGCCGTGACCTCGCAGCCCCACTTGTTGAGGAACTTGATCGCCATGTGGCCGAGGCCGCCGATGCCGATCACGCCCACGCGATCCGTCGGCTTGATGTTGCAGCTGACGATCGGATTGAAAACCGTGGTGCCGCCGCAGAACAGCGGGCCGGCGCTGGTGTGATCGAGCCCCGCCGGTAGCTTCACGGCCCAGGACCAGTGGCAGCGCACGCGGTCAGCAAAGCCGCCGTGACGGCCGACGATGGTCTGCTCGCCGTTGCGACACAGATTGTGCTGGCCGGCCATGCACTGCGGGCAATACATGCAACTGCTCGACATCCAGCCCAGCCCCACACGATCCCCTACCTTCAATCCCTTGACCTGCTCTCCCCGCGCCTCGATCGTGCCGACGACCTCATGCCCCGGCACCAGCGGATAGCGCGCATTGCCCCATTCGTTGTCGAGCATCGACAGATCGGAATGACAGATGCCGCAATGCTCGACGTGGATCTCCACGCCCTCCGCCGGCAGCGGACCGGGATCGTATTCAAAGGCCTTGAGTTCGCCCTTGGCAGCTTCGGCGGCCCAGGCGCGGATGGCGGTGCTCATGAGGAGACTCCAGGTAGCTAGGGGCGGCCGGTGAGGGCCGATTCTTCCTCCGCGATGCGGCGGATCAGGGTGCAGAAATCCTCGTCCTCGCCGCGGAGCAGTTCCGGCAAGGCCTGCCGAAAATCTTCGCGCCGACACCATTCGCGCATGTAGTCCTCCCAGGACTGCCAGAGGCGCTGCGTCTGGCGCGGCATGTCGCTCTCGTAGACCAGCAGGTAGGCGCGCTCGAACAGCGAGACCAGCAACCCGAACAGGACATTCTTGCGCTCCTGCTGTTCGTCGCTGAGCGCGGGTGCGGTGCCGGTGCGGCGCAGCAGCTGCAGGTCGGCATTGTCGAGGACCAGCTTGAGAAAGTCCGCGTAGTCGTCGGACAGGCGCTGATAGATCTCCTCTTCCTCGTTGTGCCGTTCCTTGCGCTGCTCGTGGATGAAGACGTAGATGGCCAGCGGCAGACCGATCACGGTCACCACATAGCTCAGCAGTTCCATCCATTCGATCAGGGTCATGACCCGAGTCTACGCCCGGGCCCTGGCGACAGTGTTTCAGGCCTGCTTCTGCATCACCGCATAGTAAAAGCCGTCCCACGCGCCTCCGGGTGCAATGCGGCGTCCGTACTCGGTGGCCTCGCCCCAGGGGGCTTCAATGCGCTGCAACTGGAAATCCTCGGCCAGCAGGCGGAAGCGGGAGATCACCTCGTCGCCCTCGGCATGCAAGGTGGAGCAGGTGGCATAGACCAGGCGTCCGCCCGGATGCAGCATCGTCCACGCAGCCTTCAGCAATCGCAGCTGGGTCTGCTGTAGTGCCGGGATGTCGGTCTCGCGGCGCAGCCACTTGATGTCCGGGTGGCGGCGGATCACGCCGGTGCCGGAGCAGGGGGCGTCGAGCAGGATGCGGTCGAAGGGTTTGCGGTTCCACCATCGCGCCGGCTCGCCCGCGTCGCCGACTCCGATCTGTGCCTGCAGCTTGAGGCGACGCAGATTCTCGTCGATGCGCACGAGACGCTGAGGGTCCTGATCCAGTGCCAGCACCTGCACGTCCGCACGTTCGAGCATGTGGGCGGTCTTGCCTCCGGGGGCGGCGCAGGCATCGAGCACGCGCTGGCCGTCGCGCAGGTCCAGCAGCTCGGCAGCGATCTGCGCCGAGGCGTCCTGCACCGAGACCTGCCCGCTGTTGAAGCCCGGGATGCGTTCGACCGCACGTGGCTCGCCGAGCTGCACAGCGTCCTCGGCGTGCTCGACCGCGCTGCCGGTGATGCTCATCTCGGCGAGGCGCTTGAGGTACTCGTCGCGGCTCATGCGGCGGCGATTGACGCGCAGTGTCAGTGGCCCCTGTTCGTTGTTGGCAGCCATCACCGCTTCCCACTGCGGCCAGTTCTGCTGCAATGCCTTGGCGATCCAGGCGGGGTGCGAGTAGCGCGTGGGCGGATAACTCGGCAGCGCTGCCTCCAGGGATTCGACTTCGCGCAGGTAGCGACGCAATACGGCATTGACCAGGCCATGCGCACTGGGCCGGTTCAGGGCTTCGACCGCTTCGACGGTTTCGTTGATCGCGGCGTGTGCCGGCGTCTTCAGGCCGCGTAGCTGCTGCAGGCCGACCAGGATCAGGATGTGGATTTCGTCATCCGGCGGCATCGGCTTTTCGAGCAGACGCGAGGCCAGGTATTGCAGCAGGCTGAGGTCGCGCAGCACGCCATAGGCGATCGCACGGGCCATCGCGCCATCGGCCGGCACGTCGAAGCGCGAGGTGGCGGCCAGTGCATCGTCGAGGCTGCGTCCGCGCAGCACGCGTTGCACGGCGCGCGCGGCCGCCGCGCGCAGGTTGTGACGGATCGGCCGGTAGGGGGTGGATTTCATCGGGCGCGCATCATCGCAGGCGGGGGTAGCTTCAGGCCAGCGGCGCATGAAGGTCGGATTTACTACCGCGTGCGGGACCATGTGGCTAGCAATTGACCAGCGGCCTGCCTACCATCGGGGCATAACGAGTGGGTTGGGGGTGGGACCATGTGGACACGACTGGCGGCGGGCCTGATGGCCTGCACGACCGGCGTCGCCTGGGCCGGGACCGAGATCCCGGCAATGCCCATGGATGGGCTCCGGGCTTTCATGCGCGCTGTCGTCGAGGGCGAGGCGCGCTCGCCGCGTCATTTTGCACAGGAGCTCGCGCTGCTGCGTCATCGCAATGGCCGCGATGCCGTGTTGCCGACCCTGACGGTAATCGCCGGCAAGCTGGGCGATGGCCGCTGCGTCTATCAGCTGAGAGTGGAGACGTGGACCCTCGACGGTCAGCGGGCGGACGATGCGCGGGCTGATCGCCAGTCCACGGGCGGCCGCTCGACGCTCAAGCAGTCCGCCTGCGACACCCTGGTCGAGGAAGTGTTGGCCGTGGCCGAATATGAGCTCGGCAGCCTGCAGCGCCGGGTGGTGCACGGCGAGGCGCGGGCCAGCAATCAAGGCCGGGATGCCGTGGTCGCTGCCGTGCGCGAGGGGGCGTCGCGGCTGCCACCGCCTGATGCCCCGGTGGTGGTCGCGCAGACGCTGCCCTCACGCGTCAATCTGCGTGCGGCGCCGTCGCTGACAGCGCCGGTGCGCATGACATTGCCCCCGTCGACGCGACTGGAGCTGGTGCAGACCGCTCAATCGGACTGGTATGCCCTGCGCGATGGTCGTGGCTTCGTGCATGCGCGCGGTCTGCAGTCGCACCCTGCGGGGGCGAGCCGCCATGCAGAGCCGGTCCTGCGTGCGCGACTGCGCGCGGCCTACGTGACGGTGCGCGAGGCGCCCAGCCTGCGGGCGCGGGTGCTGGCGCGGCTCAAGCCGGGCGCCGAGGTGCGCGTGCTGGTGCAGCCGCAGGACGGGTGGCATCGTCTTGCCGATCAGCCGGGCTACATCCCGATTGCGGCGCTGGAGAAATCCACGGACCCGACGATGTCCGTGGCAGGGGCTCCGGGAAGCCTGTCGCGCCTGCGACGCTGAGGTGCCGCGGTGTCAGGCGGTGTCACCTGCACGAGTCGCAGCGCGACGCCGCTCCCGCTCGGCCAGAATCTCGTCGCAACGCTGGCGCCAGGCGGCCATGTCCTCGGGATAGCCCTCCAGTACGCAGACGGCGCAGCCGCCCATGCAGCAGTCCGGCCGCTCCGGTTCGGGTGGCAGCGGCAGTTCGCGTTCGATCGCGTCGTCCGCGTCGTTCGATTGCGCGGTCATGCGAAGCGCTGACCGATCAGGGCGCGTCCACGCACGGCCTCCATGGCCGCCAGGGCCTTGCCGCCAGGCCACTGCAGTTGCAGCAGGCGGACGCGCCCCTGCGCCGTGGCGACATCGATGCCGGCATCGCCAGCGGCGACGATGCGCCCGGGCTCTCCGCCGGCCTCCACGGTCTCAAGGGCAGTGGCCTGCCACAGGCGCAGGCGCTCGCCCTGGAGTTCGCTCCAGGCCACGGGCATTGGGTTGAACGCGCGGATGCGCCGCGCGATCTGGCGGGCGTCCTGGGTCCAGTCGATGCGCGCCTCCTCCTTGCTCAGCTTGGCGGCGTAGGTCGCCCCTTGCGGTGGCTGCGCGGTCGCGGGCAGGGCATTGCGCGCGAGTCGGTCGAGGGCGGTGACGATCAGCCGGGCGCCTTGAGCGGCCAGCGCATCGTGCAGCTCGGCGGCGGTGGTCGACGGGCCGATCGGCAGGGTTTCGCTGAGCAGCATCGGTCCGGTATCGAGACCCGCGTCCATCTGCATGATGGTAGTGCCGGTCTGCGCATCGCCCGCTTCGATGGCGCGCTGGATCGGCGCCGCGCCGCGCCAGCGCGGCAGCAGCGAGGCGTGAATGTTGAGGCAGCCGCGCGCCGGGAGGTCGAGCACCGTCTGCGGCAGGATCAGTCCATAGGCGACGACGACCATGACCTCGGGGGCCAGTCCGCGCAATTCGGCGAGTGCAGCGTCGTTGCCGCGCAGCTTCTCCGGTTTGAACAGCGGCAGCTGCAACTGCGCCGCGCGCGCCGCAACCGGCGATGGGGTGAGCTTCTGGCCGCGTCCGGCGGGACGGTCGGGCTGGGTGTAGACGCCGACGATGTCGTGTCCGGCTGCGTGCAGTGCGTCGAGTGCGCGCACCGAAAACTCGGGCGTGCCGGCAAAGACGAGTCTCATCGTCGGGGCGGCCTCACGCCGCCTGTTGCTTGCGCAGCTTTTTCAGCAGGCGTTCGCGTTTCAGGCTCGAGAGCCGGTCCAGATACAGCGTGCCATCCAGATGATCGATCTCGTGCTGCACGGCTTGCGCCATCAGCCCCTCCGCGAGGAGTTCGAAGGGCTGGCCGTTGCGGTCCAGCGCGCGCAGCTTCAGGCGGTTGTAGCGCTGCACCTTCTCGCCTACACCCGGCACCGACAGGCAGCCTTCTTCCATGTCCTGGCGGTCCTCGGGATCGACGATCTCGGGATTGATCAGGACCATCGGCTGCGGTTGGCCCTTGTCCTCGGCGCAGTCCATGACCGCCAGCCGCTTGGCGACTCCGACCTGGGTCGCGGCCAGGCCGACGCCGGGCGCCGCGTACATGGTCTCGAACATGTCATCGATCAGGCGCTGCAAGTCGGCATCGAACGTCGTCACCGGCAGCGCTTTCTGGCGGAGCCGTGGGTCGGGATGCTGCAGGATCGTCAATAGCGCCATGGTGAGAAACAACTGCTAGATTTGACGGCAAGCAATTGAGCCGTCTAGAGTTTGCCCATTCAGGCGTAACCCGCGGGGAAGGTGTCGCCATGCGCAAGTATAACCGTTC
>JBEIOK010000165.1:0-5773 GCA_040377605.1 Nevskiaceae bacterium | reverse complement strand
GGGGTGTCGTACCAGCGTTCGGGCAGTGCCGGCGTCACCGGCATCCGGCCCATGGCCAGCGCCGCGCGCACGCGCCAGTGGCCGAAGTTGGGGAAGGTGACGATGCCCGTGCGGCCGACGCGCAGGATTTCGGCGATGGCCTGATCCGGCCGCTGCAACGCCTGCAGCGCCTGGGTCATGACCACGTAGTCGAAGGATCCGGTCTCGAAGTCGCGCAGACCATCGTCGAGGTCCGCCTGGATGACGTTGATGCCGGCTTCGATGCACCGCGCGACGTTGAGCGGATCGATCTCCAGGCCGTAGCCGCGCACCTGGTGCGTGCGCGCCAGATGGGCGAGCAGGGTGCCGTCGCCGCAGCCAAGATCGAGGATGCGCGAGCCGGGCTCGATCCAGTCGCAGATCAGGGCCAGATCGGCACGCAGGGTCGCCCGGCTCATGTGCCGGCCTCTGCTGCCGCGCGCGCCAGGTAGCCGCGCAACACACTGTGGTACTGCGGGATCGGCATCAGGAAGTCGTCGTGGCCGAGCTGCGAATCGATCAGGGCATAGGAGACATCGCGGCCAGCATCGACCAGTGCCTTGACGATCTCGCGCGAGCGGGCCGGCGAGAAGCGCCAGTCGCTCGAGAAGGCGACAACCAGAAAGCTGGCGCGGGTGCTGGCGAAGGCCTTGGCAAAGTCGTCACCGAACTCGCGCGCCGGATCGAAGTAATCCAGCGCCTTGGTCATCAGCAGGTAGGTGTTGGCATCGAAGCGTTCGACGAAGGCCTGACCCTGATAGCGCAGATAGCTCTCGACCTCGAACTCGACATCGAAGTTGAAGCTGGGCGTCGCGATCCTCAGTTCATTGCCGAACTTGGCGCGCATGGCGGCGTCGGACAGGTAGGTGATGTGTCCCAGCATGCGTGCGAGCTTCAGGCCTCGCGAGGGGATCACGCCGTGCTCGTAGAAGCGGCCGCCGTGGAAATCGGGATCGGACAGGATCGCCTGGCGCGCGATCTCGTTGAAGGCGATGTTCTGCGCGGACAGCTGGGGCGCCGAGGCGATGACGACCGCATGGGCGATGCGCTCGGGCAGGTCGATCGCCCACTGCATGACCTGCATGCCCCCCAGCGAGCCGCCGATCACGGCTGCCCAGCGCTGGATGCCCAGCAGATCCGCCAGCAGGGCCTGTGAACGCACCCAGTCGCGCACGGTCAGTAGCGGGAAGTCCGGCCCCCAGGGCTTGCCGGTCTCCGGATGGATCGTGTTCGGACCCGTGGAGCCGCGGCAGCCGCCAAGGTTGTTGAGCGCAACGACAAAGAAGCGACGGGTATCGATCGGTTTGCCGGGGCCGATGCAGGTGTCCCACCAGCCGGCCTTGCGCTGCTCAGGATCGTGGAAACCGGCCGCGTGATGGTCGCCCGACAGGGCGTGGCAGATCAGGACGGCATTGGAGCGTTCGGCATTGAGCGTCCCGTAGGTCTCGATCATCAGATCGTGGCGCGGCAGCGTGCGCCCGCAATCGAGCTTGAGCGGTTGCTCGATGTGCACCAATCGCGGCGTGACCAGCCCGACGGAATCGGCGGGAAACGGAGTGCTCATGCGCTCAGCGGAAGACGCCAGGCAGCGGCAGCAGGCGGTTGGCCACCTGCAGCAGCAGGATCACCACCAGCGGCGAGAGGTCGAGGCCCGACAGCGGCGGAATGACGCGTCGCACTGGGCGCAGCAGCGGTTCGTTCAGGCTCCACAGGATGTTGCTGGCCGGATTGTTGACGCCGGGGCCCAGCCAGGACATCACCGCCTGCACGAAAAGCGTGAAGGTATAGAGGTTGACGGTGAGCACCACGATCTTGAGCGTCGCGAACCACAGCGCAGCCAGCGGGCTGACGCCGCTGATGTCGAGCAGCGCGACGATGCTGTAGATGTAGATCAGTGCGATCAGCGCGACCGACAGCGCCGCCGCAATATTGAATCCGCGAGGTGCCGGCAGATAGGGTCGCAGTGCGTCGGTGGGAAAGCGGGTGACCTTCCAGATGGCTTGCGAGATCGGGTTGTAGAAGTCGGCGCGCATCCACTGCAGCAGGATGCGCAGCAGGAACATCCACATCAGCAGGTCGAACAGCGTCGTCACCAGGAACAGCAACGCATTCGCGGTATTGGCGCCCATCACGACTCCCGGCTCAGAGCGGCGCCCAGTTCGGCGCTGCGGGCGGCGGCGGCGGCGAGGGCGTCTGCAAACAGCGTGCGGATGCCAGCCTGCTCCAAGTGAGTGACCGCGGCTTCCGTGGTGCCGCCCTTGGAGGTGACATGGGCGCGCAGGGCCACGACATCGGTGTCGCCTTCGGCCATGCGGGCGGCGCCGATGAAGGTCTGACGCGCGAGTTGCGCAGCGACCTCGGGGGACAGTCCGAGGCGGGTGCCGGCCTCGCGCAGCACTTCCGTGAGCAGGAAGTAGTAGGCCGGGCCGGAACCCGACAGGGCGGTGACGGCGTCCAGCTGCGCTTCGGAGGTCAGCCAGACACAGCTGCCGGCGGCGGACAGGATGGTTTCGGCCAGCTGGCGGGCGGTTGCCGGCGTCGCGGGGTCGGCATACAGGCCGCTGATGCCGGCCCGCAGCAGGGCCGGGGTGTTGGGCATGGTCCTGACGCAGTGCACGCGGTCGCCGAACCAGCGCTGCAGGCTCGCGAGCTGGACGCCGGCCGCGATCGAGACCACCACACATCCGGCAGGCAGCGGCAGGCCGGCGCAGGCACCCTGCATCTGCTGGGGCTTGACCGCGAGCACGACCGCATCGGCTTGCGCGACGGCGGCAGCTGCCGATTCGACACGCACGCCGAAGGTGCGGCGCAGCCAGTCAGCGCGTGCGTCCAGGGGCTCGGCCACGCGCAGGGCATCCGCCGGATGTCCGGCCGCCAGCAGTCCGCCGATGAGGCTTGCGGCCATGTTGCCGCCGCCGATGAATGCAATCGTTGCTGCCATGTCGCGCAGGTCTGAGCAGGGTTGCAGGAAGTGCGCGGTATCATAGGGCATGACGTCCCCAGACACGATGCGCCAGTGACCGTGCCGGCCCGCCCCAAGCCCTCCGCCGAAGTCCGCAAAATCCTCGACCAGTACCGCGCCCGAATCGAGTCGGCGCAGGTCTACGATGTGGCGGTCATTTCGGCGCTGGACGAGGCGCCGAAGCTGTCGCAGCGCCTGAACAATCGCGTGCTGCTGAAGCGCGAGGATGCCCAGATCGTGCACTCCTTCAAGCTGCGCGGGGCATACAACCGCATCGTGCAGTTGTCGGCGGCGGAACGTGCACGGGGCGTGATCACGGCCTCGGCCGGCAATCACGCTCAGGGCGTTGCACTGGCCGCCAAAAAGCTGGGCCTGACCGCCTGGATCGTGATGCCGCGAACCACGCCGGCGCTGAAGGTCGATTCGGTGCGCGCGCTGGGAGGCAGGGCGATCCTGCATGGCGATGCCTACGACGATGCGCGGGAGCATGCCTACACCCTGGCTGCCGACAAGGGCATGACGATGGTGCATCCCTACGACGATCCGGACGTGATCGCCGGGCAGGGCACGATCGGCCGAGAGCTGACTCAGCAGTGCCATGGCCTGGATGCCGTATTCGTGCCGGTCGGCGGTGGCGGCCTGCTGGCCGGGGTTGCGGCCTGGATCAAGGCCACGCAGCCGGGCATCAAGGTCATTGCGGTCGAGCCCGACGACTCCAATTGTTTCGAGGCCGCGTTTCGAGCCGGGCGTCGCGTGACGCTGCCGCAGGTCGGACTGTTTGCGGACGGCGTGGCGGTCAAGCAGATCGGTGAGGAGAACTTTCGGGTTGCCCGGCACCTGGTCGACGACTGCGTGACGGTTTCCGTGGACGAGATGTGTGCGGCGATTCGCGATTCGTTCTATGAAAATCGCTCGCTGCCGGAGCCGGCCGGTGCGCTGGCGATCGCCGGACTCAAGCGCTGGGTGCATGACCGTGGCGTCAGTGGCAAGACGCTGGCGGCCATCGTCTCCGGTGCCAACGTCAATTTTGACCGGCTGCGGCATATCGCCGAGCGCGCCGAGCTGGGTGACGAGGCCGAGGCCCTGCTCGCGGTCACCATCCCGGAGCGGCCGGGTAGTTTCAAGCAGTTCCTGCGCCAGCTCGGGCGGCGCGTGGTCACCGAATTCAATTACCGGTATGCCGCCAATGGCGACGCCCATGTCTTCGTCGGCTTCAAGCTGTCGGAAGGACTGGCCGAGCGTGAGGCGATCATCGCCAGCCTGCAGTCCCACGGCTATGCGGTGGTCGACATGACCGGGAACGAGATGGCCAAGGTCCATGTGCGCTTCATGGTCGGTGGGCGGTGCCCCGGCCTCAAGGATGAGCGCCTGTTCCGCTTCGAGTTCCCGGAGCGGCCGGGTGCCTGTCTCGACTTCCTGGCCGCCATTGGTTCGCGCTGGAACATCTCGTTGTTCCATTACCGCAATCACGGCGCTGCGTATGGCCGCGTGCTGTGCGGTCTGCAGGTGCCGAGAAAGGAATGGGCCGACTGCCGACGCTCCCTGGATGCGCTGGGCTACGTCTATGCCGAGGAGAGTGACAACCCGGCCTACCGTCTGTTCCTGGGCACCGATTGAGACGCGTCGCCTGATTCAGGTGCCGAGCTTGAGAATGTAGTCCCAGTGCTCGGGTTTCACCGGCGTGACCGACAGTCGGGTGCCCGGGGCGAGGACCAGCAGCCCCTTGAGCTGCTTTTCGTGGGCGCGCAGCGTCGCCAGCGAGACCGGTTTCTTCAGCTTGCGCTCGAACGTGACGTCGACCAGCAGCCAGCGCGGTTCCTCTTGCGTGGATTTCGGATCGTAGTGATCCGCCTTCGGATCGAACTGGGTGGGATCCGGATAGGCGTCGGAGCTGATCGTCATCACGCCGACCACGCCGGGCACCTCGCAGCTGGAATGATAGAAGAGCGCCTTGTCGCCTTTCTTCATCTGGTCGCGGAACATGTTGCGCACCTGGTAGTTGCGCACGCCGTCCCACATCGAGGTCTGCTTGGGCCGCGCCGCGAGGTCGTCGATCGAAAAGCAGTCCGGTTCTGATTTCATCAGCCAGTAGGCCATAGCCTGATTCCCCGTTCGGTAATGATGGCGTCGAGTCGAATATCCCAGGGATCGTCGGGCAACCGCTCGACGCCCTGCATGGCAAAGGCATAGCCGATGCGCTGCGGTCGCTTGCCGCGCCGTGGCCGTGCCAGGTAGCGATCGTAATAGCCGCCGCCGGCCCCGAGGCGCCGCCCCTCGTGATCGAATCCCACCAGCGGCATCAGGATGGCATCCAGCTGTGCATGGCGGATGGGGGCACGGGCAGTCTCCGGCTCGCAAATCCCAAGGTGGTTGCGCCGCAGGCGGGTGGATGGCGCGAGCTCGACAAAGCGCAGGCCGGCGTTCGGCAGCACCACGGGGACGCAGACCCGATGGCCCGCATGGCGCAGGCCCGCGATGAGAGGCTGGGTATCGAGTTCGCTGCCGGCGCTGAGGTAGACCGCAACGGTGCGGCGTGGCCGCACCCGCAACCATTGCAGCGCCTGACGCGCCGCACGCTCGGCGGCACGCCGACGCTCATGCGCCGGGATCAACGCCCGCAGCCGCCGCAGGTCGCGGCGTTGCGTGCGCTTCAGAAGAAAGGTGTCTCCCGCCTGTGCCGTCATCGGTCTTTGACCTTGAGACAGCGTCTCAAGTGGGTGCCGCGCCATGCCTTCGGGCTTCCCACTACGGGGTGGGCTTGCACGCCCGGCTCGGGTAAGGCTCCCGGGGTTT
>JBEIOK010000123.1:0-8402 GCA_040377605.1 Nevskiaceae bacterium | reverse complement strand
TCGGCCTGATCGACTCCGACTACCAGGGTGAACTGATGGTCTCGTGCTGGAACCGGGGCCAGACCGAGTTCGTCATCCATCCCGGCGAGCGTATCGCCCAGCTGGTCTTCGTCCCGGTCGTTCAGGCGGCGTTCGACGTGGTCATGGATTTTGCTGCCAGCCAGCGTGGCGAAGGCGGCTTCGGCAGCACCGGCAAGCACTGATCGAGTCTTCCCCCATGCCCATCGACCTGTCCAACGCACAGAACATCGCCCGCGTCCTGACCGAGGCGCTGCCCTACATCCGCCGCTTTGCCGGCAAGACGATCGTCGTCAAGTACGGCGGCAACGCGATGAAGGACGACACGATGATCGCGTCGTTCGCACGCGACATTGCGCTGATGAAGCTCGTCGGCATGAATCCGGTCGTCGTCCACGGCGGCGGCCCGCAGATCGGCTCGCACCTGGAGCGGCTCGGCAAGAAGAGCGAATTCATCGACGGCATGCGCGTGACCGATGATGAAACCATGGACGTGGTCGAGATGATGCTCGGCGGTCTCGTCAACAAAGCCGTGGTGGCCGCCCTCAATCAGCAGGGTGGTCGCGCGGTCGGATTGACCGGCAAGGATGGCGGCCTGATCCGCGCCCGCAAGATGGTGCTGAGCAGCGGCCAGGACCTCGGCCAGGTGGGGGAGATCGAAAAGATCGACCCCCGCGTGGTGACACATCTGGAAGCCGGTGGCTTCATCCCGGTGGTTGCGCCCATCGGCGCGGGCGAACACGGCGAGGCATTCAACATCAACGCCGATGTTGCAGCCGGCAAGCTCGCGGCCGTGCTGCAGGCCGAGAAAGTGATCTTCCTGACCAACGCCCCGGGCGTGCTCGACAAGAACGGCGGTGTGCTGACCGGACTGACCGTGCCGCAGGTCGAGGGACTGATTGCCGATGGCACCATCTCCGGCGGCATGGTGCCGAAGGTGCGCTATGCACTGGATGCGGTGAACAGCGGGGTGCGAACCGCCCACATCATCGACGGCCGGGTGCAGCATTCGGTACTGCTGGAGCTGTTCACGGACCAGGGTATCGGCACCCTGATCCACGGCTAGCGGTCGCAGCGCCCGCTCAGGCGGGCGGCAGCCCCGCCGACTGGCGCAGCGTCTTCAGCCGCTCGATATCACCGGCAAACTTGGTCTCGATCTGACCGCGCTCGGCACGCATCTGCTCCAGCCCCTTGCGGTTGTCGGCCAGCGACTTGTCGAACTCCTTGATCTGACGCTGCACCCGATCCGGCACCTTCTTCTTCGCCGCCTCGGCCTTGGCGGCCTGATCGCGCAACTGCTTGAGCGTGGCCTCGTTGTCGACCACCGCCTTTTCCGCAAGATTGATGCGCCCGTCCAGTGTCGACAGCCGCTGATCACGCATCTTCTCCAGATCCTTCACGCTGTTGAAGGTCGACAGCAGGAAGCGGTCATACGCGCGCTGCTCTTCTTCCTTGCGCTGGGCATCGGCCTGCGCCTTTTTCTGACGCTCCAGCTCCGCCAGCTCCTCCGGCGTGCGCTGGCGCTCCTTGATCTCCAGCACGCGACCCTCGCCGTCGTAGACGCGACGTTCCTTCTGCGCGTACTGCGGCGGCACCCGATCACCACAGGCGCGGCGACCGTTCTCGTCGGTCCAGCACTGGAATTTCTGCGGATTGGCCTGCGCATGGGCCGTCGACGACAGCATCAGCGTCAAGAGCGCAACCGCGCCAGTACCTGCCCGCATGGAAACTCTCCGGATCTAACGAGACCCTATTATGCCGAAACCCCGTACTGCGCCTGATAACGCCGGATCGCCGAAACCGTCTCGTCCGTCGCCGCGCCGGCATTGAGCCCGGAGCCGAGATACTCCAGCACGGTCTGCACCGTCACGAGCGGAATCACCCGGATCCCGCTCTCCTGCTCCATCTCCTGCACCGCCGAACGCGTGCCGGTGCCGCGCTCCTGGCGATCCAGTGCAATCAGTGCCGCCACCGGCTGCGCCCCGGCCGCCCGCAGCAGTGCCACGGCCTCACGCAGGGCGGTGCCCGCGGTCAGCACGTCGTCCACGATGACCACCCGCCCTGTGGGTGCGGCGCCGACCAGCGTGCCGCCTTCGCCATGGGCCTTGGCTTCCTTGCGGTTATAGGCATACGGCACGTCATGGCCCGATTCGGCCAGCGCACAGGCCACGGCCGTGACCAGCGGGATGCCCTTGTAGGCAGGGCCGAACAGCATGTCGTATTCGACGCCGGCATCCGCCAGGGCCTGCGCATACGCCTGGCTCAGGCTGCGCATCGCGGCGCCGCTGGAGATGCGGCCCAGATTGAAAAAGTAGGGCGATACGCGGCCGGACTTGAGGGTGAACGAGCCGAATTTCAGCACCTCGTGTTCGAGGGCGAGCGTCAGGAAGGCGCGCTGGTAATCGTGCATGGCTGGAAAGGGCGGATCGAGTGAGGGCGAGCTTACGCAGCATTGGCACTCGCCAGTACCATGCACATTATCCCCCAATCCATCGGATGGACCGCATGCGGGTCATCAGCATCAACACCAACGGTATCCGCTCCGCGGCGCGCAAGGGCCTGTTCGAATGGCTGCCCACGCAGAATGCCGATCTGGTCTGCATCCAGGAGACCAAGGCTCAGCCCGCCGACCTTGAAGGTGACGAAACGTTCTTCCCTGCGGGGTGGCACGTCCACTTCAACAGCGCGCAGAAAAAGGGCTATGCGGGCGTGGCGATCTACGCGCGCAAGAAACCGGATCTGGTGCTCAGTGAACTGAGTCATCCCGAGTTCCACGCCGAAGGCCGCTTCCTGGAGGCCCGCTACGGAAAGCTGTCGGTGGTGTCGCTGTACCTGCCCTCCGGCTCCTCCGGGCCGGAACGCCAGGCCAGCAAGGAACGCTTCCTCGAGTACTTCCAGCCGATGCTGAAGGAATGGATCGGCAGCGGTCGCGACTACATCCTTTGCGGTGACTGGAACATCGCGCATCGCAACATCGACCTCAAGAACTGGCGCTCCAACCAGAAGAACTCCGGCTTCCTGCCGCACGAGCGCGCGTGGCTGGATGTCCTGTTCGAACAACAGGGCTGGGTCGATGGCTTCCGTGCGCTGCACCCCGAACTCGAGGGCGAGGCCTACACGTGGTGGAGCAACCGCGGCAACGCCTACGCCAACAACGTCGGGTGGCGCATCGACTACCAGATCGTCACCCCCGGCCTGCGTGACCGCATCCGCAAGGCGTGGGTCTACAAGGACACCAAGTTCTCCGACCACGCGCCGCTGATTCTCGACTATGACCTCTGACGCGGTGCGCCGCCCGTGGTGGGACACGCTGCGCCTCTACGCGCAGCCGCGCCCGCTGGCGATGCTGTTCCTGGGCTTCTCGGCGGGCCTGCCCTTCCTGCTGGTGTTCAGCACGCTGTCGGCCTGGTTCCGCGAAGCCGGCATTGATCGCACCACGATCGGCCTGCTGTCGTGGGTGGGGCTCGCCTATTCGTTCAAGCTGCTGTGGGCGCCCCTGGTCGATCGCCTGTCGCTGCCGTGGCTCACCGCCAGACTGGGGCGACGCCGCAGCTGGATGCTGCTGGCGCAGTTCGCACTGATCGCGGGCCTGGCAGCCATGGCGCATGGGGATCCGACCCAGAACCTGCTGGGCCTCGTCGTGCTCGCAGTGTGCGTGGCCTTCGCCAGCGCCACGCAGGACATCGCGATCGACGCCTGGCGCATCGAGTCGGCCCCGGTGGACATGCAGGGCACGATGGCTGCGGCCTATCAGCTGGGCTACCGCGTGGGGCTGCTGATGGCGACAGCCGGGGCGCTGTGGTTAGCCGGCGAGTACGACTGGCGCACCGCCTATCTGGCGATGGCGGCGCTGATCGGCCTCGGGCTGCTGACCACCCTGATGGTGCCGGAGCCAACCGTGAAGCCCTCGGCCGCCACGGCGGCCCAGGAGCAGCGCGTCCTCGCCTTCATGACACGCAAGGCCCACTGGCCCGAGGGTCTGCGGCGAGCCGGCGGCTGGTTCGTGGGGGCCGTGGTCTGTCCGCTCGTGGATTTCTTCGCGCGCAACGGCATGGCCACCGGCGCGCTGATTCTCGCGTTCATCGGCACGTTCCGGCTGACCGACTACACGATGGGGGTGATGGCCAACCCCTTCTATCTCGACGTCGGCTACACGCTGCAGGAGATCGCGCTGGTCGCCAAGGGCTATGGCGTCGTCGCATCGATCGTCGGCGTCATCGTCGGCGGGCTGGGAGTTGCGCGCTTCGGCGTGGTCCGCGCGCTGATCATCGGCGGCGTGCTGGTGATCCTGTCCAACCTGGCCTTCGCCACACTCGCCTTCCAGCAGGATCCGGATCTGATCGGACTGGGGTTGGTCGTCAGCGCCGACAACTTCGCCTACAACTTCGCCGGCACGGCCTTCATCGCCTACCTGTCCGGCCTGACCAACACGGCCTACACCGCAACCCAGTACGCCCTGTTCTCGTCGCTGTTCTCGTTGCCGGGCAAGCTGCTGATGGGCGCTTCCGGCTACGTGGTCGATACCTCGGGGTACCCGTTCTTCTTCCTGTACACCTCGGCGCTCGGCATTCCGGCGCTGGTCCTGCTGGTGCTGCTCAATCGCCGGCTCAGGCGGCGACCGCCTGCACCTGCTGCAACCGTCTGAACACGGCCGCAAAGCGGCGGCCGATGGGATTGCCATCGGGCACGTCCCAGGCACGGTGATACACCGGCAATGTCAATCGATCGACATTGTCGGCGCGACCCGCGTGCACCGCGCCCATCAGTTTCAGATGCTTGATGATGCGGTCATTGTCACTGGCCACGTCATAGTAGAAGCGGCGGATACCCTGGCGGTGCGCGGTCAGATGCAGACAGGCCTGCAGCACGAAGCCCGCGCCGCGACCCTGATACGCATCATCGATTGTGATCGCGACATCGGCGGCATCGCGCTCCCCGTTGAGGCGGATGTAGCGCGCCACCCCGATGCCAGGCTCCTCCGGCTTCTCCAAGTTGGCAGCACCCCAGGCCACACGATCCACCTGATCCAGATTCAACAGCGCCTGTAACTGCGCATCGCTGAGATTGCGGATGTCCTCACCGCCGAACCGGCGGCGGCGCGCGAGCTGCGACAGACGGGCATATCCCTCACGCAGCCGCGGCGCGTCCTCCGGCTTCAGGGGGCGCACGAAAATCGTGAGGCCATCATCGAGCGTGTAATGAAACGCTGCAGGCAGCGCGGGGGTACGCAGCGAACGAATCCACATCGGCAGCCATCCCTCAGTAATCGTTGAGATCGATCAGATCGAGCGCGCTGTCCCAGCGGCCTGGCCTCGGCGAGAGATCATCACGCTCGACGCCATAGTCCTCGCGCTCGATATCCAGCGCCCCCGAGTAGTCCTCGGGCGGCGCACAGGGCTGGGCATTGAGGTCCTGCCAGACATCGAAGTCGATTTCTTCGAGCGTGCCGTCGAAGAACTGCACCAGCACGACTTCGGCACCGGGATCGACACCCACGATCTCGAAGGGCTCGCCTTCGGTCCGGAACCACTGGCCCACTGAAGGTTCACGCAGCCATGCCGCCATCTTGCACCTCCCGCATCGTGAGTGACGATGCTGGGACAAGTTCTACGCCGCTTGCGCGCAGCCTTCAACCGCAGGGGCCGCGCAGATCACGCAAGCCGCTGAATCGTGGGGCAATCAGGGACTGGGGATGGTGTGGCGGCGATGCAGCGATTCGATCGCTTCCAGCACCGGCGCCGGCAGTGTCAGCGACAGGCTGTCGAGATTGCTGCGCAACTGCTCAAGCGTTGTCGCACCGATGATGTTCGAGGTCACGAATGGCCGGCTGTTGACGTACGCCAGGGCCATCTGTGCGGGATCCAATCCATGCTGATGCGCCAGTGACACGTAGGCCTGGATGGCCGCTTCCGCCTCCGGACTGCTGTAGCGCGTGAAGCGCGTGAACAGCACGAGTCGGGTGCTGGCCGGGCGCGCGCCATTGAGGTACTTGCCGGACAGCGCGCCGAACGCCATCGGCGAGTAGGCCAGCAAGCTTACCTGTTCGCGATGCGAAAATTCCGCGAGCCCAACTTCGAAACTGCGATTCAGCAGGTTGTACGGATTCTGGATCGATGCAACACGCGGCCAATGCTGCTCGCGATGCAGCCGCAGGTACTCGTGCAGCCCCCAGGGGGTTTCGTTGGAGATGCCGATGTGGCGCACCTTGCCCTGCTGCACCAGCTCATTCAGCGCGCCGAGCGTTTCCTCGATCGAGGGGCCGTCGACATCGCGATGCTCATAGCCCAGCTTGCCGAAGTAGTTGGTCGGTCGCTGCGGCCAGTGCACCTGATAGAGATCGATGACCTCGGTCTGCAGACGCCTGAGGCTGGCCTCGCAGGCCGCCAGCACCTGCGCACGATCCAGGCAGGGGCCACCCCGCAGGTAGGGAAACATGCCGGGGCCGATGACCTTGCTGGCCAGGATGATGTCGCGGCGCTTGCCGGTCTTCTTGAACCAGGTGCCGATATACGCCTCGGTGCGCCCCTGTGTTTCCGCGCGCGGTGCCACCGGATACATTTCGGCGGTATCGAAGAAATTCACGCCGGCCGCCACCGCCATGTCCATCTGCGCGTGCGCGTCGGCCTCGCTGTTCTGCTCTCCCCAAGTCATCGTGCCCAGGCAGAGGCGGGAAACCTGAAGGCCCGTGCGGCCCAGCGGCACGTACTGCATCAATCGGCTCCTGCCCCCTCGGCGGCATCGCGTGCATCGAGCAGGCGCGATACCGCAGGTTTGAAAATCAGCTCGATGGCCTTGCCCAGCATCGGGCCGGGCACCACCAGCGTCTGCGCATGTGACTGGAAGGCCTTGTCGATCTTGCGCATCAGCAGCGGGAAATCCGCGCTGACCCGCGAGTTGTCATTGAAGTGCACAACGACCAGGCTCTCGTCGGCCGTCGGAATCTCGCGCGCCGAAAAGGGATTGCTGGTATCGACCAGCGGCACACGCTGGAAGTTGACGTCCGTACGCGAGAACTGCGGCACGATCGTGTTCACGTAATCCGGCATGCGGCGCAGGATGGTCTGGGCGACTTCCTCGGCGCCATACCCTCGCTCCTCGGTGTCCCGCCGCAGCTTCTGGATCCACTCCAGATTGATCACCGGCACCACACCGACCAGCAGGTCCATGTGCTGCGCGATGTTGGCGTCCTCCCCAACGTACGCACCATGCAGGCCCTCGTAGAACAGCAGGTCGGTGTCCTTCGGCAGCGGCTCCCAGGGAGTGAAAGTGCCAGGCGACTGTCCGGCATCCCTGGCTTCCTGCTCGGTATGCAGATAGTGCCGGACCTTGCCGGTGCCGCGATCACCATACTCGCGCAGCAGCGTTTCGAGTCGCTCGAGCAGATTGGCCGAGGGCCCGAACAGGGAGAAGTTCTCGCCGCGGATGCGCGCGCGCTCCAGCGCCTTGCGCAGCTGCTGGCGGTCATAGGCATGGAAGGCATCGCCCTCGACCATGGCCGGCTTCACCTTGAGCGCATCGAACACGCGCTCGAACGCCTTCACGGCGGTGGACGTGCCCGCACCGCTGGAGCCGGTGACACCGATGATGGGATGGTGGAGCGACATAGGAGCGGCTCAGGGTACCGGAGTCCGTGTTGCGCGGGAATGTCCGCGCCAGGCCGCGCTCAGGCGCGCCGGTACGCCAGATCGAAGACGGCGTGACCGAGACGCTCGCCACGCAGCTCGAACTTGGTGCGGATCCGCGTTGAGGGCCGCGGTACATAGCCCCCCTCGGCCGAGAGGCTGCGCAGGCCGGGCGCTGCGTTAAGCACCTCCAGCATGTGTTCCGCATACGGCGCCCAGTCCGTGGCCAGCCACAGCTCGCCATCCGGCTTGAGCCGCGACACCACCAGTTGCGCGAAGTCGGGCTGAATCAGCCGGCGCTTGTGGTGCCGCTTCTTGTGCCAGGGGTCCGGGAACTGAATCACCACCTCGTCGAGACTCTCCGCCGGCAACCAGTCGCGCAACACCTCGACCGCATCATGCGCGGCGACGCGCAGATTGCCGGCGCCGGCCGCCTGCGTGCGATTCAGCAACCGCCCAATCCCTGGGCGATGCACTTCAACGCCAATGAAATCGCGGTCCGGCTCGGTGGTCACGCGATTGTGCAGATAGTCGCCCATGCCGAACCCGATCTCGAAGGTCACCGGCGCACGGCGGCCGAAAACCCGGGCCAGATCCAGCGGTGCCGCCGGCACATCGAGCCCGTAACGCGGCCACTGCTCGTCCAGCGCACGCTGCTGGCCATCCGTCATCCGGCCTTCACGGCGCACGAAGGAGCGCACCTTGCGCAGATACTTTTCCTCGACGAGGTCAGTCATGCGCCTGCATCCAGGTCGCCACCGC
>JBEIOK010000028.1:0-23117 GCA_040377605.1 Nevskiaceae bacterium | reverse complement strand
GATGCGCCGATCTGTCTGTTTTCGGCCTCGAAGGCGATCTCCGCGCTGCTGGTCCACAAGCTGGCCGAGCAGGGCCAGCTGCAGCTTGATGATCGCGTCGCGCATTACCTGCCGAGCTTTGCGACGCACGGCAAGGGTCGCGTCACCATCCGCCAGCTGCTGGCGCATCGCGCCGGCATTCCCAAGCTACCGATCGCCCATCCGGATCCGGGCCTGCTACGACACTGGGACGCGATGGTCGATCTGCTGTGTCTGGCCCCGCCGTTCGACCCGCGGTTCGAGAAGCAGGCCTATCACGCGCTGACCGGCGGGTTCATCGTCGGCGAGCTGGTGCGCCGCGTCAGTGGTCGCGAGCTGCGCGAGGTGCTGCGCGACTGGATCACACAGCCGCTCGGGCTTCGGCATCTGGACTATGGTCTGGCGCCCGAGCGGACCGCCGACGCACCGCGGCATCACCTGACCGGTCCGCTGCCGGGCTGGCCGATCACGGCCATCGCCAGGCGGGTGCTGGGCCTGGACTTTGCGCGGGCCGTCGAGGCTTCCAACGACGAGGCGTATCGAAGCTGCGTCGTGCCGGCCGGCAACATCTTCGCCAGCGCCGACGACGTCGGGCGCGTGTTCCAGATGCTGCTGAACGGCGGCGAGCTCGACGGCGTGCGTGTGCTGCAGCCGCAGACCGTGGCGGCGGCGGTGGCGCCGGTCGGCGGCATCCAGTTCGACGGCACGCTGGGTCTGCCGATGCGTTTTTCACCTGCGTTCATGCTCGGCGAAAGCCCGGTGGGCCTGTGGGGACAGCACTGCGCCCGCGCCTACGGGCACATCGGGTTCATGACCGTGCTGTGCTGGGCGGACCCGGCGCGCGAGATCTCGGTGGCGCTGCTCAACACGGGCAAGTCGGTGTCGCCGACCGGGCTGCTGCGGACCGCCGCCGTGGTGCACGCCATCACGCGCGCCTGTCCACCGCTGCGCTGAACCGCGCGCCGCCGCGAATCAGCCGGGGTTTCCCCCCTGGTCGCGGAACCACTGCTCGATCGCCGGCATGTCGCGCTCGAAGCCGCCGGGAATATAGAGATTGAACACACCGGCGCGCGCGTCGCTGTCATTCCAGAAATCGTGCATCACGCCAGCGGGGATCCGCAGAAAGTCGCCGGGTCCGGCCACGAGGCGCTGCTCGCCCACCCGAAAGCTCATCGCGCCTTCGATCACGTAGAACAGATCGTCGTTGGCCTCGTGTCGATGGGGCCCTGGACCGGCGCTGCGTGGCGCCAGCCACCACTCCGAGATCGAGTAGGTGTCGCGGGTCTCGTCGCCATCGGCCTTGAACACGCCGGTCATCGTGCCGAGCGCGTAGCGGCGTCCCGCCTCGCGCCGCAAGAAGATCACGCCTTCCGGCAGCAGCGGCTCGCTCATGCGACGGGCCTGGTCCTGGAGGCCTTGGGTGTGGCTTTGGGTCTGGCGTTACGCGTGGTTTTCTTGGCGGGGGTGGTCGCCGAGGCCGGTGTCGGGGGCACGGCAGTGCGCGCCTGCACCGCGTCCTCGAGTTCGGCCAGGGCCTCGCCGGTATAGACCGCGAGGCGCTGCAGGCGTGGAATCGCCTCGCGGCATCCGAGGAAGCCGACTGCGACGCCGTCCTTGTAGCCAACCAGCGTGATGTTCAGCGCATAGCCGTCGAACAGGAAGGACACCGGATACATGGCTTCGAGCTCGGCGCCCATCAGATACAGCGCATGGCGCGACAGCACGACGTTGGAGACCACGCAGTTGAACAGCGGCGGCAGCTTCGGTAGGACCCCGGTCATCTGCCCCAGCAGCAGCGGCGCAATGCCGAGCAGCGCGAACTGCATCTGCGCTTCCGGGGCCATCGCCTGCAGCTCCTGCTTGCCCCGCAGCGTGACCTGACGGATCCAGCGGATGCGCTCCAGCGGATCGTCATGCTCAGTGCCCAGCGGGGCGAGGAAGCCGACGGCCGCGTTGCCCGGCTTGCCGTCCGGTCGCGCCAGTCCCATCGGCACCGACGCGAGCAGGCTCTTGTCCGGCAGCGCCTTCTGCTCGATCAGGTAGCGCCGGATCGCGCCGCCGACCACGGCCAGCAGTACGTCATTCAAGGTGGCGCCGCTGGCCTCGGCGATGGCCTTGAGGCGCGTCATGCTGAGAATCTGCGTGCCGAGTCGGCGCTGCTGTGAGACCGGCACATTGAACAGGCTGCGCGGGGTATTCAGCGTCAGCCGGGCGAAGCTGTCGTCGCCCTTGATCATCTGCGACAGGCCCTTGACCAGATCCTTCAGACCGCGCACCTGGTCGGCGGCGGCTTGCGCGGGCTTCTTCGCCGTCACGCTGCGGTCGGCGCTGCGTTCCGGCTTGGCCGCCAGTACCCAGGGACCCATGCCGCGCTCATCCAGCGGGTCGCGCGACAGCCAGTTCTGCACCATGCGCATCGCGCCCATGCCGTCGATGGCGCAGTGGTGGGCCTTGAAGTACAGCGCGAAGCGGCGGTTATCGAGGCCCTCGATGATGTGGCATTCCCACAGGGGGCGCGTCAGGTCCAGCGGATGCGAATGCATGCGCGCCACCAGCACGCCCAGCTCCTTCTCGCCGCCGGGGTAGGGCAGCGCCGAGTGGCGCAGGTGGTATTCCATGTCGACCGTGGTTTCCTCCCAGGCTGGCGCCACGCGCGCCAGCCGGCCGCGGGCCAGGCGGCAGGCGAAGGGGTAGGGCATGAACGGTTTCTCGCGCATCTGCTGGACCAGACGCTGGCAGAAGTCCGGTGGGGCATCGTCCGGCAGCTTGAAGGTCATCATCGCGCCGACATGCATCGGCGTGCGCTTGGATTCCATGCGCAGGAAGGCGGCGTCCAGCGGGCTCAGTCGTTTCATCGTGTTCTCCCCGCGCGAGCGGTTTCTCCCCTGTGGCCGGTGGTCGGTCCCTTCCGGCTCTGTCTACTGTGATCGTGTCAGATGCGGCTTACCCACTCAATCGGCAATCGGCGGGTGCTGCGCGGAAACTTTCGTCATTTTGGATGAAGTCTCGACCCGACGACTCCCCTAAGCTGATGAAAAATACGGCACCCAAAGCGGGGAGAGGCTATGTCAGTGCGTGGGAATGGCGAGGTTCGCCTGAATCGTGGAACGTGGTTGGCGCTGTGCGCCCTCGGGGTCAGCGGCGTGGCACAGGCCGGGTCCTTCGATCTGTTCGGCCTGGATGCGTCGTACCAGCTTCAGGGCACCTACTCGGCGGCGTGGCGCGTCGAGAAGCCGGACGACGGCATCATCAACACGCCGTCGAGTTCGGAGATTCCGATTGCGGAATTCCTGAAGCTGCCGGAGTCGAACAACTTCGATGACGGCGATCGCAATTTCGACCGGGGCTCGATGGTCAACAACCGCCTGAGCCTGCTCGGCGAGTTGCAGATCAGCCAGGGCGATTTCGGCGTGCTGCTGCGCGGCGATGCGTTCTACGACAGTGTCTATTTCGACACCAACGACAACAACTCGATCAACACGATCAACCGCACCAACGGTGATCCGCAGTTCGATCCGGACACAACCGTCAATACCTTCAGCGATATCGCGCGCTACCGCGCCGGTCGTCGGGCTCGCGTCCTCGACGCCTACGCCTACGGTTCCTGGTATCTGGGCGAATCCTCGGCGATGAACATCCGCGTCGGTCGGCACATCGCCGCCTGGGGCGAGAGCCTGTTCTTCTCCGGCGTGGCGCTGGCGCAGTCCCCGGCCGACGCCACCAAGGCCTCGGTGCCCGGTGCGGACGTCAAGAGCATCCTGCTGCCGGTCAATCAGGTCTCGCTGCAAGTCTCGCTCAACAATGACTGGACCCTGCTCGGCCAGTACAAGCTGGAATTCGCGCCGGTCGAGCTGAATCCGGTGGGCGAGTATTTCTCGGTGACGGACGTCGTCGGTCCGGGCGCCCAGTTCATTTGGGGCATCAAGAACCCGCTGTTCTTCGAGACCCTGGCGGATGTGAACCTGCTATCCGACGACACCTCGCAGGCGGTGGAGACCATCGACCGCCTGGCCGGATTCGGCGGCGTGACGGCGCCGCTGACGGACCTGCTGGGTCAGATCCTGACCGCACTGGATCCGTTGCTGCCGGATGTGGGCCTGCCGCTGGACGTCATCCCGCAGCCGAACACGCCGCGCTACATCAACGTGGTCCGCGGCAACGACAAGAAGCCCAGCGATCATGGTCAGTGGGGCGTTGGCCTGAAGTACCAGGTGCTGTCGGATACCAACATCGGGCTGTACCGCCTGCGCTATCACAACACCACGCCGGCGCCGATCCAGAACTATGGTTTCGCGACCCTGCTGCCGGGCAGCAACGGCCTGCCGCCGCTGACCACCGAGCTGTTCAATCTGCAGGTGCCGGTCAGCTACAACGTCAACTACTTCGACGGCATCGACCTGACGGCGGTGAGCTTCTCCACGGCGCTGTTCGGTGCCAACGTGGCGGGTGAGGTGGGCTGGCGTGAAGGGGTGGACGTGCTGGTCGACGTCGATGGCGGCATCCTGGGGCCGGTGCCGACCCCGACCCGCGCCAATACCGGGTATGGCCTGCTGTCGGCGCTGTATGTCGTCGGCCCCGGCCCGTTCTGGGACTCGCTGACCTTCGTCGGTGAAGGCGCGTTCGTGCATGTCGAGAAGGCCACGCCGGCCTGCGGACCGACCAGCTGCACGACGGATCTGACCTACACCCGCGATGCGTCGGGCTGGGCGCTGCTGACGCTGATCGACAAGAAGAACATCTTCAATGGCTGGGACGTGCAGTTCCCGATCTACCTGTCCGGCGTGATCAACGGTCAGTCGTCGGTGCTGTCCGGTCTGGGCTCGCTGATGGGCGAGGGCGACTACCGCGCCAGCATTGGCGCCAACTTCACCTATCTGCAGGCCCTGCAGCTGGGTGCCAGCTACAACGCCTTCCTCGGCGAGCCGGACTTCGAGAAGCGTCCCTACGCCGACCGCGACTTCGCGGCCGTGACGGTCAAGTACAGCTTCTGAGCCGCGACCCCCGGGGCCCGAATCGGGTCCCGGGGGCTGCTTCCCCCGGCCTACTCACCCCTTCGGGTGAGGTTGCGGCCTGCCTGCGGTTCTACGGTGGCGTCAGCGGTTTATAACGACACACTGAGGAGAGACCATGGGCTGCAGAACGCTGGGGCGGGAGCATCGCGTGCGCGCGGTGATGTGGGGACTGGTGGCGCTCGCGGGCCTGCCCGCATCGGCGCAGGCCGGATCGATGGACCTGCCGTGGGATGTCGAGCTGGACTACAAGTTCACCGTGAACTACTCGCTCGCACTGCGTGCGCGGGACCCGTCGCAGGCGCTGATCAACGCGCCGGTCGACCCGCTGCAGTCCGAGGTGCGGCCGAACCCCGAGCAGCTGATCGGCTTCTCGCACAGCGGACTGTCGACGACGATCAATCTCGATGACGGCAATCGCAATTTCGAGCGCTGGGCCCCCATCAACAATCGCCTGACCGGCGTCTGGCAGATCGAGGCGCGTCGCGGGGACTTCGGCCTGGTGGCCAGTGGTGTGGCCTTCTACGATCAGGTCTTCCAGGACAGCAACGACAACGATTCGCCGGACACGGTCAACAAGGCCGGGCCCAACAACGAATTCACGGCGGGGGCCGAGTACTACAACGGCGAGCGCTCACGCCTGCTGGATGCCTATGTCTACGGCGATTTCTACCTGACGGACGATGTCGCCCTCAACGTGCGGGTCGGCAAGCACCTGTTCGCCTTTGGCGAGAGCCTGTTCTTCCCCGGCATCGTCAGCGCGCAGGCGCCCAACGACGCCACCAAGGCCTTCGTGCCCGGGGCCGAGATCAAGGAGATCCTGCTGCCGGTCAACCAGATCTCGATGCAGCTGGCGCTGGGCAACGGCGTGTCGCTGCTGGGCTACTACCAGCTCGACTACTTTCCGACCGAGGTGTTTCCGGTCGGTGATTTCTTCTCGGTGGCGGATGTCGTGGGGCCGGGCGCCGAGTTTGCCTATGGCTCGATCAACCCGGCATTCGCCGACGGCTGCCCGGGATTGCTCAACACGCCGCTGCTGGATGTCAGCTTCATCTGCAACGCCGGCGGCATCGGCGGGCCGCTGCTCAATGCACCGCGGACCATCAACGTGCCGCGCGAGAAGGACATCCGTCCTGACGACGATGGCCAGTGGGGCCTGGGCGTCAAGGCGCAGGTGACGCCGACCACCAGCCTGGGGGCGTACTACCTGCGGTATCACAACCACAATCCGACGGTGAACCTGAACCTGGGGTTTGCCTACATCGGCCAGGATCCGGTCACCAACATTCCGTTGACCACCGGTCTGATCAATCAGACGGTGCCGGTGACCTACAACGTCAAGTACTTCGGCGACATCGAGATGACCGCGATGAGCTACTCGACGACGCTCTTCGGGCTCAATATCGCCGGCGAGTTCATCTATCGCGATGGCATCGACGTCTCCGCCGCAGCCGATATCTCCGGCGTCCGCAGTCCGGTCTTCACGCGCGCCAAGACCAGTCAGGCCAATATCTCGAGCCTGTATGTCTCCAATCCCAAGCTGTTCTTCTACGACGAAGTGGCCATCGTCGGTGAGGCGGCCTACCTGTACGTGAACGAGGTCGACCCGATCCAGCGCGTGCCCGGTGTCGAGCCGGTCGGCGACGGCACCGCACTGTTCTACGACCGCAACGCCTGGGCCTATCAGTTGCTGGTGCTGCCCAAGGGCCGCAACGTATTGCCGGGCTGGGATCTGAGCACGCCGATCGCGTTTGCCCATGCCGCCCAGGGCTATGCCTCGACCGCCGGCACCTTCGGCTCCCTGTTCGGCGAGGGTGATCGCCGCATCGGGCTGTCGGTCAGCGCGCAATACCTGCAAAATCTCGAAATGACACTCGGCTACAACTGGTTCCTCGGCAATCCGCGGCGCCTGGTCGGGGAGAGTCCGATTCCTGCCAATCCGGTCGCCGACCGCGACTACATCACCTTCAACGTCAAATACAACTTGTGAGCGCAACCCAGCCCCCCGCTTCCAACGCCGGCTCCAGCTTCGACGCAGGAGAGTTCCGCAAGGCCCTTGGCTCGTTTGCCACCGGCGTCACCATCATCACCACGCGTGCGCCGGATGGCACGCCGTTGGGGATGACCGTCAACAGCTTCAACTCGGTGTCGCTGAACCCGCCGCTGGTGCTGTGGAGCATCGCCCACAGTTCGCTGAACCTGGAAGCGTTCCGCCAGGCCACGCACTGGGCGGTGCACATTCTCAGCACCGAGCAGGAAGAACTCTCCGGCCGCTTCGCGCGGCGCGGCGAGGACAAGTTCGCGGGGCTGGAAATCGATATCGGCGGAGACGGCATTCCGCTGCTGCGGGGCTGCACCGCGCGCTTCGAGTGCAAGACCGCCTTCCAGTACGGCGGCGGCGATCACGACATCCTGGTCGGTGAGGTGCTGGCCTTCGATCGCAGCGAGACCGCGCCGCTGGTCTTTCATGGAGGCAAGTACGCACATGCGACGCGGCGCGAGCCGGGCACGTCGAAGCCGCGCAGTGCCTACATGGCCGGCAGTTTCAACGAGGATTTTCTCGGGTACCTGCTGGGGCGCAGCCATTTCCAGTTCTTCGGGCAGATCCGGCCGCATCTGGTGGCCGAGGGGCTGAGCGACGACGAGTTCTACGTGCTGGCCTCGCTGACGCTGCGGCCGGCGACCACTGCCGCTGAGCTCGATGCGGGGATGGCGGCGGTGCTGAATCATCCGAGTGCCGGGACCCTCCAGGCGCTGGCCGTGCGCGGTCTGGTGGTCGAGCGCCCGGTCGTGGCCGAGGCACTGCAGCCGGAGTACGAACTCACCGAGCGTGGCCGCACCACGGCGCTGCACCTGATCTCGGCAGCCAAGGCCGTCGAGCTGCAACTGCTGGAGCGACTCGGTGCCGAGGATGGCCAGATCCTGAAGTCGTTGCTCAAGCGCCTGCTCGGCACGGTCGATGCCGGCGCCAGCGCGATCTGGGGCGAGACGCCCAACCTGCCACCACCGGGCGCCGGCTGGACCAACTGACGGATACGAGGCGCAGCACACCCTGCGCGCGGCGCCTCGTATCGTTACAGCAACGGATACTGGCTGGTCGGCAGGCAGTCGATCGGCAGATCCAGAAAGCGATTGACGCTGGCCATCATCGTCTGCAGGTGGCGCTCGAACTTCTGCTGATCGCCCCGTGCATCGAAGAACGCCAGCGGGTCGGTCATCGCATCGGCCGGGAAGCATTCTTCGACGATGCCATCCAGCACCGGTGCGTCCGGCGTCAGCGCGCGCACGACCACGTTCTGCACATACTCGAACGTATCCTGGGTCTCGAGGGCCACGGGGGTCTGGACGGTCTGCCAATGCGTGAACCATTGCTCGCGCGTGAGGCGGTCCGGCTTGAGCAGCAGGGCCATCTGCGCAAAGCCGGCCGTGCGCCGTCCCGCCTGTGCCGGGTGGCGCGTATTGCGCAGCGGTTGCGATTCGGTGACCAGGTAGGCCGCGTGACGCGCGCTGTGGGCCTGCGCGATCGCGTCCACCGGCGCACGCAGCGGCGCATTGGCGCTGTCGAGCCACAGCTGCAGCAGCGCCTGCGGCGGCGTGTCCATGCGGCGCTGTCGCAGGTTCTGCGCGGCGGCCACGTCGCCATCATCGAGGTTCAGTCGCGCCGACCGCACACCGGCATCCCGCAGGACATCCGGCAGCGTGCGACGCAGCTGTGCGCCCCAGGCATCGATGGCGGTCGCCTCGGGGCACCACAGCAGGTAGATCACTTTTTCCACGGGTTTCCTCCTCAAACGAAAAGGCCCTGCGCGAGCAGGGCCCGATCGTGATCGCCCCCGTCAGGGCATGTAGGCGCCGCCGTTGGCGTCCAGGGCCGCGCCGGTGACCGCACTGGCGTAGTCCGAGACCAGGAACAGGGCCGCGCGCGCGCACTCGTCGTCGGTCGGAATGCGGCGCAGCGGAATCGTGTCGGACACCTGCTTCTTCAGGGTTTCCAGCGGTACCTTGTGCTCGCTGGCCTGCCATTCGAAATAGCCCTGCACCGGCGCGCCCCACATCCAGCCCATATGGACGCTGTTGACGCGGATGTTGTCGGGGCCGACTTCCTTGGCGAGGTACTTCGCCGAGTTGGCGAGCGCCGCCTTCGACGCCGCGTAACCGGCCTCGCCCAGCGGCGGGACCTGGCGCGCAGCCATCGTGTTGATCATCACGATTGCGCCACCCCCCTGGCTCTTCATCTGCGGCAGCACGGCCTGGGTCAGGCGCAGGGTGCCGATCAGGTTGGTGTCGAGGACCGCGCCCCAGCTGTCGAGGTTGGCGCTGGAGACGTAATCCATGTCACCGTGGAAAAAGGCGCTGTTGACCAGTGCGTCGATGCGGCCGAACGCCTTGACCGTCGCCGCCGCCAGGGCCGCGCAGTCGGCGGTCTTTGTGATGTCGGTGACCTGCTTGAGGACCTTGCAGCCGGGCGCAACCGCCGCGACGCGCTTCTCGGCGTCGTCCAGCTTGTCGGCCGACCGCGCACCGATCGCGACGGCCCTGGCGCCTTCGCGCGCGGCTTCGATCGCGAGCTTCACGCCCAGGCCCGGGCCGATGCCCGAAATGATCACTACCTTGTCCTTCAGCAGCATGGTGTTCTCCTCGCTCTATTGGATTCGTGTCGCGGATGACTCAGGCGGCGGCGATATGCCGCGCGCGGTACTCTGAAAATTCCTGACGCAGCTGATCCGGCGTCAGTCCGAACTGGCTGGTGTCGTACTCGTGCGCAGCGCGCGTGCCGCGACGGTTCTCTTCCAGCCAGTGCTGCATCGCGGCCTCGGCCTGCGGGCTCAGGGCCAGCCCGGCCCAGGCGTAGATCTCCCGCACGACTTCCATCGGGCGCTTCACGGTGTCCTCGAAACGCACGTCGAAGAACGGCTTCGGGTTGGCATCGCGCACCTGCATCGTGTGGCGGAAGGCGCGCGACATCAGCTCGCTCCATTCGCGGCCCGCAGCGGTCGGGTCGACATCGCTGCTGTAGATGCGCCACAGCGTGTCGAGGAAGCTGGCGATCGACGGAATCGTGTCGACGGGGTCGCGATGCGTCTGGATCACGCGCGCACCGGGGAAGACCTCCAGCAGCAGCTTCATGCGCAGCAGGTGGTGTGGGGCCTTCAGCACCCAGCCGGTCGCGGTGATGCCGCGCTGGCGCTTCTGCCACTGCAGGAACTTCAGCATGCGCCTGAGATAGTCGTAGGCCGGGCGCTGGTCGACGGTGGCCAGCCAGTCCATGTAGGTGGGGATGCAGGCATAGGTGTTCATCGCCGCCATGAAGGTGTGCTCCATGAGCATGACCTCCTCGTCGGCCTGATCGGCGTCCATCGGGTGGATGCTGAGCAGCTTGGGCATCGCCTCGACCATGATCTTCACTTCGGCGCGCGCCTGCTCGATACGCTGGGTCGGGGCCTTCAGCGACTCGCCGGGGAACGGCACCGGATAGCGCGACTCCCACCACGGCATCGAATAGAACTGAGGGTCCTGCGCCAGCACCCGCTGCAGCAGCGTGGTGCCGGTGCGCGGCAGACCGACGACGACAATCGGTGCCGCGATCTGCTCCTGCTCGATCTCCGGATGACGGCGGTACCAGTCCTCGATGCCGAGGCGATTGGTCAGCAGTTCCATGACCTTCTGATGCAGCAGACCGCGACCAAAGTCCGAGAGCCTGGCCTCGTTCTCCAGCGCGTCGCAGAACACCTTGAGCCCCACGCGGAAGCTGGGCTCACCGAAGTCGGACAGGCCGGTCCGGGTGCGGGCCTCTGCGAGCAGGGTTTCGGGATCGAAGCGGATCGGTGCGGTGCTCATGCGGCGCTCTTGAGGTCAGCGAGTTTGACGACACGCAGGTCCGGGTCGACGTTTTCTGTCGCCCCGACCCAGCGCAGACACATCGTGCCGCGGTCGTGGCCCGCGGTTTCCAGCCAGTTGGCGACGCCCGGATTCCGGTGCGCGAGCACCAGCGTGACGCTGCCATCGGCGGCGACGGTCGCGGAGTGCTTGTTGAAGTGCGCGCGCAGATAGCGATAGTCCAGCGACTCCATCCACCAGTTGTTGATCTGCAGATTCCAGAAACGGCAGTCCGGAATGCGCGGGAAGTGGATCACCAGCGCCTCGTCGGACTTCAGTTCCCAGTACGAGTGGTAGTAGACGATGTTGGGATCGCCGCCGACGCTCTGGCACAGCTTCTGGTCGGCCAGCGGCAGCTGGTTGGGGTGCGGCAGATAGCTCTGCGCCCAGTTCGCAAACAGCGTCGCCGTACCGTTGACGAAGCGTGCCGTGTTCTGCAGCGAGCGCTGGATCCGCTCGGCGGTCATCGGCACCGGTTGTTCCTGGCTGCCGCTGCGTTCGATCGACAGGACGGCGGGGCGCTCTGCCTTGCGGTCCAGGAAGGTCTGACGCACCAGCACGGCGTTGGACGTCGGCTCGATGCGCAGCCAGTGCCGGGCATGTGCCGGCTTCTCGGCGCTGACGACGATCTCGAAGCGGCCCTCGGCGTCGAGGTGCAGGTCCTTGCCGTCGACGAAGCCGGTCTGCTCCATCTTGCCGTCGCTTTCGTAGCCGCCCTTCTGCGAACCGACGGACAGGTACGAGACCGTGCCGCGCGTGCCGCGGATCACGTATTCATTGCGGCCGTTGATGCGCGCCATCAGGTACAGATTGTCCGGATTGTCGGCGCCGATCTTGCCGGTCTCGTGCGAGGGCATGAAAAACGCGGGGAAATCCGGATCCGCACACTCGAGATGCATCTCCAGACCGATGCGCAGCAGGCGCGTCAGGTAGCGCCAGCCCTCCGCTCGATCCAGTTCGCTGACCGGAGCTTCGGGCCGCAGGATCTGCTGGCCGGCATGCTTCAGCGCGTCGCAAAACTCGTCCCAGGCCTGCCCCGAGATGACCTCGTCATGAGCGGACATGCTGCCCGTCTCCTCGTCGTTCTAATGAGGGTCAGACAGTAGGGTCGCAACGTCACAGCGGCTTCACCTGTTTGCAGTAGCCGAGTGCCGACACCAGGCTACTGCGTGCTACGTGGGCAGGATCGGGCTGTTGCTGCTTTCGTCATGGCTGCGCGCCTGGTCGAGCATGCCCAGCGCGATCTCGCGCTCGCCCATGATGATGTGGTCGGCGCCGTGCTTCTGCAGATGGGCGACTTCTGCGTCCGAGTGTGCACGCGCGATGATCTTGAGTCCGGGGTTGAGCTTGCGGGCCTGCTCGACAATCTGGCCGGCCTCGAAGCCGTTGGGAATCGCGACGAACAGCCAGCGGGCCTTCTCGAGATTCGCGGCCTTGATCAGCGCCTCCTTGGCGCCATTGCCGGAGATCACCTCGATGCCCTGGCCACGTGCCAGCTCGGCCAGCGGAACGCGTTCTTCGATCACCAGGATCGGCATCGCGGTTGCGACCAGTTCATTGGCGATCGTGGAGCCGACCCGACCATACCCGACGACCACCGCATGCGCTTCCAGCGAGGTGCGCAATGCTTCCTCTACCGTCGCTGGCGGCGGTGCCACCGGACTCTCCACGGCGGAGGTCGATGCGGGAGCCCCCGCTTCGCGCAGGATCTTGCGCTGTTTCAGGTAATCGCCGAAGCGGTCGCTGACCGCGAAGCACAACGGGTTGGTGAAGATCGACAGGATCGCACCGGTGATGATCAGGTCGCGCCCCTCGGGTGGCAACAGGCCGAGCGTGATGCCCAGCGCCGCGAGGATGAAGGAGAACTCGCCGATCTGCGCCAGGCTTGCCGAGATCGTCAGCGCGGTTTTGGTCGGATGGCCAAAGGCGATGACGATGCCGTAAGCGGCCAGCGACTTGCCCACCACGATGATCAGGAAGGTCCACAGCACGGGCCAGGGCTCGCGGATCAGGATCGATGGATCGAACAGCATGCCGACCGACACGAAGAACAACACCGAGAATGCATCGCGCAGCGGCAGCGACTCCTCGGCGGCACGATGGGCCAGTTCCGACTCGTTCATCACCATGCCGGCGAAGAAGGCGCCGAGTGCGAACGACACCCCGAACAACGAGGCCGAGCCGAATGCCACGCCGAGGCCGATCGCCAGCACCGACAGGCTGAACAGTTCGCGCGATCCGCTGCGCGAGATGCTGTGCAGCATCCACGGGATCACGCGCCGACCCACCACCAGCATCAGAGCCACGAAGGCAACGACCTTGCCGAGGGTGATGGCCAGGGTCTTGCTGAATTCGACCGTGTCCAGCTGTGATGAGTTGTCCGTACCTCCCAGCACGCCGGCCACCGTCGGCAGCAGCACCAGCGCCAGGACCATGGCCAGGTCCTCGACAATCAGCCAGCCCACGGCAATGCGGCCGCGCGTCGTATCAAGCAGCCGTCGTTCCTCCATTGCCTTTAGCAGCACGACGGTACTGGCCACGGACAGGGATAACCCGAAGACCAGACCGGCGCCCAGGCTCCAGCCCATCCAGTGGGCGAGGCCCACGCCCAATCCGGTGGCCACCGCAATCTGCACGACGGCACCGGGAATCGCGATGTGCTTGACCGACAGCAGGTCCTTCAGCGAGAAGTGCATGCCGACGCCGAACATCAGCAGGATCACGCCAATCTCGGCGAGTTCCAGGGCCAGCGCCTGATCGGCGACGAAGCCGGGCGTGTGGGGACCCACCAGCACGCCGGCCAACAGGTAGCCCACCAGCGGCGGAAAGCGCAGGCGGTTGGCGATTGCGCCGAAGAAGAAGGCGAGGACCAGGCCCGCGACGATGGTCGAGATCAGCGGTGTAGCGTGCATGGGCGGCGACGGCAGTGGGGCGGGGCGGCATCTCCCGGCCGCAAAGACCGACGAACATCGGCCTCACCCGGCGCGGGCGTCCTCAGAAATGGAAACGCTGAACAACATACGAAATCAAAGCAGACGCCCGACCCCTAGGGCCCGAGACGGCTGTCCGGATGCCATCGCGCTCAGACCCAGCGGCGCACCCAGGTTCGCAAAGTCTTGATGCGATTGGCCATGTTCGCAACCTGTGAGGTCGGCGGCGGCTCCGGCGTGCGTTCGACCTCGTAGCGCTGGGTCAGTTCCGGACTCTGGGCCAGACGCTGGTGGTGGCGCACGGCCGAGGTGACGGCGATCTTGCACTGGCTGTCGTGGATCGGCTTGGTGATGAAACGGTAGATCTGGCCCTGGTTGATCAGATCGATCGCGCTGCCGGCGTCTGCTCGCTCGGTCAGGATCACCGACACCAGCTCCGGATGATGCTGCTTGAGCGTGCCAATGAGGTTGATCACCGGGTGATCCTGCACGCGCGTATCCGAGACGATGACGCCGATCCGCTCGCGCTCGAGCGCGCTGACCGCTTCCTCCATCGATGTGGCACCGAAGACGCGGTACTCGGGTCCGAGCACGGTCTGGATGCGCGGGGGCACCGCGGGATCATCATCCACCACCAGCACCCCGGCGGCTCCGTCCACCGGCACCGTCTGGGTGCTGGCGGTTTCGGCGGCCGCGGCAGGCAGGCTCTGGCTGATCTTGGCAGCCGCGACGGCGCGCTGCAGGGTCGTCCCCAGATCATCGTTGGACCAGGGCTTGTTGACGAAGCGGAAGATCTCGCCCTCGTTGATCGAGCCGATGATCGCGTTGAGATCGGAGTAGCCGGTCAGCAGGATGCGCATCGCATGCGGGTTCAGATCGCGGGCGGCGCGCAGCAGTTCGATGCCGGTCATGCCCGGCATGCGCTGATCACTGACGATCACGTCCACCGGCTGATCCTTTAGCAGCTCCAGCGCCTGCTGGCCGCTGTCGGCGAAGAACAGCTCGTAGCGACCGCGAAACAGCATGCGCATCGTGGTCAGCACCCTCGGTTCGTCGTCGACGAACAGGACGCGGGCCTTGGGGGTGGGGCTCGGTTCCATGGAAAAGTTCAGGCAGCGACCGGCGCGGCGGTCTGGGGGGAGGTCGAGGCAGTCGGGCCATCGGCACGGCGCTGCTTCAGCGGCAGCACGATGATGAACTCACTGCCCTTGCCGGGCTGAGAGCGCACGTCGATCGTGCCACCGTGATCTTCGATGATGCGGTAGACGATCGACAAGCCGAGCCCGGTGCCCTTGCCGACCGGCTTGGTGGTGAAGAACGGTTCGAAGATGCGCGCGCGCACCTCCTCGCTCATGCCGCAGCCGGTATCGAGAATCCGGATCGCCACCCCGCGTGGGTCGGTGGCGGTGTGGACGAAGATCTTGCCGTCGCCGTCGATGGCCTGCGCGGCATTCGTGAACAGGTTCAGGAACACCTGATTGAGCTGTGAAGGCGAGCACTCGATCGCCGGGATCTGGCCGAACGACTTCACGACTTCGACGCGGTGCTTGAGCTGGTTGTTGGCGATCTTCAGTGCCGATTCGATGCCGTCGTTGATATTGAACACGTCATTGCGAGAGCGGTCGACGCGTGAGAAGTCCTTGAGGCTGCCGACCAGTTCGGCGATCTGCGACAGGCCGTGGTCGGCATCGCCGAGCAGGCCGTCGAGGTCGGCCGCGAGCTCCTCGGCATTGAGCTCGGTGGCGCGCTGCTGGGCCTCGTCGAGCGCCTGTGCAACGTCTTCGACGGGTGCCGATTCGTCGCCCATCAGCCGCAGCGCGCGATTCTGTGCGCCGCACAGCTCGCGGATCTCGCCCAGCGAGCGGCGCACGATCTCGGTATTGCTGCGCGCATAGCCCAGTGGCGTGTTGATCTCATGGGCCACGCCCGCCACCATCTGGCCCAGGGAGGCCATCTTCTCGGACTGCACCAGCTGCGCCTGCGAGGCGCGCAGTTCGTCGAGCGCGGAGCTGAGGTCCTGGGTGCGGGTAGCCACCTGTTCTTCCAGGTGCTCGTTGGCGCTGTCGAGATCGCGGAAGCTGCGGCGCAGGCGAAGACCGACCAGCGCCAGCACCAGCAGCAGGATCGCGGCATAGGCGGCCAGCCACAGCCGGTACTGGTTGCCGACGGCCACCCGTGCGTTGTGCCAGCCCATGTAGGTCTGTTCCAGCGCCCGCAACTGCGCGGCGGTCGGACGCTGCAGGAAGTCCGACAGGCGTTTGACCAGTTCGGCCTTGTCGGCGATGACCTCGGCGCTGCGTGCGCTGAGCAGGTTCAGGGTCTGGCGCCACTCCTCGGATTGCGATTCGCCGGCCAGGGTCAGTGCCTCGACCAGGGCGCGGATATTCGCCTCGTTGGTCGGGGTCTGGACCACGCCGTGGGTCGTGACCTCGGTCTTGAGCTGGGCCAGCTGTCCGGCCAGCGCTTCGCGGTCGGCCTCGGCGGTTTGCAGCAGCAGCTGGTCGGCCAGCACCGGCACCGCGTCCATGCCGGCAATCAGTCGCTGGTTGATCAGGATGTTGCGGGCTTCGAAGTCGAAGGCCAGTTCGAACTTGGACTCGATGGTGTCGAGGAAGCGGCGCAGCGCCGCGTCGATATCCGGGCTCAGCCCCTGCAGACGGGTAGGACCCTGTTCGAGCAGGTTCAGGGCATCGCCCAGCTGCGCCGTCGTGGTCGCACGCTCATCGGCCCTGTTGGCCAGCGAGGAGACGCCGACCTGGGTCACCGCACGATTCAGGCCGACATCGAGGGCATCGACGGCACGCAGGTTGGCCAGGCGTTCCAGATGGACCGCGTTGTCCACGGTCTGCGTCATGCGCACCAGAAACACCAGCATGCCGATGGCAGCGAACGCCAGCAGCGCCAGCAACACTTGCCGGATTTTCATCCTTGAATATCCCCCGCTCGTTCCGCACGCTGGGGAAACGCGTCACGACGACGGCGTCTCCGTTCCAGTTCCTCCCCTTCGGCCGGCCGATCGGGTGTGCACCCTTCGCCCGTCGCGCCGGCGCTGCGGCCGGCTTGGACCATGCCGGACAGTAGGGGGGTGGGGGTCCCAGTGGCGTCATCTGTTTGTAGTAGTCACGGTGCGGGTCTCAGCCGATTGGGGGATTCGGGAGGGCGGGACCTGCGATGAACTCCCGCGCATTCCATTCAAACGAGGAGAGACCCGATGGCCAGTCCCGAGCAGCGCATCCAGGCCCTGGAAGATGCCGAGGCAATCCGCTCGCTGAAAGCGCGCTACCTGTTCGCCTGCGACCGCAAGGATCCCAAGACCATGCGGGCCTGCTTTGCCGACGGCGAGGTCCACATCGACTACGGCGCGATCGGGACCTTCGACAATGCCGACACGCTGGTCGGGCTGTACGCGCAGATCGCCTGTCATGACTACATGGTCGAGATGCACCATGGCGCCAATCCCCAGATCGAGGTGCTCGATGCCTCCCGGGCGCGGGGGACCTGGAGTCTGCATTACTTCCTGATCAACACGCAGGTGAAGTCGATTACGCAGCTCGCCGGCTACTACGAGGATGAGTACGTGAAGACCGCGGCCGGCTGGAAGATCAGCAGCACGCGGTTCGTCGCGACCTCGACGCTGGCACTCGATTACACCGATGCGGTGGCCAAGACGCTGTTCGCCGGCAGCAAGCCGCCGCCGATGGGCTGAACCTTCGTCACGCGCCGCTGCAACGAAAACGCCCGCGATGCGCGGGCGTTTTCGTTGCAGCGATGCCGTGGTCAGAACTCAACCATCTGGAAATCGGCCTTGGAGGCGCCGCAGTCCGGACAGGTCCAGTCCTCCGGCACGTCCTCCCAGCGGGTCCCCGCCGGGATGCCGTCCGCAGGCCAGCCCTCGGCCTCGTCGTAGACATAGCCGCAGCCGGCACAGGCCCAGCGGCGTAGCGTCATGGCGTGCTCGGCAGCGCGACGAAATCCGGCTTCTCGCGCACGGCGCAGTCCGGGCACGGCCAGGTGGCCGGCAGCTGCGACCAGAGGGTCCCGGGCGCGTAGCCCTCGTGGGGGCAGCCTTTGGATTCGTCGTAGATATAGCCGCAGTCCGTGCACTGGTAGCGTGCAGCCGGCGCCGTTGCCGCCGGTACCGGCGCATGGCTGCCGGGGAACACGGCCGGATGGCCGTCGCCCAGCGGCGCGTTGTGCCAGCGCTTGAGCAGGGCCTCGCGCTTCGGCGGATAGAGATTGGCCTTGGACAGATCGCCCTGGTGGTGCGCGACCACGCGCGGATCCATCTGCCGGAACCACAGCCACGGCAGGTAGGCGGGGATCAGCATCGACGCGTAGCCCGCCGGCAGCTGCGGGCTCTCGTCGAAGTGACGCAGGGCCTGGAAGCGACGCGTCGGATTGGCGTGGTGGTCGGAGTGGCGCTGCAGCTGGTAGAGGAACAGGTTGGTGACGATGTGGTTGCTGTTCCAGGAGTGCTTGGGCGCGCAGCGCTCGTAGCGGCCGTCCTTGCCCTTGAGGCGCAGCAGGCCGTAGTGCTCGATGTAGTTGATGACTTCCAGCAGCGCGGCACCGAAGGCCGCCTGCAGCAGCAGGAACGGCAGGACGTCGATCCCGAGGACCGCGACGATGGCGCCGAAGAACACGACCGTCATCGCCCAGGCCTGCAGATTGTCGTTGTCCAGACTCCACGGCGACTTGCCGAGGCGCGCCAGGCGTTCCTTCTCGATGTTCCAGGCCGAGCGCAGGCTGCCGAACACCGTGCGCGGCAGGAAGGCCCAGAAGCTTTCGCCCATCTTGGAACTGGCCGGATCGTCCGGCGTCGCCACGTTCTTGTGATGGCCGCGCGTGTGCTCGACATAGAAATGCCCGTAGGCCACCGGCGCCAATGTCACTTTCGCCAGCCAGCGGTCCAGGGTTTCCTTCTTGTGGCCCAGCTCATGCGCCGTGTTGATCGCGATGCCGTTGATGGTGCCCACGGTCATGATCATGCCGGCGATCTGCCAGCCGTTGACGTCGCCCGTGGCGACCAGCCAGGCCCCGTACAGCGTGGCCAGCACCTGCGTCGGGATGTAGGCGTAGACGATCACGCGGTAGTACAGGTCGCGTTCGAGGCCGGCGACAGCGGACTCGGGCGGGTTGCTGGTGTCCTCGCCGATCAGCCAGTCGAGCAGCGGGATCACGCCGTAGACGAGGATCGGGCCGCCCCAGGCGAGCCAGGTCCAGCCGGTGTAGTGGAAGCCGCCCAGCGCGATCAGCGCCAGCACGGGGATCATCGGGCTCAGCAGCCAGAGGTAGCGCTTGCCGTCGCGCCAGTCCGTGGCGCTCGCGGTATTCAGGGTGGTCGTTGTCATCTCGTTCTCCACGATACGAGTGCTGCCGCAAAGGCTGCGGCCGCCGCCCCGGTGTACCCCTGAGGCGGTGCTATAGTCAATTCAGTTCCGGACGGGCGGAATTGGTGCAGCACCGCAAAACCATCGCCAAACGCCGGGACCCTCGTATAACGCCGGCTGCGCCGATGCGAAACGCCGACTCCACCCTGACCGCTGACCGAATCAACCGACTCTTCCGCCTCGGATGGACACGCTCAGCCTGATTCTCGATGACATCCGCCTGCACGGCGCGGTTTTCCGCGAGTCGCAGCTGTCGGCGCCCTGGTCATTGCGCCTGCACACGCCGGGGCTCACGTCCTTTCATATCGTGGCGCGCGGTAGCGCCTGGCTGATACGGGCCGGAGCCGAGCCCCTGCGCCTGCAGCCCGGCGACATCGTGCTGCTGCCGGATGGCCCCGAGCATCGCGTTCAGGATGATCCATCGTCCACCGCCGCAGCGTTTGACCTGGGGCCGGAACTGCAGCACCTGCAGGTGCAGCCGCTGCATCTCGGACTGCAGGGGACGTCGACCGCCATCCTCAGCGGACATTTCCGGTTCGACGTGAACCTCGCGCGCCCCCTGATTGCGGCCCTGCCGCCGGTGATGCACCTGCGCAGCGGCGCGGCGGGCTCCCCGGCCTCCTGGCTGCGGCTGGGCCTGCAGTTCATCGCCGAGGAAACCGCCCGTGTGCAGCCGGGCCAGCAGGTGATCGTCAACCGCATCGCCGACATCCTGCTGGTCGAGATGCTGCGCGATCACGTCGAAAACCTGCCGGAGGGCACCGGCAACTGGCTGCTGGCGCTGCGCGACAAGGCACTGTCGGCGGTACTTGCGGCCATGCACGGCCAGCCGGCAAAGGACTGGACCGTCCCCGAGCTCGCCGAAATCGCGCGCCTGTCACGCTCGGCGTTTGCCGATCGCTTCGGCCAGGTGCTGGGGCAACCGCCGCTGTCCTACCTCACCGAGCACCGCATGCGGCTCGCCGCCTGGAAACTGGCGCACACGCGCCTGTCGATCGCCCAGATCGCCGAGCAGGTGGGCTATGGCTCGGAGACCGCGTTCAGCCAGGCGTTCAAGCGCCATCACGGCGAACCGCCCTCGCGGATGCGGGGCGACACCGCCACCGGTTGAAGCGCCCGTGACCCGCCGCTCCGACGCCATCAGCCCGACCGCGCACTACACCGGCCACACCTGGGTGCGCCACGGGTTGTCACATCCCGCGCTGTCGACACCGCAGGGGCGCGTGCTGCATGCGGCGCTGCGGCCCTGGATGGCGGCCGCGCGATTCGCCGGGGCGCCGACGCTGGACGCCTTTCTGCTGGCGCGACACCGCGCCATCGACCGCGTGCTCGATGCCGACATCGCAGCGGGTCGCATCACGCAGATCATCGAGATTGCAGCCGGTCTGTCGCCGCGCGGCTGGGACTTCAAGCGGCGTCATGGCGCCACACTGCATTATCTCGAGGCCGACCTGCCGGACATGGCCGCGCGCAAGCACGCGCGTCTGGCGTCTGCCGGGCTGCTGACCGCCGGCCACGAGGTGGTGGCGCTGGATGCACGGGCCGAGCACGGCGCGTCGTCCCTGGCCGCGCTGGCGGCGGGGCTGGACCCGCAGCAGGGGCTGGCCATCGTCACCGAGGGCCTGCTCAACTACTTCGATCGCGACACCGTCGAGGGCCTGTGGCGACGGGTTGCCGCGACACTGTCGCGCTTCCCGCACGGCTTGTACCTGTCCGACCTGCACCTGTCCGCCCATCACCGCAGTGCGGCGACCCGCGGCTTCGTCGCACTGTTGTCGACCTTCGTGCGGGGCCGCGTGCACCTGCACTATGCCGATGCGGCCGCCGCCGGCGCGGCACTCCGGGCCTCCGGCTTCGAGCAGGCCGACCTGCACCCTCCGCAGGCCTTGCTCCCCGGGGAGCGTCTGCTGCCCGGCGCCGGCCTGGTTCGCGTGATCGAGGCCCGCTGCGGCGCCTGACCGACCGCTTGCCGAACGTTCATGCGGCTGCAGTAGAATCCGCGCGCTTCCACCTGCCCTGACCCTCCATGTCGACCGCACCCAAATCCCTAGGCCCGCTGCCCTCCCTGATCTTCTCCTCGCGCTGGCTGCAGCTGCCGCTGTATCTGGGCCTGATCGTCGCCCAGGCCGTCTACGTGGTCCTGTTCGTCAAGGAGCTGTCCCACCTGATCCTCGGCGCCTTCGAGCTCAACGAGTATCAGGTCATGCTGATCGTGCTCGCGCTGATCGACGTGGTGATGATCTCCAACCTGCTGATGATGGTCATCGTCGGCGGCTACGAGACGTTCGTCTCGCGCATGCGCCTGGAGAACCATCCGGACCAGCCGGAGTGGCTGAGTCACGTCAACGCCTCGGTGCTCAAGGTCAAGCTGGCGATGGCGATCATCGGCATCTCCTCGATCCACCTGCTGAAGACCTTCATCGAAGCCGGCACGATCGGTGCGCTGCCGCTGTGCTCATCGGTCGCCGCCGGTGTGAAGTGCACCAACATCACGGAAGCCGGTGTGATGTGGCAGACGATCATCCACATGGCCTTCATCGCCTCGGCCATCGGCATTGCCTGGACCGATCGCATCATGAACAACGGCCATCCGCCGCGTGCCAAGGGCCAGGGCGGGCACTGATCGACACCGCAAGGTCAGCCGGCCGTCGGCCCCGCCAGGCGGCGGCGGCTGTCGTAGCGATGCGCGCGGCCCGTCAGCGGATCCATGAACGCGATGCTGCGCGCCAGTAACTGCATCGGCCGCGTGTAGTCGTCTTCCAGCTCCGGACGCAGCGCGGGATAGAAGGGATCGTTGACGATCGGCGCGCCCAGGGCCGCCAGATGGACGCGAAGCTGGTGCTTGCGGCCGGTGATTGGCTGCAGACGGTACTGCGCGAGTTGCCCCTCGCGGGCCATGACCTCGATGCGGGTCTCGCTGTTGGGCGGGCCGTCGACCTCGCACATGCGGAAGAACGGTGATCCGGCGACCAGACGGCTGCGATGGACGTGCGGGGCTGTCAGTGCGGGACAGACCGGGGCCCAGGCCTCGTAGCATTTCTCGACGCGGCGTTGCGGAAACAGGGCCTGGTAGGCGGCGCGGGTCTGCGCATTGACCGAAAACACGACGAGGCCTGCCGTGCCGCGGTCGATCCGGTGCAGCGGCACCAGGTCCGGCAGTCCCAGCTGCTGCTTGAGTCGCACCAGCAGCGTCTCCTGCAGGAAGCGCCCGGCCGGCATCACCGGCAGGAAGTGCGGCTTGTCGGCGACCAGCAGATGCGCGTCGTGAAACAGGACCGAAGCCTCGAACGGGATTGGCACCTCGGGGGGCAGCTCACGGTAATAGGCGATCAGCGCGCCGGGCCGGTAGGGCGCGTCGGGCGCGACCGGGCGGTCCTGTTCGTCCAGCACCCGCCCGCGTGCGATGCGGGAGCGCCACTGCTCGGCGTCGACTGACGGGAATTGCGCGCACAGAAAGCTCAGCAGGTCTGGCCAGTCGCCGGCCGGCAGCCGCACGCGGCTCGCGCCGACGCCGTCACGCAGGGGCGGGGCGGGTTGTGGGTCCAGGGTCCGCATCACGCGGGACGGCTCAGCCGGCGGTTTCGCGCCCGACGTCGGCGTCGAAGTTGACCGTCGCGAGCGTCTGCATCCGGGGGTACTCGCGTGCGAAGTCCTCGCGCATCTGCTGGGCCGGCACCTCCAGGAACTCGCCACGGAAGCGCAGATATTCCATGTGCCGATTGCCGTCGAGATCCAGCGGGTGATAGATCGAATCGCTGCGGCCGTCGAACTCCAGCGGGTGCAGGCGGAACTTCTGGCATAGCGACAGGTTGAAGGCCGGCGTGGCCTTGACCCACTGGCCTTCCAGCCAGATGGCGGTGTAGCCGTGCCAGTAGAAGACGTCGGTCTGCATC
>JBEIOK010000196.1:0-4795 GCA_040377605.1 Nevskiaceae bacterium | reverse complement strand
CACCGGTGACGGCAACGCGATGGTGCTGCGTGCCGGCCTGCCGCTGCAGGACCTTGAGTTCGTGCAGTTCCACCCGACCGGCATCTACGGCTCGGGCTGCCTGATCACGGAGGGCGCGCGCGGTGAGGGCGGTTATCTCACCAACAAGAACGGCGAGCGCTTCATGGAGCGTTATGCGCCGAGTGTGAAGGATCTGGCGCCGCGTGACATGGTCAGCCGCGCGATGGCGACGGAAATCCGCGAGGGCCGTGGTGTCGGCGAGGAAGCCGATCACATCCACCTGCATCTGGAGCATCTGGGTCCGGAAGTGCTGCATGCGCGTCTGCCGGGCATCTCCGAGTCGGCCAAGATCTTTGCCGGCGTGGACGTCACAAAAGAGCCGATCCCAGTCGTGCCGACGGTGCACTACAACATGGGCGGCATTCCCTGCCTGTACACCGGCGAAGTCGTCACCAAGCGCGACGGCAACCCGGACAGCATCGTCCCTGGCCTGATGGCGGTGGGCGAGGCGGCCTGTGTGTCGGTGCATGGCGCCAACCGTCTGGGCTCGAATTCGCTGCTCGACCTGGTCGTGTTCGGCCGCGCTGCCGCGATCCGCGCCGCGCAGCTGGTCAAGCCCGGCCAGTCGCACAAGAAGATCTCGAACACCTCGGAAGAGAAGGCGCTGGCGCGTCTGGACGGCTTCCGTAACGCCAAGGGCAGCACGACGACCGCCAAGCTCCGTCTCGACATGCAGAAGACGATGCAGAAGCACTGCGCCGTGTTCCGTGACGGTCCGACGATGCAGGAGGGCGTGGTCAAGCTCAAGGGCATCATCGACAACTTCACCAACGATCTGTCGGTGTCCGACCGCTCGATGATCTGGAACTCGGATCTGGCGGAGACGCTGGAACTCGACAACCTGCTGGGCCAGGCGCTGATCACGATCGTGGGTGCCGAGAACCGCAAGGAATCGCGTGGCGCCCACGCCCGCGACGACATCAAGGACCGCGACGACAGCGAGTGGATGAAGCACACGATTGCCTGGCGCACCGGCAACACCGACGTGCAGATCGATTACCGCCCCGTTCACATGCAGCCGCTGGACAACGAGGTGGATCACATCCCGCCCGTCGCCCGCAAGTACTGAGATCCGCCGAGAATCGACATGGCTCAGCTCACGCTCCCGCAGAACTCCAAGCTCGACAAGAAGGCCGGCAAGGTCTTCAAGGCGCCCGCTGGCGCCAAGAAGGTCAAGACCTTCAAGATCTATCGCTATGACCCGGATACCGGCGCCAACCCGCGCATGGACACCTACGAGGTGGACATGGCGGCCTGCGGCCCCATGGTTCTGGACGCGCTGATCAAGATCAAGAACGAGATCGACCCGACCGTCACGTTCCGCCGTTCCTGCCGCGAGGGTATTTGCGGCTCCTGCGCGATGAACATCGACGGCAGCAACACGCTGGCGTGCATCAAGCCCTGCGACGAGATCAAGGGCGATGCCTCGGTCTACCCGCTGCCGCACATGCCGGTGGTCAAGGATCTCGTGCCGGACATGACGCACTTCTACGCCCAGCTCGCGTCGATCGAGCCGTGGCTGAAGACCGACTCGCCGGCGCCGACGCGCGAGCGCCTGCAGAGCGAGGAAGACCGCGCCAAGCTCGATGGTCTGTACGAGTGCATTCTCTGCGCCTGCTGCTCGACGTCGTGCCCGAGCTATTGGTGGAACTCCGACCGTTATCTCGGGCCGGCGATTCTGCTGCAGGCTTACCGCTGGCTGGTCGATTCGCGCGACGAGGCTACCGGCGAGCGCCTGGACGCGCTGGAAGATCCGTTCAAGCTCTACCGCTGCCACACCATCATGAACTGCGCCAAGGCGTGCCCGAAGGGATTGAATCCCGCAAAGGCGATCGCCGAGGTCAAGAAGATGATGGTCGAGCGCAAGGTTTGACGTCGCCCCTCGCTACGCGATCATGATGAATCCCGGCCGTCTGCGTTGGCTGCTGCGTCGTGGCATGAAGGAACTCGACGTGATGATGGAGCGGTACCACGCGCATCGCTTCCACGACGCGCCAGCGGACGAGCAGGCGGCATTCCTGCGGCTGGTCACGCTCGCCGAGGATCCGGATATCTGGGCCTGGACCATGGGCTACGACGCGGTTCCCGAAGCATATGTCGGCATCGTCGAACAGCTTCGCATCTACCGTTGAGTTGACATTGCGGCCATCGCATCGCGCGCTGCGGGCGATAGTTGTTCTGCATCTGGTGTGTCTGGCCTTGCTGCCGTTCTCGATGCAATCCGGTGCGCCGATGATCATCCTGGCCGCGGCGCTGGGGCTCTCCTGGCTTTACGTGCGCCGTCATCCGGCGCTGGGATTTTCGCCGCAGTCGATCACGCGGCTGGTCTGGCACGTGGAGGGGCAGTGGACCCTGCATCGCGGCCGCGCCGAGCCGGTGGAGGCGGAGTTGATCCCGGGCAGCCTGGTGCATGACTGGATGCTGCTGCTGCGCTTCCGCCTGAAATCGGGCGCGACGGTGAGCCGGCTGCTGCTGGGCGACGAAACCGAAGCCGAGGCGCTGCGCCGACTCCGCGCGAGATTGAGTGTGGCCTGAGCGGACCCGGCCAGGGTTCTGTCGACGATCCTATGAGGAGCGGCCGGCCAGGATCGTGGCCTTGGCGTCCGGCAGCGTCTCGGGATAGTCCAGCGTGTAGTGCAGGCCGCGGCTTTCCTTGCGCGCCAGCGCCGAGCGCACGATCAGATCGGCGCAGACCACGAGGTTGCGCAATTCCAGCAGATGAGCGGTGATGCGGTAGTTGCCGTAGTACTCCTGAATCTCGCGGGCCAGCAGTTCGATGCGATGCTGCGCGCGTTCCAGGCGTTTGGTGGTGCGCACGATGCCCACGTAGTCCCACATGAAGGTGCGCAGTTCCAGCCAGTTGTGCGAGACCACGACATCCTCGTCGGAGTCGGTTACCCGGCTCTCGTCCCAGGCTTTGGGCGTCGGGGGTGCGGGCAGGGTGTCGAGCTGCCTCAGGAGGTCGTCGGCCGCCGCTTCGGCGAAGACCAGGCATTCCAGCAGCGAGTTCGAGGCCAGGCGATTGGCGCCGTGCAGACCGGTGCACGCGACCTCGCCGACGGCGTAGAGCCCCGCGACATCGGTGCGGGCCTTCAGATCGGTCAGCACGCCGCCGCAGGTGAAGTGCGCCGATGGCACTACGGGAATGGCCTGGCGCGTGATGTCGAAGCCGAACTCCAGGCAGCGGGCATGGATGCTGGGGAAGTGGTGCAGGATGAAGCTCGCTGGCTTGTGCGTGATGTCGAGCAGCACGTGGCGCAGGCCCAGGCGCTTCATCTCGTGGTCGATGGCGCGCGCAACGATGTCACGGGGCGCCAGCTCGCCGCGTGCATCGAAGCGCGGCATGAAGCGCTCGCCGGCGGAGCCATCGGGATTCGGCAGGCGCAGTTGCGCACCCTCGCCCCGCAGCGCCTCGCTGATCAGGAAGTTGCGCGAGTCCTTGTGGTAGAGCGTGGTCGGATGGAACTGCATGAATTCCATGTTGGCGATGCGGCAGCCCGCTCGCCACGCGATCGCAATGCCGTCGCCGGAGGCGCCGAACGGATTGCTCGAATACAGATACACCTGATTGGCGCCACCGGTGGCAAGCACCACGGCCTTGGCCGTGAACGGCGTGATGCGGCCACTGTCGCGATTGAACAGATACGCGCCCCGCGCGCGGTGTTGTGTGCGGTCAACGATCAGGTCCACGGCCATCGCGCGTTCCAGGACGCGGATGTTGGGATGCTGGCTGGCCACTGATACCAGCGTGGTCTCGACCGCGCGGCCGGTGGCGTCGGCGGCGTGAACGACACGGCGGTGCGAATGCCCCCCTTCACGAGTCAGGTGCAATCCGGCGGCCGGATTGTCTTCGTCGCGCGTGAACTCTACCCCCTGATCCAGCAGCCATTGAATGCAGGCCGGCCCGCGCTCGACCGTGTAGCGCACGGCGGGCTCGTCGCACAGCCCCGCGCCAGCGACCAGCGTGTCGCGCACATGATTTTCGGTCGAGTCGTCGGCGTCGAGTACCGCCGAGATGCCGCCCTGGGCCCACAGCGTGCTGCCGCTGGACAGTGCGGTCTTCGAGACCACCACAACTTTACGCCCGGCATTGGCCAGCCGCAGTGCCAGTGACAGGCCGGCAGCGCCGCTGCCCAGGACCAGGACTTCAGCTTCAAGCATGGGGAAGGGCGGCGTTGTTAAACTAGGCGGAATGATTGCGTTTTCGACGGCTCCACCCGCAATAGGCGGCAGGAGCGATATCGGCGTCAACGTTGCCCGAAGTTTATCCGTTTTCGATGCGGCGACTCAGCTGCACAGGTTCCAACGCGCGTATGACTGAAATCACCGACGAACAACTGGTTGCCCGCGCTCAGGCCGGGGATCAGCGCGCGTTCGAGCTGCTGGTGCGCAAATACCAGTACAAGATCATTCAGCTGGTCAGCCGTCTGGTCGGCGATGCCGAGGCGCCGGACGTCGCGCAGGAAACCTTCATCCGTGCCTGGCGGGCGCTCAACGGCTTCCGGGGCCAGTCGGCCTTTTACACCTGGCTATACCGGATCGGCATCAACACCGCGAAGAATTCGCTGGTGTCGCGCAATCGCCGCCCGGCGGACCAGGACATCGACATTACCGACGCCGAGCAGTACGGCCACACCGAGCACCTCAGCGATATCGCCACCCCGGAGGCCGAGTTGCTGACCGACGAGATCCGCGACAAGGTCAACGAGGCGATTGCCAAGCTGCCTGCGGACCT
>JBEIOK010000002.1:0-61252 GCA_040377605.1 Nevskiaceae bacterium | reverse complement strand
CTCACCGACGCCAACGACGCGGTCGATACGAATCCGGTGTACTCACCGGATGGCACGCAGCTGGCGTGGCGTGCGATGAAACGGCCGATGTTCGAGGCCGATCGCTATGCGCTGATGCTGCGCGACCTGAAGACCGGCGCGAAGCGCGAGATCGCGCCGCAATGGGACCGATCCGCCCAGTCGATCGTCTTCTCTGCCGATGGCAAGACGATCTACACACAGGCCGACGACCTGGGGCAGCACCGCCTGTTTGCGGTGGACGTCGCCAGCGGCGCGGTAAGCGCGCTGACGGGGGAAGGCGCGGTGGACGGCTTCACGCTGGGCCGGGACCGCATGGTCTACGCCCGTCACGATCTGTCGAGCCCTGCCGATCTGTATTCGCGTTCGCTGGGTACCGATGCTTCCGTCCAGCGCCTCACCGACCACAATGCCGACAAGCTGGCCGGTGTGCGCTTCGGCGCTGCGGAGCAGTTCACGTTCAAGGGCGCGAAGGACGACACCGTCCACGGTTATGTGGTGAAACCCTGGAACTATGCCAAGGGCCGCAAGTACCCCGTCGCCTTCATCATCCACGGCGGCCCGCAGGGCAGCATGGGCAACAGCTGGCACTACCGCTGGAACCCGCAGACCTATGCAGGTCAGGGCTATGCCGTCGTCTTCATCGACTTCCATGGCTCCACGGGCTACGGCCAGGCCTTTACCGACTCCATCAGCGGCGATTGGGGCGGCAAGCCGCTGGAAGATCTGCAGAAGGGCTGGGCGCACGCGCTGAAGACCTACGATTTTCTCGACGGCAACAAGGCCGCTGCGCTCGGCGCCTCCTATGGCGGCTACATGGTCAACTGGATCGCCGGCAACTGGCCGGATGCCTTCAAGGCCCTGGTGAATCACGACGGCGTCTTTGACAACCGCAGCATGTACTACAGCACCGAAGAGCTGTGGTTCGATGAGTGGGAGCACGGCGGCACCTACTTCGACGTGCCGCAGAATTACGAGAAGTTCAACCCGGCCACTCACGTGCTGAAGTGGAAGACGCCGATGCTGGTGATCCACGGCGAAAAGGATTACCGCATCCCGCCGGAGCAAGGTATCGCCACCTTCACGGCCCTGCAGCGTCGCGGCATTCCCAGTCAGCTGCTGATCTTCCCGGACGAAAACCACTGGGTGCTGAAGCCTCAGAACAGCGTGCAATGGCACGAGACCGTACAGGCCTGGCTCCGGCGCTGGATCAGCAGCTAACCGCCGACGACGATTCACCATCGGAGACGAACCATGCAGATCCTGAAGAGCAGCCTCATCGTCCTGGCCGCGGCTGCGCTCGGCGCCTGCGCCGCCACGCCACCCGCCGAACCGACGACCCCTGCGGCCGCCGCGCCAGCCGAACCGCTGACGCTGGCCCGCAGCAGCATCGACACGGCCGATCTGCTGCGTCACGTGCAGGTGTTGGCCTCCGACGACTTCGAAGGTCGCGCGCCAGCCACGCCGGGCGAGGAAAAGACCGTGGCCTATCTGACACAGCAGTTCCAGGCGGTCGGACTGCAACCGGGCCATCCGGACGGCCGCTACGTGCAGAACGTGCCACTAGTGGGCATTGACGGCCAGCCGGCGATGACGCTGAAGGTCGGCCGCAAGACGATGAAGCTGGAACCGCGCAAGGACTTTGTCGCCACCACGTCGCGCTTCGTGCCGCGCGTCGACGTCCAGAATTCGGAACTGGTTTTCGTCGGCTACGGCGTGCAGGCGCCAGAGTACGGCTGGGACGACTACAAGGGGCTCGACGTCACCGGCAAGACGATCGTCATGCTGATCAACGATCCGGCGATCCCCGACCCCCGCGATCCATCGAGACTCGACGAGACGATGTTCCGTGGCAAGGCGATGACCTACTACGGCCGCTGGACCTACAAGTACGAGATCGCCAGCCGCCTCGGGGCCGCCGGTGCCATCATCGTGCACGAGACCGAACCGGCTGCGTATCCGTGGAGCGTCGTCGAGAACAGCTGGGGCGGTGAGCAGTTTGAGCTCGCGGCCGCTGACAGGAACATGAGCCGCGTGCCGGTGCAGGCCTGGATCACACGTGACCGCGCGGTGGAACTGTTCAAGGCGGCTGGCCAGGACTTCGAAGCCCTCAAGCAACAGGCGCTGCGCCCGGACTTCAAGCCGGTACGGCTGAAACAGGCGACCGCGACGATGAGCGTGACCAATACCGTGCGCGAGGTCGCATCACGCAATGTGGTCGGGGCCATCCGCGGCAGCGATCCGCAGCTCAAAAACGAATGGATCGTCTACACCGCGCATTGGGATCACCTGGGTCGCGACACGACGCTCGAGGGCGACCAGATCTTCAATGGTGCGGTCGACAATGCCACCGGCACCGCCGGCCTGATCGAGATCGCGCAGGCCTTCAGCCAGCTGGGCGCCGCGCCGAAGCGCTCGGTACTGTTCCTCGCCGTGACCGCCGAGGAGCAGGGCCTGCTGGGCTCGCGGCATTACGCGCAGAACCCGCTCTACCCGCTTGAACAGACCGTGGCCCTGATCAACATGGATGCGCTCGCACCCTTTGGACCGACGACGGACATGCAGGTGATCGGCTATGGCCAGAACACCCTGGAGTCCGTGCTGGAGGAGATCCTCAAGGCGGAGGGCCGTCGCATTGTCCCGGACCGGCACCCGGAAAAGGGCAGCTACTTCCGTTCGGATCAGTTCGAGTTCGCCAAGCTCGGCGTGCCGGCGCTGTATGCGGACAACGGCGACGACGTCATCGGCAAACCGGGCTATGGCGAGCAAATGCAGAAGCGATACACGGCCAACGATTATCACAAGCCTTCGGACGAAGTCCGCGCCGACTGGGACCTGAGCGGCACCGCGCAGGACCTGCGCGCGCTGTTCGAAGTGGGCTATCGCGTCGCGCAGAGCAGCGACTGGCCGGAATGGAAGGACGGCTCCGAGTTCAAGGCGATCCGCGAGGCCTCGCTGGCCAGAACGCGCGCACCCTAGGAAAGCCCGCTCGGGTCGAGTCACCCGCGCAGCGGGCGACTCGAAACCGCATGTGCGAGCCTTGACGCACCGTGCCGTCGCGCATCCGGCCCGGGCGGTCCGTCAGGCGAACGCAGCGCGGGCGCGGTCAAAGCGTCCGCGACAGATCTCGATGTTGAGCGGATCGACATCCGGACTGATGTCCAGCTTGGCGTAAGCCGGCACCTGCGCGCGCGCGGCGATCGTCGCAGCATCGGCCAGCGTATCCATCTGCAGGCGCGCGACACAGACCACATCCGCATAGTCGGCCGGTCCCTCATGCTGGCGCCGCAGATCGGCGCACAGCGTCGGCACCACCGAGAGCTCCGGTGGAAAATGCCAGGCCTGCAGCACCATGCGCCCGATCCGCGGCGCCAGCAGGCGAATCACGGCGTCGAGCATCGGTCCCGGCTCGATCAGATCCTGGCGGGCATCCGCCAGCCGGATCACCGGCAGCGCACCGACCTCGTGCACCAGCCCCGCCAGCAGGCTGCGCTCGGGATCGAGCAGCGTGAAGTGCGAGGCGATCGCCTGTGACAGCGCCGCCACCGACACGCTGCGCTGCCAGCTGCGCCGCAGACGGTCGCGCAGCGCTGCATTGGCAGCGTTGAACAACTGTTCCATCGCCAGCGCATTCACCAGCAGGCGCGTGTACTCCAGCCCCAGCCGCGTCACCGCCTGCTGCAGGTTGTCGATGCGGTGATTGCCACGTGTAGCGGCGCTGTTGGCCACGCGCAGCACCCGCACGGCCAGTGCGGGGTCCTTGCCGATCTCCGCCGCCAGCCGCGCGGAGGAGACATCCTCCTGCGCCGTCAGTTCGCGTACCCGGCGCGCCACTTCAGGCAGCGTCGGCAGGACCAAACGATCATAGACGAGTTCGTCGATGACAAAGCGGTGAAAGCGGTCTTCGATGGCCATGCAGAGTTCCAGGGACTACGTCATGCTGGCGCAGTAGGCTTCCTCATGGGTGCCGGCACCGGACGAGCGCGCTCATCCTCCGACTGAACGGCCTCTGCTTGTTCGGCGAGACAGCATCGTGAAGCCGTTTCCAATGCCGTCGATCCTGCGCGTCATATCCACCAACGGCCCGAAGCGGCGCTCATTTTCGGGATTTCCTCTGGGCTGCAGAGCGGTACGTACAGTCAACGCCTCCAATAACCGAGTCTGATCGGCAGGAGGAATACTTAGCGGGTTGATGGGCAGCCAACTACCGAACCGCAAACTTGACCATCACCGGAAACTCCATCTGGCAAGGCTGTCCAGCACAAAGTCCAGGCTTGAACTGGGTCTCGAAGAGCACCATCGCCATCAACTGGCTCATCTCAGCGCTTGGCGTTTCGATGACATCAATACTTTGCACAGCTCCCTTGGCATCAACCAGAGCCGCAGCACGGAATGCACCATGCTGCAACAGTGCTTGCTGTACTTTCGTGGTCTGCTTGAGGAAGGCCTGCATCCCTTTGACCGGATACGGAGGCTCGTCGGAATCCGCGAGATTCTCATACGCGCTTCTGATCATGTCCTGATGCTCTGGAGACAGATCTTCATAACGCTTGTTGATGGGGATCTCCCAACTTGCGAGATCACGCCGAATACGAGTACCAGTACGTGGCTGTTCCTCTCGAACTGTATGCTGATCTTCAATTGAAGTCGCCGTCGCAGGAGTGAGAACGAATACTGCAGCAATAAAAATGGCTCGCAAGGCAATCATGTGGACCTCCAGGCACTGCGCAGAACATAGAGCATTTTTATTTCCGCCATCACGGCCGATTTCGATCGGCTACCGGGCCAGCAATTTCAACAGTTTCAGCAGGCCACAGATGCGCACCGATCCATGACTTTGAAGTCATATGCTTGACATATTCTCAGGGACAAGCACAAGAAGCCCGCCGAAGCGGGCCCTGGGATCTCCAGCAGCGTTCAGGCCGCCAGTCGCCGCAACCCTCCGCCACCCGCCTCGTGCTCCCGATCCAGCAGCACGCGGCCCATGCGCTCGCGGCCGTAGGCCGGGGTGTAGGTGCCGTCCGCCCAGGCCAGCTTGCCGCCGATCATTACGTGCGTGACCACGCCGCGTGGGCGATTGACGAGCTGGTGATGCTGGAAGGCCTCGCGGTAGACGTACTCCACGCTGCGGTCCGGCTCGAAACGGCGCAGGGCTTCCGGATCAATGATCGCCAGATCCGCCTGTGCACCTGGCTTCAGCACGCCGGCATCGAGTCCGAAGAAATCCGCGGGCTCCTGGGTCAGGCGATGTACCGCATGGGCCACCTTGTCCAGCCCATCCTCCTGCGCGAACTTCAAGGTGCGCAGGTTGCCGTCGTAGAACGCCATGTTGGTCAAATGCGCGCCGCTGTCGTTGAAGCCCGGCAGCAGCTTGGGGTGGAACAGCAGTGCCTTGGTCTTGTCGCGGTCGTGGTTGGCCGTCACCGTCGACCAGCGCAGGCCGGTGTCATACCGACGCAGCAGGTGGATGAAGAAATCGGCGTCATCCGGCTGCTGCGGAAAACTCTCGAAGGCCTCGCGTTCATGGGCGCTGCGCGCGCCCTCGCCGTTGCGCGCCTGCCAGGCCAGCAGACGCTCATGGATCTGCTGCAGCGTCTCGCCGCGCCATTCTGTCAACGGCTCGCAGCTCTCGACCGTCATGTCGCGCAGCTCGCGCGTCAGCACGCAATCATCCAGACCGAGCACTCGCTTGAGCCGCGCAAGGTTGAATCCGTGCTTGCCGTGCTGCCACATGCGACGGAAGTCGGCGACCCACTCCGGGCTCGCCATGATCGCCGCGCGGCCCGCGCGGTCATCGAGGTCACGTTCATTCAGCCGGCGCAGCACCGGAATCTCCTCGGCCAGCGGCGTGATCACGCCGTCGCTCCAGGTCTTGAACGGCGCGGACAGCGCCTGGAAGCGGAACAGGCCACCCAGCAGGCGTGAGTTGAGCAGGCGCGACAGCGTCAGTCCCATGCGCAGTATCGATCGGTTGGTGGTGATGTCGATTGCCGCGACCGCCGTGACCTTCAGCGTCTTCTTGTAGAGACGGCTGGAGGTCAGCAGGAAGTTCCTGAACACCGCCAGCTTGTCGTCCTTCGGCGGCGTCGCCTGCCAGACGCGGCCCCAGCGGCGCAGCACACCGGTCAGGCGCTTGAGCTCCCAGAACGGCGCGAACTGCGTGGGAATCTGCTTCTGTGTGTTGGGCGCATTGGCGAGGAAGTGGAACGGCAACGCGTCCGTGGACAGGCCGACGTACCCCTCCTGCATGCCCTTCTCCACTAACGCTTCCATGCGCGCCATCTCGTCCGGCGTCGGCTCGCGCGACACGGAATCCTTGAGGCCCATCACTTCGATGCGCAGCATCGAGTGCGGAATCATCGGCACGATGTTCGGCCCCAGCGGCAGCTGCGCGAAGTGATCGAGATAGGCCTTCGAATCGCTCCAGGTGACCTTGTCGGCCACCTTGCGCAGCACGTGCTTGGGCACGTTCTCCACGCGGGCGAAGCAATCGACGACCGGGTCGGCACCATCGCGGCGTTGATTGCCGTAGGCCAGGCCCAGACTGCAGTTGGCGACCACGACCGTGGTGGTGCCGTGACGCACCGCCTCCGGCAGTTGCGGCTCGATCTCCACCTCCAGATCAAAGTGCGTGTGGATATCGAGCAGACCCGGCATCAGCCAGCGTCCGCCCACATCCACCACCGAGGCGGCTCCCTGCGCGTCGAGACTGGGTGCCATCGCTGCAATACGGCCGTCCCGCACGGCAACATCAAGCTGCTGCGGATGCGCGCCGCGGCCATCGAAGACCAGGGCATTGGTAAACAGGATTTCCCAGGGTTTGGCGCTGCCGTCCATGGTCGTCTCCTCGAAGGAGCAAGAAAGGGGGACGTTGATGGTACGCAGGCCTTCCCCCGCACCACGATGGGAAATTTGCCTCCCGTCTACAGCTGCGCGACCGCCGCCTGCAGACGCGCAACCGTACCCGCGACGTCCTGAAGTTTATCCAGACCGAACAGACCGACGCGGAACGACCGAAACTCCGGGGGTTCGCCGCACATCAGCGGCACGCCGGCCGCCGTCTGCAGCCCCAGGGCCGTGAATTTCCGGGCATTGCTGATCTCCGGATCGTCGGTGTACGAAACCACCACGCCCGGCGCCTCAAAGCCCGGTGCCGCCACACTGGCATAGCCGTGGCGCATCAGCATGGCCCGCACCTTAAGCCCCAGCGCGCGCTGTGCCTCGCGCAAGGGCTCGAGGCCACAGGCCAGCGTGTCCTGCATCGCGGTGCGCAATCGCAACAGGCCCTCGGTCGGCATCGTCGCGTGATAGGCATGGCCGCCGTTCTCATAGGCCTGCATGATCTGCCGCCACTTCTTGAGGTCGGCCGCAAAGCTGCTGCTCTGCGTCTGCTCCAGACGCTCGGCGGCCCGTGCACTGAGCAGGATCAGCGCTGCGCAGGGCGTCGAACTCCAGACTTTCTGAGGCGCGGTCAGCAATACATCGATGCCGCAGGCCTGCATGTCCACCCAGATCGCGCCCGAGGCCACGCAATCGAGCACGAACAAGCCGCCGTGCGCGTGCACGGCGGCCGCGACACGCTTCAGGTAACCGTCGGGCAGGATGATGCCCGAGGCCGTCTCGACGTGCGGCGCAAACACGCAGTCCGGCCGCTCGCGGCGGATGGCCTCCTCAATCTGCTCGATCGGCGGTGGCGCATACGGTGCCAGCGGACCCGCGTGGGTCGGGGCGGCTTTCAGCACGACTTCCTGCGCAGGAATTGCGCCCATCTCGAAGATCTGCGACCAGCGGTAGCTGAACCAGCCATTGCGGATCACCAGGCAGCGCCTGCCACCCGCGAACTGCCGCGCGATGGCCTCCATGCCAAACGATCCGCCGCCGGGCACGATCGCAACCGCCTCGGCTCGATAGACCTGTTTCAGACACGACGAGATCTCGCGCATCGCCTGCTGGAACAGGCCGGACATGTGGTTGACCGCGCGGTCGGTGAAGACCACCGAATATTCCAGCAATCCCTCGGGATCGACCGATCGGAAATGACGCGACATCACACCCTCCACAGGAAAACAGCCAGATCCGTAGTCTAGAGCGACACCACCAGTGCGACACCGGCAACCGCCACCCCGGTCCCCAGCCACTGACGCCAGCCGACGCGGTCCTTCAGGAACAGTACGGTCAGGATCAGGATGAACACGGCGGCCAGCTCGTTGAGTACTGCGGCAATGGACGCCTGGGTGTACTTGTAGCCCGCCAGCCACAACATCATCGAGAAATACGTGCCGATCAGTCCGCCGACGAAGATCAGCCCCCAGCGCGTGACGGCGGCGTAGGTCGCACGCAGCTCGGAAAACTGCCCGCGCAGCGCAGCCAGCGCGAGCATGCCACCCAGCCCGCCGACGATGCGCAGGCTGACCACCCACAGGAAGTTGTGCACCTCCAGCATCGGCTTGGCGATGACCACGCCCAGCGCCATCAGGAACACGGCGAGGACCCCGGTGCCCACGCCGATGCGCAGCGCCCGTGAATCGATGCGATCCATCGCCGGGGTGTAGGTCACCAGCCCGATGCCGGCCAGCACCACGACCACGCCGGAGAGTTGACCGTAACTCAGGCGCTCGCCAAGAAAAGCCATCGACATCGCGATGACGAATGGCGAGTACAGCGTCTGCGCCGCGGCGATGCGGCTGGTGCCGATCGAATTCAACGCATGGAAGTACAAGGTATCGCCGGCGGCGATGCCGAGAAAGCCGGACAACAGGATCAGGGCGATATCGACCGGCGGAATCTGCAGCAGCGGCGCCAGCCCCTCGATCACCCCCACCGTGATCAGGAACAGCGGCAGGATCATCGCGTTCTTGATCAGGTTGAGCGCAAACGGCCCCAGATGCTCGCCCGACTTCTTGAACAGGATGACCGCAATCGCCCAGGTCAGGGCACAGGCCAGCGAATAAAACTCGCCCAGACCGAAACTCATGGAGAAACCGCCGCGAGGAAGGAGGCGCGGAGTCTAGCCGGCGCGCTGCGCCCGCGCCCAGGATTCCGCCCAGCGATGGATCGGCTCGAACAGCACCATCAACTCGCGGCCGCGCGGCGTCAGCGCATAGCCATCGGCACCGGCCTCGATGATCAGCGCCTCGCGCAGTTCGGCCAGACGCTGGTTCAGCACCGAAGGTGACATGCCCTCGCAAGCAGCCTGCAGCGCGCGGAACGACAGCGGACCGCCGCGCAATTCCCAGACCACGCGCAAGGTCCAGCGCCGGCCGAGCAGATCCAGCAGCGCCATGATCGGGCGGCCACTCTTGGAACCGCGTACGGGCTTGTCAGTCAGGCTCATGTCGAATCCGGGCTTGTGCTACTGAATTAGAAGCAATATGCTTCGATTATCGTAGCACTCATGGAGTCCCTCATGCGCATTTGTCCCCGCATCGCCCCATTGGAGCTGCCCTACGCGCCGGATGTCCAGACGGCGTTCGACGTCGTCATGCGCGGCGCTCCGCCACTGATGCTGTTCCGCACGGTCGGCCGTAACCCGCGCGTGTTGCAACGCATGATGGCCGGCGGCCTGCTCGACCGCGGCAGCGTGTCGATCCGGCATCGCGAACTGACCATCCTGCGCACGACCGCCCGCTGCGGGGCCGAGTACGAATGGGGGGTGCATGTCGCGGCCTTTGCCGCCCAGGCGCCATGGACGTCCGATGAACGGCATGCCAGCGTGCATGGCGATGCGACGGCCGCCTGCTGGTCGGACGAGGACCGTCTGGTGATCCGGCTCGCGGACGCACTGCATCAGCATCATGATGTCGACGACGCGCTATGGGCGGAGCTGGCGGCAGCGTTTGCCGAAGAGCAGTTGATCGAGCTGATCATGCTCGCCGGCCTCTACCACGCGGTGTCGTACCTTGTGAACGGCCTGCGCATCCCGCTGGAAGATGGTGCTTCGCGCTTTCCGTCGGGCTGACGGCCGCGCGGAGACTCAGCCGCGCGCCTTCTCGATCAGGCGCGTCGTCGAGTAACCCTCGTGAAACTCCAGCACGCGCACTTCGCCACCATGCGCGACAACGGCGTCGAAACCGGCTATTTGCTCGGCCTTGTAGTCGCCGCCCTTGACCAGCAGGTCCGGCAGCACCGCGCCGATCAGGCGGGCGGGCGTATCCTCGGAAAACGACACGACCCAGTCGACGCACTGCAGGCCGGCGAGCATTGCCATGCGATCAGCCAACGAATTGAGCGGCCGCGTCTCACCCTTGAGGCGACGCACCGAGTCGTCATCGTTGACCGCGACGATCAGGCGGTCTCCCAGGGCGCGCGCCGCCTGCAGATAGCGCAGGTGGCCCACATGCAGCAGATCGAAGCAGCCATTGGTCATCACCAGGCGTTGGCCGCGCGCGCGCGCGACAGCAACCGCCTGCAGCAGCCCCGCCTCATCGAGCACGCCGTTGCCACGGCCCTGCCCACTCAGCGCCTGCGCCAATTCCTCGCGCGTGACGCTCGCCGTGCCGATCTTGGTGACGACGATGCCCGCCGCGAGATTCGCCAGGCGACAGGCCGCAGCCAGCGAGCGCCCGGCCGCGAGCGCCGCGCCGAGCACGGCGATGACGGTATCGCCGGCACCGGTGACATCGAACACCTCCAGCGCCGCCGACGGCAGGTGTAGCGGCGGTACCCCCGGCTGGATCAGCGTCATGCCGCGCTCGCTGCGCGTGATCAGCAGCGCCTCGAGCGACAGGTCCGCGCGCAGCTTCTCCGCCTTGGCGACCAGCTCGGCCTCGTCACGACAGGAGCCGACGACCGCCTCGAACTCCGACAGATTCGGCGTCAGCAGCGTGGCGCCACGGTAGGGCTTCCAGTCCGTGCCTTTCGGGTCGATCAGCACGTAGCGACCATCGGCACGAGCACGCTGCACCATGGCGCTGACGCCGGACAGCGTGCCCTTGCCGTAGTCGGACAGGATCACGACGCGAGCGCCCGCCAGCGCCTTGCCATAGCGGTCCTGCCACGCGCCCTGGTCGAAGGCGTCGGCCGCCGACAGCGACTCCTCGAAATCCAGCCGGATCAGCTGCTGGTTGCGCGACAGCACGCGCAGCTTGGTGATCGTTGGCTGGTCGGGGGCCACCAGAAAATCCGGCTGCACGCCACGGGCGCGCACGGCCTCACCGAGTTGTGTCGCCGCCTCATCGCGGCCGACGACGCCCATCAGCTGGACCGAAGCACCGAGGCTGGCGATGTTCAGGGCCACGTTGGCCGCGCCGCCCGCGCGGACTTCGTCGGTGCGGATGCGCACCACCGGAACCGGTGCCTCGGGCGAGATGCGCGAGGTCGGGCCGGTCCAGTAGCGGTCCAGCATGACGTCGCCCGCAACCAGCACGCGCGCTTGGGAGAAATCCGGAAGGTTGGCGGTCATGGTGGCGGGTGGCGCAGTCAGGCCGGCGTCAGATGTGCGCCAGCCACTCGGGGTATTGCGTGCTGCGGCCCTGGACCAGGTCCAGATACGCAGCCTGCAACTTGGCCGTGATCGGGCCGCGCGTGCCCTCGCCCACCGGGCGGTTGTCGACTTCACGGATGGGCGTGACTTCCGCCGCGGTGCCGGTGAAGAAGGCTTCATCGCAGCAATACAGCTCGTCGCGCGTGATGCGGCGCTCGCGCACGGTGTAGCCATGATCCTGGGCCAGCTGCATCACCGTGCGGCGGGTGATGCCATCCAGGGCGCTGGTCACGTCCGGCGTGCTGAGCACACCGTTGGTGATCACGAAGATGTTCTCGGCGCTGCCTTCGGCGACATACCCTTCCGGATCCAGCATCAAGGCCTCATCGTAGCCATCGCGCAGCACTTCGTTGAGCGCCATCGACGAATTCAGATAGTTGGCATTGGCCTTGGCACGGCACATCGACGAATTCACATAGTGCCGAGAGAACGAGCTGGTCTTGATGCGGATGCCGCGTTCCATGTTGTCGGCGCCCAGGTATGCACCCCAGGTCCACGCGGCGACGATAACGTGGGTATTGAGGCCGGTAGCGCGCAGGCCCATGCCCTCCGAGCCGTAGAACACCATCGGCCGCAGGTAGGCGGATTCGAGCTTGTTGACGCGCAGGATCTCCTTCTGCGCCTCGTTGAGCACATCCGGCCCCCAGGGCATCTTCATGCCGAGGATCTTGGCGGAATTGAACAGACGCTTGGTGTGCTCTTCCAGACGGAAGATCGCGGTGCCCTGCGGGGTCTTGTAGGCGCGCACGCCTTCGAAGCAGCCGACGCCATAGTGCAGGGAATAGGTCAGGACGTGGGTGGTGGCTTCGCGCCACGGCACCAGCTTGCCGTCGTACCAGATGAAGCCGTCGCGGTCGGCCATCGAAGTCATTAGGTGTTTCCTCAGATGCGGCGTGAACTGCGGGGTGAATGGGAAAGCCCGCGATGAAACGCGGGCGCACAGTATTATAGGGCCGAGCCTCTCCACCGACGACGCCAGCCTTGCCGCTCGCAGAAAACCTGCCGCTCCGTGGCGAGCAGCCCCGCATCCTGATCGTGCGCCTCTCGGCGCTGGGCGACATCGTCTTCGCCACGGCCCTGCTCGAAACCCTGCGCCTGCGTTGGCCAAAGGCGCACATCGCCTGGCTGGTCCAGCAGAACTTCGCAGGCATCCTCGACGGCGACCCCCGCCTGGACGAGCGCATCGTGGTGCCGACGGCCGTCTACCGATCGCTCACCGCCCTGCGCGACCTGCGCCGGACCCTGGCCGAGCGGCGTTTCGACTGGGTGCTGGACCTGCAGGGGCTGTTCAAGTCGCGGGTGCTGGCCGCACTGGCGCCCGGCGCCATCCGGATCGGCTTTGCGTCCAAGGAGCCGGGCCAGTTCCTGCTGCGGCACCGGCTGCCGAAGGGCGGCGACGTCCGCGACATCAGCTCGGAGTATCGCTACTTTGCCCGCGAGCTCACCGGCCTGCCCTCCGGACCGCCGCGCCTGCCGTCACGGGCCGGCGCGGCGGCTACCGTCCGCGGCGAGATGTCCGCCCACGGTCTGACCCCCGGCTTCATTGCGCTGTGCCCGTTCACCACGCGCCCGCAGAAGCATTGGTTCGAAACTCACTGGGTCGCATTGGCCCAACAGCTCCACACGCGAGGTCTGGGGCCCTGCGTGATCCTGGGAGGGCCGGGCGACCGCGAGGCCGCGGCCCGGCTTCACCGGGCGATGCCGGCCGGCACGCTGGACCTGACCGGCCAGACCCGGCTCGCCGATCTGCCGGACTGGCTGGCCCAGGCGGGGCTGGTGATCGGCGTCGACACCGGACTGACCCACATCGGCATCGCGGCGCGGCGACCGGTGATCGCCCTGTTCGGCTCCACGAGGCCGTATACGCAGGGTGCAGATTCCCCGCTCGCCGTGCTGTACGAAGACCTGCCCTGCGCACCCTGCAAGCGACGCCCGACCTGCGGCGGCGACTGGACCTGCATGCGCACACTGAAGCCCTCCCGCGTGGCGGCCACGGCCGCGCATCTGCTGGGCCCTGCCCCATGAAAATCCTGCACGTCGAGACCGGCATGCACCTGTACGGCGGCGCACAGCAGGTTGCCTACCTGCTCGATGGCCTGGCACGGCGCGAGATCGACAGCGTGCTGGTGTGTCCGCCTGGCGCGGCCATCGGCCAGCATTTTTCCGGCCGTGCACGCGTCAAGGTTCTCGAGACGCCTTGCAGCGGCGATCTGGATGTCGGCTTCATCGGTCGGCTGACGCGCGTGCTGCGCTCCGAGCGCCCGGATCTCGTGCATCTGCATTCGCGGCGCGGGGCCGATGTGCTCGGCGCACTGGCCGCGCGGCGCGCGGGCCTGCCCTGCGTACTGTCGCGCCGCGTCGACAACCCCGAGTCCCGGCTGTGGGTCAAGCTCAAGTATCGGTTGCATGACCGCGTGGTCGGCATCTCCGAGGGCATCGTCGAGGTACTGCGCGCCGAAGGCGTGCCGGAGTCCAAGCTGCGAGTGGTCCGCAGTGCCGTCGAAGCCGATCCCTGGCAACACCCCGAACCGCGCGCAGCACTGTGCGCCGAGTTCGGCGTGCGCCACGAGCGTCTGCTGATTGGCGTGGTCGCGCAATTGATCGAGCGCAAGGGACACCGCGTGCTGCTGGAGGCGTTGCGCGACCTGCCGCAGCGGTCTCGGCTGGATGTGCTGTTCTTCGGACAGGGACCGCGGCGCGAGACCCTGGAGCGCGAGATCCGCGAATGGGGCCTTGCCGATGTCGTGCGCTTTGCCGGCTTCCGCAAGGATCTGCCGCGCTGGATGGGGGGGCTGGACCTGTTGATCCACCCGGCCTATCTGGAAGGTCTGGGGGTATCGCTGTTGCAGGCGGCGGCGGCAGGCGTGCCCATCATCGCCTCTCGCGCCGGCGGCATGCCGGAAGCGGTGCGTGACGGGATCAACGGGATGCTGGTACCGCCCGGGGATGTCGCCGGGCTGCGTGCGGCGCTGCAGCGCCTGATCGACGATCCGGCGCTGCGCGCGCAACTGGCGGCCGGCGGACCGCGGCTCATCGCCGCCGAGTTCTCGCCGGAGACGATGGTCGACGGCAACCTGCGGGTGTATCGGGAGCTGCTCGGTTAAGCCGGTCGCCGTGCCAGCACCTGGCCCGGCTTGGTGGTCGGCAAAAGCTGGTAGCCGACGTCCCTCAGGAACTGCGAACAATCAGTCTTCAGCTGCGCACTGTGAACCGACAGCATCAGCGTCGGCAGGCGCTCGGACAGCGTGTGCCGTGCGCCTTGCAGGGCGCGCAGCTCCGCACCCTCGACATCCATCTTGATGAAGCTGGGGGGCCGCACCGTCCCCCGCGACACCAAGTCATCAATGGAGACCAGCGACACCCGCAGGCCGCCGCTGCTCGCCGCCAGCCGGCCACGCCCGGTGCCCTTGCCCAGATCGAAACAGGCTTCGCCCGGCGCATCGGAAACTCCCGCGGCGATCACCGTGACGTTGGCGACGCGATTGACGCCGACGTGGCCCTGCAGCATGCGCAGATTCAGGGGCAGCGGCTCGAAGGCAACAACACTGCCCTGCGCGCCGACCCGGCGGGAGGCAGCCAGGCTGTAGTACCCGACATGGGCGCCCACGTCATAGAACACATCACCCGGCTGCAATTCGTCGAGGATCATCTGCACCTGGTCATCATCGTAGGTGCCGCGAATGAAGCGCATCCCGCTGAAGAGGCTGAACCACATCCCCTGCAAGGGGCCCTGTGGGATCGGCCATCGCAGCCAGGTGAGCAGGCCCTTCAAAAAGTATCGGAACGCTTTCATGGCAGACGCCTCGGCGGTCAAGCTCAACACAAGGAGAAGGAGTTCAGCCCAGCACCAACTGGAGATACCGACTGGCGCTGATATCCGCGCGGTATTCCCGAACCGCCTCGCGCAGCGTTTCCGCTGACAGGGGGTGCGTCAGCGTGCGCTGCATGGCAGCCGCCATGCCCGCCACATCGCCGACGGCCACCAGGGGGCCGTAGCGCCCCCGATCGAGAATCTCCACCGGACCACTGGGACAATCGGTGGAGACACTGGGAATGCCGAGTGCCAGCGCCTCGGTCAAGGCATTCGGGGAGCCTTCCCATGCTGACGACAGCACGAACAGATCGGCGCGTGCCAGCCAGGCGTACGGATTCTTCTGGAAGCCCGCCAGCAGCACGCGCTCGGCCACCTTCAGTTCGACGACCAGCTGCTGAAGCGCGTCGCGATCCTTGCCCTCGCCGAGCAAGATCAGGCGACTGGGGTGCGTCTCCTGGATCCGGGCGAAGGCGCGGACGAGGGTCGAAAAATCCTTCTGCTGCGTCAGCCGGCCCATGCCCATGACGACGGGCAGGCGCTTGTCGCGCAGCCAGTCATGCGGAACGGGCTCCGCTGCCTGTGTCGCCAGTGTCGATGTGATCACCGGGTTGCGGATCACATGCACCCGTTCCGGCGCCAGACCCGTGACCTTGATGGTGTCCTGGCGCACGCCTTCGGAAACGGCGACCACCCCCGCAGCGCGCGGATACAACCGACGCATCGGTGCGACACGCAGCCAGCGACTGAACGCATCCTTGCGCTCCAACGCCGCCGACAGATTGGTCCCCAACCGGATGTAGACGGGGATCTGGAGCCCGGCACGCGCGGTCGCGCGCAAGGCAGCGCGACCGGCTCGGTCCTTGGCCACCAGCAGCGCATCGGGTCGCGCCGCTTTCAGGTAACGCGCAATCTCGCCCACGCTGGTCCAGCTGTGCTTGGCCTTCAGCGGAATCAGGGTGACCGTCGACGGAATGCGGCTGGCATGGCCGCCAGCGCCCTTGATCGCCAGCAGGTCAACGTGCACCTGCTTGGCAAATTCGGCGCACAGATTGGTGACCATGCGCTCGACGCCACCATCGCCGGAGAAAGAGATCACCACGCCCAGGCGTTTCATTGGCTTCCTAAATCCAGTCCAGCGGATCCGCTTCAGCGGCAGGCACGCCGGCATCGTCAATAAACAGGCGCTGCCAGATCGCCAGCATCATCAGGCTCCAGACCTCGCGTGTGCAGTCGCCCCGGTGCTGCTGGCGTGCGAGTAGCGCGGCCACGGTATCCGGATGACACCACTGCTGGATTGCCACATTGCGCGGCAGACGCACGGCCAGACGATCAATGAACGCGCCACGCAACCACTCGCCCACGGGCACATGAAAGCCGCGCTTGGGCTGCCACAGATGATCCTTCGGGATGAAGTCCTCGGCCCATCGCTTGATGAAGATCTTGCCGGCCTTCGAGGAGACCTTGAGGTCATCCGGCAGCGACAGACCAAATTCGATGACACGGTGATCCAGGAAGGGCACGCGGCCCTCGACGCTGAATGCCATCAGCATGCGATCGGCCTTGACCAGCAGGTCGTCCGGCAGATTGGTCTGCAGATCGACGTACTGGCGTCGTTGCAGGTCCGACCAGGCCCGCGGCGTCTGACCCCAGGCGCGCACCACCGGATCGCGATAGGCCTCCAAGGCAGGCTGCAGGTCTGCGACGAAGAGACGCCTCACCCAGCCCGGATCGAGCTCTGGCCGCACCCGGAAGCCTCCGCTACCCGGATAGCGCAGTGATTTCAAGAAACGCTCGACGCCCGCCTGGCGATAGCGGCCATAGCCGGCAAAGGCCTCGTCACCCCCCTCGCCGCTGAATACCACTTTCAGCTCCCGACCGGCCGCCTCAGCCAACGATAGCGTCGGCAGACAGGCGTAGTCGCGCATCAGATCATCGGCCGCCCAGATCGAACGTGGCAGCCGGTGGAATACGGCCTGTGCGTCCATGCGAATCGCGGTGTGCTCGGTCCCGAACCGTTGCGCCATACGCTCCGCGTCGTCGAGTTCGTCGCGCTGCTGCGCGTCTTTCCACCCCATTGAGAAACTGCGGATCGGCTGCTCGTGATAGCGCTTCAGCTGGGCCAGCAGCACGGCGGAGTCGACGCCACCGGACAGGAACACGCCGTAGGGCACGTCGGCGCGCATGTGCTCGCGCATCACCTGCGCGAAGAGCGGCTCCCATTCCTCCAGCGCCTGTTCGTGCGTCAGCGATGTACGCGGCGCGACGTCGGTCGCGGACCAGTAGCGACGCATTTCGATCGACAGGTCCGCGCGCACGCGCAGCGCCATTCCGGGTGGCACGCGTTCGACGCCGGCGAGGATGGTCTGCGCGCCGGTGGAATACTGATTCTGCAGGAACTGCGCGAGCGCGACCGGATTGATCGCGCGCTGCGGCATCAGTGGTAGTAACGCCTTGAGCTCAGAGGCAAACAGCAGTCGATCCGGCAAGCGTGCAATGTACAGCGGCTTGATACCCAAACGGTCGCGTACCAGCCACAGGTCCTGCTCCCTATGATCGTACAGGGCATAGGCATACATGCCGTTGAGACGGCGGAACGACTCGCGGCCCCATCGCGCAAAGCCATGCAGCGCCACCTCGGAATCCGACTGACTCTGCGGACGCGCACCTTGTGCCTCCAGCTCAGCCCGAAGCTCAACATAGTTGTAGATCTCGCCATTGCAGACCAAGGCATAACGGCGATCGGCGTCAAAAATCGGCTGATGCCCGCCCGCGAGGTCAATGATTGCCAATCGTGTGTGTGCGATCCCGAAGGCGCCGGCCACATAGGTGCCCGTATCCTCGGGGCCACGGTGGGTCAGGGTTGCAGCCATGCGCTGCAGATCGCTCTCTGCAACCGAGCCTGAGCGCAACACCATGCCGGCAATGCCGCACATCAGACAGGGTCGAAGCGGTACTTCAGCAGATCAACGTCGCGCGCGAAGTAGGTACCCACGCGCTCGGCCAGATCGTCTGAGTAGTAACTTCGGTAGTCCTTGCTGCGATCCGTAGCCTGGCGCTTGTGCGGCAGAAGTGGGGTCTCAACGCCTAATTTCTTGCAGATCGTGTCGAAATCGTCCTGCAAGCTTTCGTAGTGCCCGATGAAATCCGTCAGCACACGTCCCCGTAAATCCACCAGATAGTCGGTCTGCAAGGTGATCGCGGTATCCAGGTGATACTGGTAGGGGCGCTCCGGATCCAGCTTCCAGCGGGTGAATTCGGCAAACGATTCGCGCCCCTCCAGAAGATGGGGCCGTTCGCGCTTGAGATGATGGTAGCTGGATACCTGCAGATCCCAGGGGTTGCGCACAAACGCGAACTTGAAAAGGCCCTGAAAGAAGTCATGAGGCAGCATCTCTTGCGCACACACGATTTTGGAGTGTCGAGGCAGTTTCGAGGCGATGCGATGCCCCGTCAGATGCGACAACCGTGAGGCAATGAACTGTGCCAGATAATACGGATCCCTCCACTGCAGCGACTTCAGTGCTGCCCGCACACTGGTGCCACCAGTCTTGGCGATGTGGACGTAGAGGAAATTGTAGCGGTTGGATAGCAGCACAGGACATCCAAGTTCAAAGCTGGGCTTGGTAATCGCCGGATCAGCCAGCCTATACTAACGACACTAAGGTTGACGTCCAAACTTGAGCGTGGACGCCTCTGCAACCCCGAGCAAAAAATTCCGGATAGAGTCGGTTGATATGGCATCAGGCCTGAAGAAGTATGTCATCTCGTTGGGCCTGCTAGCGGGTCTGAGACTTTACATTCTGTCCAAGTTCGGTCTGACCGACTTTCAGGCTGCCGCTCCAGGACTTTCTAAGGTATGGATTCGTCCCCGCACATCCGACCGAAACATGTTCAGCGACGTGCTGCTGGATCGAGAATATGAGTTACCTCTTGAGCCTCCGCCAAAATTCATCATTGACGCAGGCGCCAACGTCGGCTACACCTCGGCTTTCTTCGCAACCCGATACCCGGCGGCGCAAATAGTAGCCATAGAGCCGGAGGAGTCGAATTTTGCTCAACTACAGAAGAATCTTCTCGGTCTAAACCGAGTCACCGCTCTCAAAAAGGGTTTGTGGCCACGTGTTGCCTACCTGCACATCGACAATCCTGACGATGTGAAATCCGGGTTCCGACTGGCCGAGAGCGACATGGCGCTGCCAGGCTCCATCGAAGCCACCACGATTCCAGCTCTCATGCAACAGTTTGGCGCGGAGCAAATTGACATCTGCAAGATCGATATCGAGGGCGGCGAATGTGAATTGCTGTCCGATCCTGATTGCGATGCTTGGCTGTCTCGCACGCGAATGTTGATTATCGAGTTACATGATCGCTTCCGCCCAGATTCGAGTGCCATTGTGGACAGAGCGCTTGCACGGCATCCGCACACCCGAGAGCACCGTGGCGACAATCTGATCTTCAGGATGCTGCCTCAGCCCAACCGCTAGGATTGTCCGTCGATCAGCGGCTTACCGTCTCTCTGTCCGGCAAACCCACAGCGCGCAACCAAGCGCCAGCCGCCGAGTTGATCTCGTACCCAGAAGCGGCTTGACGCAAGTAGGCTGCGTCAGGCGGACTGTCCATCACCTGGACGATTGCTGCAGCAACAGCAGCAGCATCACCAACTTTTACCAGTGGCCCATATCGCCCCCCCTGCAGCACCGCGCGCGGGCCCACCGGACAGTCCGTGGAAACGACAGGTGTGCCACACGCCAGCGCCTCGATCAAAACGAAGCTCAGCCCTTCACGCACGGAGGTCAAAGCAAAGACATCGGCATGAGCCATGAACGCGTAGATATCGCCGCGGAAGCCGGGGAAATCCACATCGCCACCGACTCCAAGTTCATTCGCAAGCTCACGCAATGACTCAAGCATCTTTCCCTTGCCCAGAATGATCAGCTTGCACGGCCGACTCGCTCGAACACGAGCAAAGGCTTTTATCAAGGTTGGATGATCCTTTCCCGCTGACAACTCTCCCGCACCCAACACAACGGGAACATTCTTCTGCAGAAGCCAGGGATGCTCAGGAGGTGCTGGGCGATGCGCCAGTAGCTCACTTGGAATAACCGCGTGAGGGACTACGGTCATGCGTTTGTCGCCTAGTGCGGCATATGCCCGCAAGTCGTCGGCAACACCGGGCGAATCAACCACAATCTCCTCCGGGTAGCGATACCAGATGCGCATCCAAAATCGATGGCTCCACCGCTTCAACACGCTGCGATGGGAAAGCTCCTGGGATACCGGTGTGCCGACCCAGAAGACCAGACGCGTACCGAAAGCACGAGCCAGCCAGTAGGAAAACAACGCGGCACGATTCACTCGATCCTTGCCTGCAAAGAGCACGGCAGGACGCTCGCGCCGCAGATATCGCACGACCTGAGGGATAGAGGAATAAACATGCGAACTACCCAGCTCGACCACCCTGACGCCCGGCGGTGTGTCCACCAGATTCGGCCCGTGCTTCTCCACCTTCAGCAAATCGATCTCGTATCCCCTCCGAGCGAGCGCTGGAATGAGATTCTTGGCTGAACGGTCGACTCCACTCTGACCGGATGTCGCGAGGAAGATGGCGATTCGATTGGCATTTACGGTCATGTTGTCTGTTAAACCCAGCTTGCCGGTGCGGCGTTATTCAACCTGGAAATAGTATGCGGGTAGACTCTGGGCACAAGCGCCTTGATCTTCTATGCGTCGTCACGCTGGAGTCACTGGAACACCCAGAAATCTCTGGTAATGAGCCTGGACCTGGTTGCGCTCGCTCAAGAACGAATCTGCAGGCGTCAAAGCCGGGAGGCTTTGAAGTGATTGCTGATGCGCCCAAGCACGGTATCGTCGGTAGCAATCGATTAGCTCCGACCTTTCTGCAGCCGTAACGACCCGCGCTTCATGCAGGGCATCCAGTTGCCGCCAGTTGTCGGTCCAGCACGCGACGGCGGGATGCTGATTCGCATCGCGCAATACCAAGAACTGCGTCAGAAACTCCAGATCGATCAGCCCCCCGGCACCCTGCTTGATGTCCCAGACCTCGGCCGTCGATTTATCGAGACTGCTGCGCATCTTGGCGCGCATGTCGAGGATCTCGCTGCGCAACCGCTCCGGATCGCGGGGCTTTGCCAGGATCTCGGCACGCCGCGCGTCGAAGGCCTGTGCAATCTCGGGGCTGCCCGCCACCGGCCGTGCACGCGTCAGGGCCTGATGCTCCCAGGTCCATGCAGATTCGCGCTGATAATCGACGAAGCTGGTGATGCTGGACACCAACATGCCGGAACGCCCGTTCGGCCGCAGTTCCATATCGACTTCATAGGCGCGGCCCGCAGAGGTCTGCGTCGCCAGCCAGTTGATCAGGCGCTGGGCCAGACGTGCGAAGTAGGTCCCGTTGTCGATACGGCGTGGTCCGCCCTGGCTGTCCTCATCGAGTTGATCGCAGTCATGCAGGAAAACCAGATCGAGATCCGAGCCATACCCGAGCTCGAGACCGCCTAGCTTGCCGTAGCCGATCACCGAAAAGCCGGCGGGCTGCCCATCACTACGCAGCGGCTGCCCATACTGCGCGCGCATTTCCATCCAGGCGAAGTCCAGCGCCTGCGCGACGATCGCCTCGGCCAGCCAGGTCAACCGGTCGCTGACCTTGACCAGGGGCAACGCGTGCACCAGATCTGCGGCAGCAACGCGCAGCGTGATTTCTTTTTGGTAGCGACGCAGGGTATCCATGGCCGGTTCCGTGTCTGCAGCACCGAACTCGGCGCAGCGGCGCCGGAGTTCGGCAAACAGCTCGTCGCGCTCCGGCGGCTCATACAACGTGCGCGGATCAAGCAGCGTGTCGAGCAGTACCGGCGACTGCGCGATGAATTCGCTCAGCCAGGGGCTGGCGGCGCATAGCCGCAGCAACTGACTGCGTGCCGCAGGACTCTCGCGCAGCAGCGTCAGGTAGGTGGTACGCCCGGCGATGGCCTGCAGCAGCTTGAGCGTGCGAGTCAGCGCAATCTCCGGCTGCGACTGCTGCAGCGACTCCTCCGCGAGCAGCGCAACCAACCCCACCAGCTTGTGCACGGCTTCCTCGCGCATGCCGCGCACCAGCCGCGCAGCCTTCAGCGCCTGCAGGTCCTGCAGCAGCACCGCCGTCCGCTGGCGGAAGCCGGCACCATGCAGTGCCTCCATCGCGGCATCTTGATCAATCGTGTCATGCCAGAGGGCTTCGAAGAGGCCGCGCAGCGAACTCTCGCTGCGGCTGGCCTCATCCGTCGCGAACACCCGCTGGAACTGCTGCTTGACGAAAGCGCGCACCTCGTCGATAGCCTGCTGCAGGGTGGCCCAATCCGGGTAATCCAGCCCCGCGCACAACGCAACCCGCGCCGCGTCGGCCGCAGGCAGGGCATGCGCTTGCTCGTCGGCATACATCTGGATCGCATTCTCCACGCGTCTCAAAAAGACATAGGCATCATCGAGCCGCTGCGCCATCTCCGGCGTCAGATGGCCCGATCCGCCTAGATGACGCAGCACCGGGCGCAGGCGCGCATCACGCAACGGCGCTTCCTGCCCCCCGCGCACAAGCTGGAACGACTGCACGATGAATTCCAGCTCGCGGATACCGCCAGCCCCGAGCTTGATGTTGTCTTCCAGGCCCTTGCGCCGCACCTCGTCCTCAATCATCCGCTTGAGATCGCGCAGGTTGCCGATGGCGTTGTAATCGAGATAGCGGCGATACACGAAAGGCCGCAGCGATCTGAGCAGATCATGACCGGCCTCGATGTCACCCGCGATCGGTCGCGCCTTGATCAGCGCATAACGCTCCCATTCGCGGCCGTGAACCTGGTAGTAATCTTCCATCGCGGCAAACGAGGCGGACAGCGCACCGGCAGAGCCGAACGGACGCAGCATGGTATCGACCCGGAAGACGAAGCCCTCCGGCGTGCGGCTGGCCAGCAGGCGCGAGACTTCCTGTGCCAGCTTCGGAAAATATTCATCCGTACTGATGCTGCGCGCGCCATCCGTCTCCCCGGCCTCGGTGTGGCAGAAAATCAGGTCGATATCGGACGAGAAATTCAGCTCGCGCCCGCCCAACTTGCCCATGCCCAGGACCACCGGACGAATCAGGGCTCCGTCGGCCGACCGCGGCTGACCATGACGTGCCTGAAGGCGCGCCTCCACAAAGTGCAACGCGGTTTCGCAACAAGCGTCGGCAAGATCCGACAGATCGACCAGCGTCTCGTCGAGCGTCGCGAGCTGCGCCAGATCACGAAATGCGATCCGCGCCATTGCGGCGCGGCGATGGCGCCGCAGCACCCGCATGAACTCCGCCTCGTCCGTGAGTAGGGCCAGGGACGCTAGGCGCCGGGCGATCTCGCCGGGCGCCTGGGTGTGCGCGAAATCACCCGCGTCAAACTCTGGCAGCGCCAGCGTCTCGCTCAGGAAGCGGCTGGCGGCCAACACGCGCGGCAGCGCGGCCCGCGCGGGCGCTGGCCACTGCTCCGCTCCGATGATGCGTGGGATCTGGCTCATACCGGATGCATTTCACTCCGGGTGGACTGCGCCACGCGCGCGCGACAAGACCGGCTCGCCACTGGCTACAGGGGGGGCCGACGCGCCGCCCATGGTGCCGCTCGCTCAAGCTGGCCAGCCAGGCGGAGTAACAGACCCTCGCCACCATGCGGGGCCAGAAAATGTGACCCCAGCGGCAGCCCGTCGGCCGTCCAGTGCAGCGGCACTGACATGCCGGGCACACCCGTCAGATTGCCCAGCTGCGTGAACGGCACCCACTTGAGATTCTCGGTCACCATCTGCTCGATGATGCCGGTCTTCAGCAGCAGCCGCTCCAGCCCGAGCCCCAGAATCACGCGCAGCGCGGCGTGCTGCCAGGGTGGCGTGCGGATCTCGCCGATCCGCGCCGGAGGCAATGCCATCGTCGGCGTCAGAAACACGTCGTAGCGTTGGTGAAATTCACCCAGCTGGCGCGTGTAGTCACTCCAGCGCAGATAGCCCGCGACATAGTCACTGGCCCGGCTGACATGCCCGAAGGCCGCCATCGCCAGCGTATCCAGTTCAAAACCCGACTTGCCGCAGCCGGTCTGCTGGCGGACCAGATCAACCGTCGCCGCACAGTTGGCAAACCACATCACGATGAAGTCGGTCGCCAGCTGCATGCCATTGACCGCGGGCTCTGCTTCCTCCACGTGATGGCCCAGCGACTCCAGCAAGCGGGCCGTCTTCTGGACTGCGGCCACGGCTTCCGGATGCACGGCGGTTCCGATGGGCGAGCGCGCACTGAATGCAATCTTCAACCGCCCGGGCTCGCGCGTGACCTCTTCGAGATAGGGGCGCTCCGGACGCTCGATACGATAGAGCGAGCCCACCTCCGGACCATGCGTAGCATCGAGCATCGCGGCGCTGTCGCGCACGCTGCGCGAGACGATGTGATTCATCGCGGCGCCATGCATCAACTCACCGTACTGCGGTCCCCAGGGGGTACGACCACGGCCGGGCTTCAGGCCGAACAGTCCGCAATGGCCCGCCGGAAGCCGGATCGAGCCACCGCCGTCGTTGGCGCCCGCCATCGGCACGATGCGCGCGGCTACCGCCGCCGCCGAGCCACCGCTGGAACCCCCCGGCGTGTGATCCAGATGCCACGGGTTGCGGGTCGCTCCCCAGGCCTCGGGCTCGGTAATACCCTTGGCACCAAACTCCGGCGTGTTGGTGCGCCCGAATACGACCACCCCGGCCTTGAGCCAGCGCGCCGTGATCTCCGCATGTTGATCCGGCACGTGGTGCGCCGCCTTGAGTGCCTTGCATCCGTAGGCCGTCGGCACGCCGGCGTATTCCTGGAACAGATCCTTGGTCAGGAACGGCACGCCGGCGAACGCACCTTCAAGCGGGGTGCGCGCTCGCGCACGCGCAATCTCATGCATCGGCGTGATGATCGCATTCAGCTTCGGATTGACGGCCTCGGCGCGCGCCAGCGCGGCGTCGAGCAACTCCATCGCGCTGACCTCGCGCTGCCGCACCAGCTCCGCCAGACCCAGTCCGTCGTGCTCTTCGTATTCCTTGAACATCAGCGGTCTCCCAGCATCGACTGTGCAGCAAGAAATCGGAAAGCCGGGGTGCTCGGCGGCACGCGCCATTGGGTCAGGCGCTCGCGCGCCGCCGCCGGACCTTCCGTCAATAGATCGGCGAGCAGCAGATGGTTGGCCAGCATCTCCACCAGGGCGTTATTGCCCAGCGCGGTCGGCAACAACGCGGATCCAACCTCTCTTACTTGCGCCCAGCGCTGCGCACTGACCTCATCGATCAAGGTCAGCCACTGCTGACTCTGCGCATCCAGTTGCGCATGGCAGGGCAACTGTCGCAACTGGGTCACCAACGTCCGCCCGGCCTCCGTCGTCAGATGCGGCAGATAGTCGCGCGCATAGTCACGCAGCATCACAGGCCAGTGCTCCTGAATCACCTGCGGGTTGCATTGCGCCAGGCTCGCCGTCAGCTGGCCGGCTCGGGCCAGAAGACCGGACGGATCGCGCTGTTCCTCCGACAGGCGACGCCCTTGCAGATAAGCCGGCAAGGCTTGCGCCGCCGCCGCCAGATTGGCCGACGACAGTCCGTGATTGGACGACAGGATCTGCTGCGCCGGGCTCAGGCCCTCCAGACGGGCGCTGTAGGGACGAATCGTCGCGAAGCCCTCGCTGCTGGCGCGCAGGAAGCGCTGCTTGACCGCCACCTGATCGAGAATCGGGAAGTAGTCGCCATTGGCCTTGGCGCCGATGGCGGCAAAAAAGGGCGCCAGTGTGGCCTTGCTACCAATGCGCAGCGCTTCCATGTCGTCGACATGACGCACGCCGACACGCGCGGCCAGCGCCGCCAGCGCGGGGGCCGCCAGAGCCTGCGCGGTCAGCGCCGGCAGGCGACCATCCGGGACCGCGACGATCAGGAAATCGCCATCCAGCGATCCGTAGACCCGGTAGTCGGAGAAGTGACGACCCAGCGCGTTAAAGACCGACCCGGCCAGGTGCAGGTCGATTTCATAGCCTTGCAGCCATTGCAGGAAGATTCCGCCCGGCGCGAGATACCCTCCGACGCGCGCATAGAACTCTTCCGAGAACAGGCTCGCGACACCGCTGACCCAGGGATTCGACGGCTCGGAGATGATCAGGTCATAGCTGCGGTGCTCGCGCGCGAAGTAGCTCTTGGCATCGTCGATGTGGATATGGCTGCGTGGATCTTCGTAGGCACTGGCAACGGGCGCACCGAACCGGCGGGCGCCCTCGACCATTGCCGGCTCGATCTCGATCGTGTCGACGCGCGTCAGACCGGGGTACTGCAGCAGCGTATGCGTGCTGCGGCCAGACCCGAATCCGATGACCGCTGCCTGCTGTGCATCCGGATGCAGCATCAACGGCAGCACCCCCATCAGGATCATCGTGTAGTCGTCCGGTGTCGCCGCCGTCGGGTTCAGCGCGGCATCGACCTTGCCGTTGGTGGCGATCGACATCTGACCGTCCTCTCCGAGCAGCACGTCGACCGATGCGGTCTTGCCGTCGCGGTGGAACACGATCTGCTGCTCGGTGCGCTCTGCGCCGAAGCGGAATACACCGGAAGCCAGTTGCGAGGCGTCGAAGCGCACGAACATCGCGACCATCACCGCGATTCCCAGCGACGCGGCCAGCGCAGTACGGGTCGAAGGCGTCCATTGCGGGCGCGCTGTGCGCAACAGCCACAGCCCCAGCACCAGATCGAGTGCCGCACCGAGCACGACGACCTGACGCAGCCCCAGCAGCGGCATCACGACATGCACCGCGAGCATCACGCCGACGATGGCGCCCAGCGTATTGGCCGCGTAGACGCGTCCGATCGCGGCATCCCCGCCTCCGGCACGAATCAGGACCGCCGTAATCAACGGCAGCGTCATGCCTGCAAAGAAGGTGGCCGGCAGCATCAGGGCCAGGCACAGCAGGTGGGAGAACAGATTGAAGGCGACATAACCGCTCTCGTTGCGCTGCACGGTCTGCATGACCGTGCTCATCCAGCCAAAGCTCTGGCCATACAGCAGCAACGACAGCAGCGCCGCAACGGCCATCAGTACCTGCACCCAGCCCAGCACCGCCAGCGGACTGCGATAGCCATCGATGCGGCGACGCTGGTAGTAGGCCCCCATCGCCAGGCCGAAGATGAAGGCCGACAGCATGAGTTCGAAGGCATGGGTGGCCGAGCCCAGCACCAGCGACAACATGCGGATCCAACCCATTTCGTACAGGAACGACGCGACGCCGGTGATGAACGCCGCGATCAGCAACAGGCGTGGAGCCACGCCGGCGTCCGTGCGGCGCTCGCCCAACCGCTGGCCCTCGGGCGCTCCCGCGCGTCGCGCCCACAGCATCCACACGCCCAGTGCCACCAGAAAATTCAGCAGGGCCGCCGTCAGCAAGGTTCCCGGCAGCCCCACCAGCCCGATCAGCACGAAGCCACTGATCAGCACGCCGGCGGCGGCACCCAGGCTGTTGGTGAAGTAAAGCCAGGACAGCGTGCCACCGGTGATCTGCGGACTCAGACGGATCAGGCCACTGCTCATCAACGGGAAGGTGGCGCCCAGCAGCACGCACTGCGGCAGAATGACCAGCGCCGCGAGCCCCCACTTCAGCAGATCAATTGCCAGCGGCGAGTGGAGCGCCGGGATCGCGCTGTCGAAGGCCCAGGCCTGGACCCCGCGAAACATCGGATCGAATCCCAGGCCCATGAAGCCCAGCACGATCTCGGCCAGGATGTAGCCCATCAGCGGCTGCCGCAGCCGCCGCGCCCACTCGCCGGCAGCCCAGGCTCCCAGCGCCATGCCGCCCATGAAGATGGCCAGCACCAGCGTCTGCGCGTAGGCCGCATGGCCCAGGAACAGCTTCAGGTAGTGCGACCAGATCGATTCATAAATCAGTCCGGCGACCCCGGACAGCGCAAACAGGAAGTACAGAGCCGGGGCCAGGCCCCGGCGGTTCTCGATATGCGGCAATGTCGTCCCCTCGACGGTAGCGGGTCGGTGTGTGCCTCCGACCTTTCAGCAGCGCGGGGCTTGAGGTAGCGTCTCCTCGTCAGCAACCACGCCGCACGCTTGGAGTTTCCCATGGAAGTGACCTCCCGCACAGTACGCGCCTTGGTCCCGCAAGCAGCCCGGACCGGGTCGCCGCACGGCGAAGTTTCAGCGACGCGCCGCGGCCGACCTGCCGCGCACGCTGCATGACGCTTCTCGATGCGCTGTGGCTCGCGTCGGCTGCACTGCTGGCGGGCGCCCTCAATGCGGTTGCTGGCGGCGGCAGCTTCCTGACCCTGCCGGCCCTGCTGGCGGCAGGCGTGCCGCCGGTGGCGGCCAATGCCACCGGCACGGTGGCGTTGCTACCCGGCTATTTGAGCGCCAGCTGGGCTTCGCGTCACGACCTGGCACTTCCGCGGGGCACCTCGCTGTCACGCCTGCTGACGCTCGCGCTGGTCGGCGGCGCCCTCGGCGCTGGGCTGCTGGTGAAAACCAGCGATCAGCTGTTCGCGGCGCTGGCGCCGCTGCTGCTGCTCGCCGCAACCGGCCTGTTCTTCCTGCAGCCCCGGCTGCGGGCGGCAGACATCAAGCCGCGAACCGGTCGCTCAGACCCGCAGCTGTCGTGGTTGCCGCTGTTGGCATGCTGCATCTACGGCGGCTACTTCAACGGTGGGCTGGGCATCCTGCTGCTGACGACGCTGACGCACGCCGGCCTCGGCTCCTTGCATGCGGCAAACGCGGTCAAGAACCAGATTTCGGCGGTGCTGACCGCGATTGCCGTTGTGCTCTACGCAGTGGCGGGCGCCGTGCATTGGGGGGCCGCCGCCTGGATGGCCGTCTTCGCGCTGCTCGGTGGTTATGTCGGCGCGCATCTCACACGACGCGTGTCTGCGCAGCGGTTGCGTCAGCTGGTCATTGTCCTGGGCCTGACGATGGCGGCCCTGCTGATCGCGACTCGACACATCGCCTGATTCCCCTGCCGGATCAGTGGGCGTGGCCCCAGACAGGCGCACGGCCGGAGCGTTCGCCAACACCGCGCCTCCAGAATTTCTCGTGGAAGTGGTAGGCCACCGTGTTGATGCAGGGCTCGACCAGTGCCACCAGGCCGCCAGTCAGCCAGTCGCCGGTCATGGCATAGACGACGACGAACGCCACACTGACATGCATGAGGCCGAAACTAAGTGTCTTGATCATCGCAATCCTCCGGACATCGAGCAAAGATGATAATGACTCTCATCTGCGGGGCCAGTGAATTGTTTTGATGCCGGGGATCGTCGCGGACTATCGTCGCCCGAGCCCCTGCGCGGGGGGACAGGCGGCAGCCGATTGCGGTACGGTTCACGCCCAGGCTTTTCAACACATTGGAGCGATGTCCTCATGTCCAGCCGGTCTCTGCCCTGCCTCCTTGCGACGGTCTTGCTCGGCGCCTGCGCCAGCGGCTACGACCCTAGCCAGCCGGTGCGCTTTGCGCCGGGCAGTGCGGTGCCGGTGGATGTCGCCGTGCCCCACCTGGCCGAGGTCGTGGATGAACGCATCACGGTCTCCGGCGTCGCCCGCCAACGCGACGGCCAGTGCCGAGGCGCGCAACCCCTGACCAGCAGTGACTGGATGCTGACCGGCAAGCGAGAGTGTCTCTGGGTCAGCGGCCGCGTCCCGGGCGCCCGCCTGCTGGACGTCCGCGATGGCCTCAGCAAGGAACCCGTTACGGTGACCGGACGGCTGCTCCGCACCGAGCAGAACCAGTTTGTCCTCAAGGCCGAGCGCGGCCCGCCGCCGGCGCGTCCCGCGAGCGGGGCGGTCGAGCCGGCAGCGACCCCCGCGCCGGCAGCGCCCGCAGTGGCGCAGCCCGATCCGGGTCCAGCTGCCGACCCATCGCCGAGCCCCGAAACGGCAATACCGCCGTTGCCGCAGCCGCCGACCCTGGGCCCGCCGCCGCCAGCCCCCTGATCGACTCAGGAGCGGAAAGTGAAGTACACCGCGCCCACCATGCACAGGGCCGCCCAGAGGTAGTCCCATTTCAGCGGCTGCTTCATGTAGAGCAGGACGAAGGGCACGAACACGGCCAGTGTGATTACTTCCTGCAGGATCTTGAGCTGGGGCAGGCTCAGCGTGGTGTAACCGATCCGGTTGGCAGGAACCTGCAGCAAGTACTCGAACAGGGCAATGCCCCACGAGATCAATGCGGCAATGATCCAGGGCTTGTCACGCAAATCCTTCAGATGTGCGTACCAAGCCATCGTCATGAAGATGTTGGACAGCACCAGCAGCCCTGCCGTCTGCCCCAGCACCGACCAATTCATAGCAGCACTCATGTTCCCTGCCTCCACGAAAAAGCCCCGCCAGTGGCGGGGCTCGCGAACCATACGCCGGACCGCTTACTCGTCGCCGGAGGCAAAGCCGAGCAGATGCAGCAGGCTGGTGAACAGATTGTAGATCGACACGTACAGCGTGACGGTCGCCAGCACGTAGTTGGTCTCGCCGCCATTCACGATCTCACCGGTCTGATACAGGATCATGCCGCACATCAGCAGCGCGACCATCGCCGACAACGCCAGCGCCAGGGGCTGGAAGAAGTACCCAAACAGCGAGGCGATCAGCAGGCCGACCATCAGAACCAGCATCAGAATCATGCCGCCGGCGAGGAAGCCGCGCATGAAACTGAAGTCGCGCCGGGTCTTGACGGCGTAAGCCGACAAGCCGACGAATACCGCGCCAGTCATGCCCAGCGCCAGCATCACGATCTGACCGCCGTTGGCGGCACCGAGATAACGATTGAGGATCGGACCCAGACCGAACCCGAGCAGGCCCGTCACCGCAAACACCACCCAGATGCCTGCCTCACTGTTGGCGGTGCGCGGCACGACGAACCACAGCATGCCCATCGCCACCAGCGAGCAGACCAGGCTGACGCCATAGGGCACGCCCATGACCATCGACACGCCCGCCATGGCCGCACTGAACAGCAGGGTCATTGACAGCAGCAGATAGGTGTTACGCAGAACCTTGTTGCCCTCGGCCGCAGCCAGGCCGGACGGCACATAGGCACCACCGCGGCTCTGCACGGGGACGGGACGCATCTCGTTGTTCCAGCTCATTGAAAACACTCCTTGGGAGGTCGGACTCACACTGCATTGTATGGGTATGACGCCGCAAATGCTCAAGAGTTCGCCACGGCGTATGCTTGTCAAACTCCTGTCATCTGGACCTGGCGGGGGCAAGCCCCCGGGAGCGTCGGAGACGCGCATGCATCGGACTGGCACCGCACCACGCTGTGACACCCTCGCGGCATGTCGCTGAAACCGCATTTTTCCCGTTTTCTCGGAGCGCATCCACAGCGCCTGAACTTCTGCGCACACAGTCTGCATCCCTGGCCGGACGTCAGCTTTGACGCCCAGCAGCAGGCCTGGATCGATGCGGCGGAGCAGCTGGAAACCCGCTGGACGCGCCTCTTCAGCGAACGGGTGCCCGAGGCGCAGCATCACCTCGCGCGCATCCTGAACCTGCCGGATCCCGCATCCCTCTGCTTCGGCGGCAATACGCACGAGTTCCTGGTACGGCTGCTCTCGGGAGTGGAATCCCGCCCCTTCCGGGTGCTGACCACCGACGGCGAATTTCTCAGCGTCTCGCGCCAGCTGGCCCGTCTCGTCGAGGCCGGACACTGCACCGTCGAGACCGTCCCCGTCGAGCCCTTCGAGAACTTTCCGGGCCGCTTTGCTGCCGCAGCCCGAGCCGGAGGGCACCACCTGATTTATTTCAGTCAGGTGTTCTACAATTCCGGGTACTGGGTCGAGGACCTGGCCTCGCTGGTGGCCGCCGTCCCCAGCAGCCGCAGCCTGATCGTCATTGATGGTTATCACGGCTTCATGGCCGTACCAACCGACCTGTCCCGCCTGGCCCATCGCGTGTTCTATCTCGCCGGGGGGCACAAGTACGGCATGGCCGGCGAAGGCGTGGCTTTCCTGCACTCGCCGCCGGGGCAGGTCCCGCGTCCACTGCTGACGGGCTGGCTCGCCAGTTTTGGCGCCCTCGAGCGGGCCGCCGATGAGCAGATCCATTACCCAGCCGATGGCGGCCGCTTCTGGGGGGCAACCTTCGATCCGACCGCGCTGTATCGCCTCACGGCCGTCATGGACTGGGTTCGTCGCTACCAGATCACCGTGCAGCGGCTTCATGCCCAGATCAGCGATCTGCAGCGGGAATTGCTGGAAGGCCTGGACCGGCGCGGGCACCCGGTGCTGAATCGGATGCACCTGCTGCCACCCACCGGTCAGCGCCGCGGGAATTTTCTGAGCTTCCGCCACCCGGGAGCGTCCGCGGTTCAGCAGGCGCTGGCCGATGTCGGCGTCCTCACCGACGTACGGGCCGATCGACTACGCGTGGGCCTAGGTCTCTATCACGACAGCACGGATGTCGCCGAACTGCTGCGGCGCATCGATCAGAGCGGCAGGAACGAACGCTCGCGCGTGTAGTGGATGTAGCCGAGACTGGCTCCTGCACGCAGCCCCACGCCCGTGCGAATCGGCGCCAGCACGATATCGCCGCTGCGCTGGTAATTGAGGCTCATGCCCGCCACGACATAGAGACTGCCGTCGACTGCCGGAAAACGCTGGAACAGCTGAGAGGTATCTTCCAGGTTGTAGACCAGCGTGAACACCTTGGAGGCGCTGCCGCCGAAATCCCAGCCGATCGAGGGGCCCTGCCAGAACACCTTCATGCTGCCGCCCCCCTTGTACTGCAGCACACCCTCGCCGAAGCGCAGACCGACGACCACGGCACCGCCGCCTTCATTGCCGTAGATGTAGCCCACGGGACGGCCGTAATCCGATACCGCGCGCTCGATCGCCAACGCGAGATTCTCGCTGTTGGCGCCGAAGAACTTCGACGCCTCCCGGGCCAGCTCCTCGGAACTGTAGGTCTGCCCCGGTGGCGCGTCGGCGGCCGGTGCGGCACTCGCAGTAGACGGCGCCGGGTCCTCGGCCAGGATGCTGCGCGGGGCTTGATCGCTACCGCCCCCACCGGCGCCAGTCGCACAGGCACTCAGCACCGCGCAGGCACACAGGGTCAGCAAACGCTTCATGTTCGATCCTCTCGTGATGTCGACTGTGCCCTCAGGCGCAGTGCTGTCATTAAATCAGGACTCCGCACCGACCGCGCGGCGCGGAAGACGTTCAATTTTCGCGGGGACGCGTGAGCCGGGCCTGAACGGCTTCGGTCATCCGGGCGAAACCTGGAGACGCTGACGCACGAAGACCTGATGCGGCACATACAGCCAGTCGGCCATCTGCCGGATCAGCGCTTCTTCCTGCGGATCGATGCGGCCATCTGCATAGGCAACCTGCCAGAGCCAACCGATCAACCGCTCCTTCTCAGGTGCTTCGAGATCGCGGTTCAGCGTTGCCACGAAATCGTGCAAGGACACCGCATCGTGCGCCCTGGCCATTGCGTCCTGGACCAGTTGCAGTGCTTCGTCATGATTCAGATCAAAAGCATCCGCCAGCGTCGCGCGGACGAGATCAAGCTCTTCTTCATCGCGGCGAAAATCCGCGCGCGCGGTTTCCACGAGAAGAACGGCGGCGGCCAGGCGGTGGTGAATCGTGGGCGCCGAGCGTTCGCGGGATCGGTTCAGCCAGGCGGCGAGTGCACTGCGCATGAGCGCTCAGAAGGAGAAGCCGAACCGCAGACTGTAGACATCGGCGTCGCCCTGGCGCTGGTATTCCGGCGTCAGTTCGAGAATCAGCAGGGCCAGCCGCACGCCCGCGAAGATGCGCCCTTGATCGACCTCGACTTCGCGCAAGCCAGCAGCCTGCGCATCTGCGCTGCGAGGATCCGCAGTCGACAGGCTGTAACCGACACCGACATAGGGGGTGACGAACGCAAATCCCTTCGATACCGACAGGTCCAGTCCCCAGGCCTCGTAATCGAAATCATCGAGCCCCTGCGTCGTGGTGTAGCTGGCACGCAGCGCGAGGCCGGGACTTGCGACGCCGCCCTCGAGCAGGGCGTAGCGCAACTCGCCGCCGTAGACATCGACATCAGCCCCGGGAATCGTCGAGTAGAACGCGCCGAGATCGATGCCGAACGGCAGCCCCTTGTGCACGACCACACCCGCCATCCCGATCTCATCGACCTTGGTCCCCGTCAGCGTCTGCCAGGCCTGCTGATCGTTGACCGCCACGTAGCTGACCATCGCGCCGGCGCCGAAGCCGGTCAGGCCCGTGGCCTCGGCGGGACCCAGCGCCTTGTAGCCCAGCGCCGCGCTGGCGTCCTTGATGACCGCGGCAAAGGCAGCCTGACACCCGGCCGGCGGCGTGCAGTTGATATCGAAGTCGGCATCGGCGGCAACAGCCGACGGCGGGACACACAGCAAGGCGGCAAGCAGGGCGTAACGCATGGCGATACTCCGGTCGATCTGAGAGTGGCCGTGATGATACGTGCTTCAGCGCGGCAGCCGCGCCAGAAAAGGGGCGACCGCATCGCTGATGTCGGCCAGGCGGCCGTGAAAGAAGTGACCCACGCCGTCGAGACGGTGAAATTCCTCCGGCGGCGGGTCATAGGCTTCGACAATGGCGCGGGTCGGCTCGTACTCGACCACATCATCGTCGTATCCATGCATGACCAGCCAGGGGCAAGCCGGGCGCGCCGGCACAGGCTCGTCGGCGAGGTACTTGGCCAGTGGCGGCGCGATGCTGACCAGCGCTGCCGGCGGTCGCCGCACGGCGGCCTTTTGCGCCACCCAGGAACCGAACGAGAAGCCCATCAGCACCACGGGCCCAGTTGGAACTCGCTCACGCAACCAGTCGACCAGAAACAGCACGTCGTCGGTCTCGCCGCGGCCGTGGTCATGAGGGCCCGCGCTGCGTCCGACCCCTCGAAAGTTGAACCGCAGGGCCTGCAGGCCTGCCGCCTGCGCAGCGGCCGCCAGCGCATAGGTCACCTTGTTGCTCATCGCACCCCCGAAGAGCGGATGCGGATGACAGATCACGGCCAGCCCGTTCGCCGCCGTTTGCGGCGCCGACCAGAGGGCTTCGATGAGACCGGCCGGCCCCTCGATCAGTCGCGGCTCGGTCTTTCCGGGCGGGGGCAAGTCAGACACGATGGCGCAGGCTCCGGGAGTCGGGGATTCGAATCCAGGATTGTGCCGCAGCCCGAAGCGCATGTTCAGGGCCGTTTCGCTTGCCAGTTTCGGCCGCCGCTCTCTATAGTGCGGACACATCTAAATCAAGCTTCCAGTTGGGGGAAAGCATCATGCGAAAGTTGTGGATGACCGTTGCAGCCGCTTCGGTTCTGGGTACTGTGGGTGCGGTGGCCGTTGCGGCCGATCCGTCGGAGCACCAGCCTCAGGCGAGCGCCTATCTGAACTTCAAGTTCGGCGGCGTCGAGCAGATGCCGGGCGAATCTTTCTTCTACGGGCTCCGGCTGGACCATGATCCGCGCGCGTCCGCCGTGGTGCGTCCGGCGCTGGCTCAGGTCGAATTCGGCGCTCGCGGCTTTCGCTCGGCCCACATGAACGGCCTGCCGTTCGCCCGCAGCATCCAGAGCAGTCAGGCTGAGGGTGCCGTGGTCTGGACCGCCATCGACTGGACCCTGCTTGCCGCCGGCGCCGTCGGCCTGGGCTTCGTCGCCGCTGAAGCCTTCGACAGCGATGAATCTCCGGACCCGCAGGGCGGTACGACGGGCGGCAGCACCGGCGGTTCGACCGGAGGCTCCACGGGCGGCTCCACCGGTGGCAGCACGGGCGGCTCGACGGGCGGTTCCACGGGGGGCAGCACGGGAGGCTCCACCGGGGGTTCCACGGGTGGCCTGGGTACGCTCGGTGGCCTGCTGCCGACCTACCGCGCCGAATACGGCAACGACGCCGACCTGACGGTCGAGCGCCAGCGCATGCTGGATGGCGGCACTGGCCACATGGGCGACTTGATCGCCCGCTAAATGCAGCGTCACACGTCGCAGGGACAAGGGGAGCCGCTGGCTCCCCTTGTCATTTCCGCTGCGCGTACAACATCGCCTGCGGCACACTTCGCGCCATGAATGCCAACCTCGCCTCCCGCTTTCCCCGACTTGCCGAGGTCATCGGCATCGATCTGCGCACACTGGCACTGTTCCGCGTCGTGCTCGGCAGTGTGCTGTTCTGCAATCTGATACTGGCACTGGGCGATGCCACGGCGTTCTGGACCGATCTCGGGGTCATGCCCCGGGGCTGGATGGTCGAATCCGAAAGTGCCTATCGACTGTCGCTGCATCTCGTGGGGGGCGATACCGGGTTCATCGTGTTCATGATCGGTGCGCAGGCCCTGCTGGCCCTGATGTATGTACTGGGCTGGCGCACCCGCCTGGTCAACGTGCTGTCCTTCGTGCTTTGGGCCTCGCTGATGAACCGCAACCCGATGGTGCTCATCGGCGGTGACCTGCTGATGGCCTGTCTGTTGTTCTGGTCGATGTTCCTGCCGGTTGGCGCGCGCTTCTCGGTCGATGCGGCAGTCTCCACCAACGCACCGCCATCGGCGCACCTGCATGTCTCCTGGGGCTCATTGGGCCTGCTGCTGCAGGTGATGTCCGTGTATTTCTTCAGTGCGATCCTGAAGAACGCTCCGGAGTGGACGACAGACTACAGCGCGGTCTACTACGCGCTGTCGCTGGATCGGCATGTCCTGCCGCTCGGCAAGCTACTGAACGAGTACCTGCCGCTGACGCAGGGACTCACGCTCTATGTGTGGTGGCTGGAACTGCTGGGGCCGCTGCTGATCTTCACACCGATCTTCCTCAGACCCGTACGCCTGGCGCTGATGCTGGCTTTCATGGCCATGCACCTGGGATTCTGGCTGTGTCTGGAATTGGGACACTTCCCGTTTGTCAGCTTCGCGTCGCTGACCCTCTTCACGGGGGGCTGGATCTGGGATGCGCTGGACCGACGCCAGCAGCGCCGCCACCCGGGCCCCCTGCGCATCTACTACGACCGCGATTGCGGCTTCTGCCTGAAGATGTGCCGACTGTTCCAGCAGTTCCTGATTCTGCCGCGCGCGCAGATCGCACCCGCGCAGGACACACCACGCGCACGCACGCTGCTGGAGGCCAACAACTCCTGGGTAGTCATCGACGCAGACGAGTCGGCACACCTGAAATGGACCGCCTTCGCGGTCCTGCTGCAGCACTCGCCCCTGCTGGGCTGGCTCTACCCGCTGGCGCGCAGACCCGCGGTGACCGCACCCGGCAATCGTGTCTACGACTTCGTCGCCCGCCATCGCGGCCACTTCGCCAGGCTGACCGCCCATCTGCTGCCGCAGCGGGAAACGCGGTGGGAACTGGGCGGCGGCTGGCAGATCGTGGTCGCTGTGCTTGTGGCGCTGGTGTTGCTGTGGAATCTGAGCACGATCCGCTGGGTACCGCAGCAGACCCAGCCCGCGCTGTCGCCGGTCTTGCGCCTGCTGCGGATCGATCAGCTTTGGAACATGTTCGCCCCGTTCCCGCTCAAGGACGATGGCTGGATGGTGATTCCCGGCCGACTGGCCGACGGCAGCGAAATCGACCTGCTGCATCCGCAACGCGGCGCGCCGAGCTTCCAGAAGCCCGCGCTGTATTCGCAGGATCCGGACAACATCCGCTGGCTCACCTATCGCGGGCGCCTGTGGGAAACCCCGTTCCAGCGTCACCGCGCCTACTACGGCAAGTACCTCTGCCGCAGCTGGAATCTGCCGCTGGCTGGGCGTGCCGAACTGCAGTCCAAGCGCCTGATGACGATGAAGATCATCTACATGCTTGAACGCACGCCGCCACCGGGCCAGCAAGCCACCGTGGAACAGGTGGTGCTGTGGCGACACGAATGCTTTCCGGATGAGACCCGCGGCCAGATCCCATGAGGGCTGCACCGATGGACCTCGTCGACATCGGGGCAAACCTTGCCCATGAGAGTTTCGGTGCCGATCTTGATGCCGTGCTGCTGCGCGCCCGTGAAGCCGGCGTGCGGCAGATCGTGATCACCGGCAGTTCGCTGGACAGCGCGCAGCGCGCGCAGCAACTGGCGCAGCTCCATCCGGGCTTTCTGTTCGCCACGGCCGGCTTGCACCCCCACCACGCCAGCGAATGGAACGCCGCGCTGCAGGCTGCCTTCCGCGAGCTGGCCCGGCAGCCCACCTGCGTTTCGTTGGGGGAATGCGGACTCGACTACTTCCGCGACCTGTCGCCACGAGAGGACCAGCGCTGCGCTTTCGCCGCACAGTTGGCGCTTGCGGTCGAATCAGGAAAGCCGCTCTTCCTGCATCAGCGCGATGCCCACGGAGACTTCCTGGCGATGCTGCGGGAGCACCGGCCACACCTGGGGCCGGTGGTCGTGCACTGTTTCACCGATACCCGCGAGGCCCTGCACGACTATCTGGCACTCGACTGCCATATCGGCATCACGGGCTGGATCTGTGACGAACGCCGCGGCCGGCACCTGCTGGAAGCCGTCGGCGATATTCCGCTCGATCGGCTGATGGTGGAAACCGATGCGCCCTACCTGCTTCCGCGCACCGCGCCCAAACCTGCCGAGGGCGCTGCCGGTCGACGCAACGAACCGGCCTATCTGACCTGGGTCGTGCAGGCGATTGCTCAGGCGTGCGGCCGTCCCGAAGACGACATCGCACTCGCGACAACCGCGAATGCGCGCGCCTTCTTCCGGCTGCCCGACGTCGCCTGATCAGTCGGTCACGGCACCGCGCGAGGCGCTGCTGGCCAGGCGCGCGAACTTCGCCAGGACCCCCCGCGTGTAGCGCGGCGGCGGCTGCTTCCAGACCCTGCGGCGACGATCCAGTTCCGCCTCGTCGACATTGATCTGGATCAACTGGTGGTGGGCATCGATCGTGATCGAATCACCCTCCACGACCAGCGCAATGGGCCCGCCGACAAAAGCCTCGGGCGCGACGTGACCAACCACCATGCCCCAGGTTCCGCCGGAGAAACGACCGTCGGTGATCAGACCCACGCTCTCGCCGAGGCCCTGCCCGACGAGCGCGCTGGTCGGCGCCAGCATCTCCGGCATGCCGGGACCGCCCTGCGGGCCGATATAGCGGATGACAACGACATCGCCAGCCTTGATCTTGCCGGCCATGATCGCGTCCATGCACTCCGGCTCGGAATCGAATACCCGCGCCGGGCCGGTGATCGACGGGTTCTTGAGGCCGGTGATCTTGGCCACCGCACCCTCCGGGGCCAGATTGCCCTTGAGTACCGCCAGATGGCCCTGGGCATACATCGGCTTGTCGAACGGGCGAATCACGTCCTGATCAGCGCGCGGCTGTGAGGGGACGTTCTTGAGGGCCTCGGCCATCGTCTCGCCGGTGATCGTCAGCGCATCCCCATGCAGCAGGCCGTTGACCAGCAGCATCTTCAGCACCTGCGGCACGCCGCCGGCGCGATGGAAGTCCACAGCCACGTACTTGCCGGACGGCTTCAGGTCGCACAGCACCGGGGTACGCAGTCGGATAGCCTCGATATCGTCGAGCGTGAACGGCACTTCCGCTGCATGCGCAATCGCAAGGAAGTGCAGAACACCATTGGTCGAGCCCCCGGTCGCCATGATCAGCGCCATCGCATTCTCGATCGCCTTGCGCGTGACGATGTCGCGTGGCTTCAGATCCTTGCGGATCGCGTCGACCAACACCCGCGCGGAGTCTGCGGCAGAATCCGCCTTCTCGGGGTCCGGGGACGCCATCTGTGAGGACCCCATCAGCGACATGCCCAGCGCCTCGAAGGCAGAGGACATGGTGTTGGCGGTGTACATGCCGCCGCAGGCACCAACGCTCGGGCACGCATTCTTCTCGACGCCCTCGAAGTCTTCCTGCGACATCTTGCCCGCCTGAAACGAACCGACCGCCTCGAACGCCGACACGATCGTCAGCGGCACACCCTTCCAGTTGCCCGGCTTGATCGTGCCGGCGTAAACGAAAATCGCGGGAATATTCATCCGCACCATGCCGATCATTGCGCCCGGCATGTTCTTGTCGCAGCCGCCGACGACCAGCACGCCGTCCATGCACTGCGACGACACCGCGGTCTCGATGCTGTCGGCGATGACCTCGCGCGACACCAGCGAGAACTTCATGCCTTCGGTGCCCATCGAGATGCCATCGGTAACCGTCGGGATGCCGAAGGTCTGCGGCATGGCGCCGGCCGCCTTGACCGCCGCCGCCGCCCGATCCGCAAGCGGCTGGATGCCCGCGTTGCAGGGATTCATCGTCGAATGCGCATTGGCGACTCCGACGATCGGCTTCTCGAAGTCACCGTCGCCGAAGCCGACGGCGCGCAGCATCGCGCGGTTGGGCGAGCGCTGTACGCCCTGGGTGATGGTCTTCGAGCGGCGATTCAGGGCGTCGGACATGAGTCTTGCAGTTCAGGCTGGACGAATGGGGCCGGTATTGTACGCGGCGCGAACGCCCTGTCCGCATCCGGCCCGACCGGCGTCTGTCCTTTCACACAACGGGAATAGTGTCCGCCGACAATTGCGGTACGCCGATAGCTAAGCCAGCATGCGCGGCCTGGTTGCCTTCGGGTTCGGCACAGTCCATGCGTCTTTAGTCGCATAGGCCCTCACTTGCCCACGTTGCCCCGCTCCATGTCCTTCCGGATCACCACCTTTCTTGCGCTTGTTGGCCTCGGCCTGGCCGCCAGCCCGGGCGTGCAGGCAGTCGAGTTGACCGCCTACACCGCCAATCAGGCCCATGGAGCGGCGATCACGTGTCTGCGGGATACCCCGATGCGCTGCGGCGACGCACTGCAGCGTTACCTGGAGGCAGCCGCCCACCAGCTTGAGGACCGTCGAGCACCGCAGACCGGTCAGGAGTTACGCCTGCGCACGACGCAGTCGCGCCTGCGCAACACGGCAAAGGCACTGCGTCAGCGCGCGGTTGAGCAGGTCGCGATGGAACCGCAGGCGCAGGCCGAAGTGCTGGAGCACGCAGTGCGCACCATCGACGACCTGCTTAGCAGCGCCCGGCTCCGGGCCCGCACGGCCATGGTACCGGCCCTGGCGGCCACGCCCGTGCAAATCGTCGATCTACTGCCCCTCTCCGCGCCCGCCCAGACGCCGGCGGCGCTGCCGCCCCCGTCCCCACCGTCGGCGGCGGCGCTACCGGCCCTGCCGTCGGCGTGGATCCTCGATACGGCTCACGCCGCCACGGCAACAGGTCACGGCGCTGCAGCGCGCTGAAGTTGGTGCGCGCTCAGCACTTGGGCTGCGGCACCAGCCGCAGATAGGGCTTCAACTCCTTCCACCCTGCTGGGAACAGTTGCTTGGCAGCCTCGTTGCTGACAGCCGGCACGATGATCACGTCCTCACCCTGCTTCCAGTTCACCGGCGTTGCCACTTTGTAGCCATCGGTGAGCTGCAGTGAATCGATCACGCGCAGGATCTCGTCGAAGTTGCGGCCGGTGCTGGCCGGATAGGTCAACTGCAGTCGGATTTTCTTGTTGGGATCGATGATGAATACCGAGCGCACCGTGAACGTGTCGGATGCGTTGGGGTGGATCATGTCGTAGAGATTCGCGACCGTCTTGTCGGGATCGGCGATCAGCGGAAAGTTGAGGGCACACCCTTGTGTCTCCTCGATGTCGCGGCTCCAGCCGTGGTGATCCTCGAGTTTGTCGACCGACAGTCCGATCGCCTTGACGTTGCGCTTGTCGAACTCCGGCTTGAGCTTGGCGGTGTAACCAAGCTCGGTCGTGCAGACTGGGGTGTAATTCTTCGGGTGACTGAACAGTACACCCCAAGCGCTGCCCAGCCACTCATGGAAGCGCAAGCGGCCTTCGGTGGTATCGGCTTCGAAATCGGGGGCAACATCGCCGAGTCTCAAGGTCATGATCAATCCTCCAGTGCAACAAGCGGGCGCCCATGATGCGCCCGTAACCGCAGAGTTCAAGTCATAAGCTCAGATCGGTTGGTGATGACCACGCGCGGCGCACGCAACAGGAACCGCAGCGCCAGTCCAATGGATGCCACGAGCAGGCCAACGATGAAACCCCACCAGATGCCGCTCGGCCCCATCGGCGTCCTGAACGCCAGCCACGCCGCCAGCGGCATGCCGATGATCCAGTACGCCGACACCGTGATCAGCATCGGCAGGCGCGTGTCCTTGAGGCCCCGCAGCGCACCATTGGCGCTGGCCTGCACACCATCAAAAAGCTGGAACAGCGCGGCGAGGCCGAGAAAACCGACCGCCATGTCGGCCACCGATTCCACATGGGTATAGACCCCGACAATCACAGCGGGAAACAGCAGCATCGTGGTGGCCGATACCAGGGCAAACATCGCACTGAGCAGCATGCCGACCTGACCGCGGCGCAGGGGCTCGTCGCGCAGACCTGCGCCGACGGCATGACCGACGCGAACGGTTGCCGCCATGCCGATCGACAGCGGCACCATGAAGGTCATCGAAGCGAAATTGATCGCGATCTGGTGCGCGGCGACCGTGGCGTCCCCGAAACGCGCCATCAGCAGCGCCCCCCCCAGGAACAACCAGGCCTCGGCCGCCAGAATCGCCGCGATCGGCGCACCGAGCACCAGAATCTCGCGCAGCTCACCCGGCACCGGCTGCGCCCGCGCACGAAACACCTGCAGCGCGCGCAGCGCCGGGACGCGCAGATACATCGCCGCGTAGACCATCAGCATTGCGAGTGATGCCAGCACGGAGGCCCAGCCACAGCCCGCAGGCCCCAGTTCCGGGAAGCCCCACCACCCGAAACCGAGCAGCGCGGCAAACACGGCGTTGACACTGGCGCCGGTCAAACCGGCATACAGTGGCGCGCGCGTCAAACCGAAGCCCTCGGCCGTATTGCGCGCCACGAAGCCGACACAGAACGGCACCGCCGACCACGACACCGCGAATAGATAGTCCTCGGTAAAAGCCCGCGTCTGCGGCTCCAGCGCCAGCCAGCTCAATGCGGGCTCCAGCAGCAGATACAGCAGCGCCATCCAGGCCAGGCCCATGGCGGCCGCCATGGCAATCGCGCGACGCACAAACCCCCCGATCCAGACCGGGTCGCGTCCGGCACCGACGCGTTGCGCGACAATCGGCGTACAGGCCATGAACAGGCCCATGAACAACACGAAGAGCACGAACCAGAGGTTGGCCCCCACAGCCACCGCCGCCAGCTCCGCCTCGCCCATACGGCCCGCGACGATGGTGTCGACGGTGCCCATGCTGACAAAACTGAGCTGCGCCAGGATCAGCGGCAACGCGAGTCGCAGGGTGACACGGGCCTCGGCGCGGAAAAGCGGAAGGGTCAGGCGGGACATGGGGACCATCGGAGGTGATCTCCCGCCGCAGGCGGCGGGACTGGAAGCCGTCCGCGACGGCGCGCGGGCGGCGTAGTCTGAACCGGCTTCGACCGCGAGGCCAGCCACACGCGCATCCGCTCGCGCTCACCGCTGGTCGGCAGCGATCCCGCGGAGCGCTGGCAACGCGGCCTAATGCCGGCACGCCCCTCTGACTCGCGATTCATGACCCGCTGGCACATCATCGATCACCGGCATCTGCGTCGTCTCGCGTATCTGCGGCGGCTGCATGCCGTTCTGCTCCTCGCGCTGGGGATCACCGTCGGCCTGATGCTGGACCGCTTCGAAGGGCCCGTTGCTACTGCACAAGCGTCCCTCCTGCCCACGGAACCGCTGGCGAGCACGCCGCAGGCTTGGTGCGGCACTCCCGGTGCGCTGCAGATGAGCTGCGGGCTGACCTATCGCCCCTGACGGCAGGGCGCCCCCACGGACCGGCGCTGGGCTGTTCGCGACGCGCGCCGGCCCTCACAATAGCGGCACCGTCCACCCGACGCGGGCCTGCTCGAGAACTTCCAGGTGCCGGCGGCGGTCGGACAGACTCGTCTCTTGCCCCATTGCTCCCGGATGCCCTACGCGTGCGCCTGACCGCCGCTCTGTCCTGTCTCCTGCTGACCTGCGCCACCGCCGCAGGCGGCGCCTCGCTGAAGGGCGCGCTCGATCCGGATGCGTTGCTATCCGCCGATACCGCGTTTGCATTGCTGCTGCCACTGGAGCGTCGCGGTGACCGCGTGCAGCTCGAATGGAACATCGCGCCGGGCTACTACCTCTACAAGCATCGCGTGCAAGTCGAGATTCTGCAGCCGGCGGGGTCCAAGGCCAGCGTGCGGCTGCCGGCAGGACTTCCACATCAGGATGAACACTTCGGCCGCGTCGAGATTTACCGAAGTCTCCTGACCGGCGACGCCGGCCTGCCGCCGGGCAGTGGCCCCGTCCGCCTGCGTCTGCGCTGGCAGGGCTGCGCCGACGCCGGCGTGTGCTATCCGCCGCAGACCGCGATCCTCGATCTCCCCCGTTGAATCACGCCACCACGCCGATGCGCCAGACCCTGATCGTTGCCCTGCTCGCTGTGCCGGCTGCCCTCGGCGGCTATATCGCCTACCGGGCCCTGCAGCACGGCGCCGCGCCACAACTGCATGGCACCGCGGCGCCCACGATCCGCATGGTCGATCTCGATGGCAAGCCGCGCACGCTGGAGGAGTTCCGGGGGCGATGGGTCCTCCTCAACTTCTGGGCATCATGGTGCGCGCCGTGTATGGACGAGCTGCCGCATCTGGTCGCCGCGCAGACACGGCATGCCGCGCGCGGGCTGCAGATATTGGGCCCTGCGCTGGATGAGGCGGACGGCGTACGCCCCCTGGTCACGCGCTTCGGCATCAATTATCCGGTGATGCCGGACTACGTGGGCGCCGATGCGGCGATGCGCGTGCTCGGCAACGACAAGGCTGCTCTGCCGTACTCGGTTCTGGTCGACCCCGCCGGCCGCGTTGCCGATACCGTGCTGGGCGGGCTCGATGACGAGGCCCTGGATCGGCTGATCCGCAGGCATCTCGGCGACTGAGCCCATACTCCCCCGTATCTTGTGCGGATTCGCGGCGATCATGCCGCGAACTGCTCACATCTTGTATTTCAGTCGGCCGCTCGGCAGAATCCGGGGCTCCGCCACTTCGAGCGTGTCGCCTTGGCTCATCTGCTGCTCCTCAACGGCCCCAACCTCAATCTGCTCGGCAGCCGCGAGCCCGAGGTCTACGGCCGGCAAACGCTGACGGACATCGAGCGCGATCTCGGCCGTGAGGCCGAAGCCCTGGGCCATCGGCTCAGCTGCTTCCAGAGCAATCACGAGGGCGCCCTCGTGGACCGCGTACAGCAGGCCAAGACCGAGGCCGTGAGCTTCATCCTGCTGAACCCGGGCGCCTACACGCATACCAGCGTTGCGCTGCGCGATGCCCTGCTCGGGGTCGCCATCCCGTTCGTCGAGATCCACCTGTCGAACGTGCACGCGCGCGAGGCGTTTCGCAAGCATTCCTATTTTTCCGACATCGCCACGGGCTGCATCGTCGGCTGCGGCGCGCTGGGCTATCGCCTGGCGCTGCTCGCAGCCGACGCGCGCCTGAAGGCGGGCAGCCGCTGAACCTGACGACTACAGACTTCCGGGAGTGACGCAGAGATGGACCTTCGCAAGATCAAGACCTTGATCGACCTCGTCGAGCAATCCGGCATCTCCGAACTGGAGGTGCGCGAGGGCGAGGAGTCCGTACGCATCAGCCGCCAGAACACGGCGCCCATCCAGTACGTTTCCGCACCTGCACCCGCGGCGCTCGCTGCTCCGGTCGCACCGGCAGCCGCGACAGCCACGACAACCGCGGCGCCTCCCGCCGCCACGCCGGCTGCCGAAACCCGCCACATCGTGCGCGCACCGATGGTCGGCACCTTCTATCGCGCTCCCTCTCCGGGCGCCAAGGCCTTTGTCGAGGTTGGACAGACCGTGAAGGCTGGCCAAGTGCTGTGCATCATCGAGGCGATGAAGATGCTCAACCAGATCGAAGCCGACAAGGCCGGCGTGATCGTCGAGATCATTGCCGAGAACGAGAAGCCCGTGGAGTTTGACCAGCCGCTCTTCGCGATCGAGTAAGCGGCCGTGAAGGAAATCAAGAAAATCCTGATCGCCAATCGCGGCGAGATCGCACTGCGCATCCTGCGCTGCTGCCGCGAACTGGGCATCAAAACCGTGGCGGTGTACTCCACCGCCGACCGCGAACAGAAGCATGTCGCGCTCGCCGACGAGGCTGTCTGCATCGGACCTCCGCAGGCGGGCCGCAGCTATCTGAACATGGCGGCCATCATTGCCGCGGCGGAAGTCACGCAGGCCGACGCGATCCACCCGGGCTACGGCTTTCTGTCCGAGAACGCCGATTTCGCCGAATCGGTGGAGAAGTCCGGCTTCATCTTCATCGGTCCGCGGCCGGAAACCATCCGGCTGATGGGCTCCAAGACCAATGCCAAGGCCGAGATGATCGCCGCCGGCGTGCCCTGCGTGCCCGGCTCCGAAGGTGTGTTGCCGGAGGACGAGGCCGCTTGCATGGCGATCGCCGAGCAGGTCGGCTATCCCGTGCTGATCAAGGCTGCTGCCGGTGGCGGCGGTCGCGGCATGCAGGTGGTCCGGGATCCGGCAGATCTGCTCAGCAAGATCCAGGTGGCACGTACCGAGGCCCTGAACGCCTTCAAGGACGAGTCGGTCTTCCTGGAGAAGTACCTGGAGACGCCGCGCCACATCGAGTTCCAGGTGCTGTCCGACGGCCAGGGCCACGCCATCCATCTCGGCGAACGCGACTGCTCGATGCAGCGCCGCAACCAGAAGGTGGTGGAGGAATCTCCCGCACCCGGCATCACGCCAGAACAGCGCGAAGAGATCGGCGCGCTGTGCGTCGCCGCCTGCCTGCGCATCGGCTATCGCGGCGCTGGCACCTTCGAGTTCCTGTACGAGAACGGGCAGTTCTACTTCATCGAGATGAACACCCGCATCCAGGTCGAACATCCGGTGACAGAGATGGTCACAGGCGTTGATCTGATCAAGGAACAGATCCGCATTGCCGACGGCAAGCCACTCAAGAAAAAGCAGAACAATATCCGGCTGCGCGGTCATGCCATCGAATGCCGCATCAATGCCGAGCACCCGCGCACCTTCGTGCCTTCCCCGGGCGAGCTGAAGAAGTACCACGCACCCGGGGGTCCCGGTATCCGCCTCGACTCGCATTGCTACGCGGGTTACAAGGTACCCCCGCACTACGATTCGATGATCGGCAAGCTGATCGCCTATGGCTCGGATCGCAAGACGGCCATCGCCCGCATGCGCCAGGCGCTGGCCGAAATGGTCATTGAAGGCATCCACAGCAATATCGACTTGCAGCGCCGGATCATGGCCGACGACGTGTTTCGCGCCGGCACGCATCACATTCACTACCTGGAAAAGATGCTGGAGCAGTGGGCCGAAGCAGGAAAGGACTGAGCGGTACCAGCCCCGCGAGTGCGAACGCCCCGACCGGCCCGGTGAGATCGCTGCCAACGGAGACGGGGACTGGTCCTGGCGCTGAACCCGCAGTGGCGGCAGGGCAATAGCCACCGCGTTCCCTGCGCCAGATAATCCGCCTCGATCCGGCCGGGCCCGCCCCGGCCCAGCCGCTTTTCCACCTGCAGGAGCGTTCGATGAAACCCTACGGTCGCAAGGTCGCCATCCTCGGCGGCGCGCGCATCCCCTTCGCCCGGTCCAACACCGCCTATGCCACCAAGTCCAATCAGGACATGCTGACGGCAGCGCTCAAGGGGCTGGTCGACAAGTACCAGCTGCACGGCGAACGCATCGGCGAGGTCCAGGCCGGCGCGGTGCTGAAGCACTCGCGCGACTTCAACCTGACCCGCGAGTCGGTACTGTCCTGCGGCCTGGCGCCGGAGACCGCGGCGGCCGATGTGCAGATGGCTTGCGGTACCGGTCTGCAGGCGGCGATCAATGTCGCCAACAAGATCGCGCTGGGGCAAATCGAATCCGGCATCGCGGGCGGCGTCGACACCACGTCCGATGCGCCGATCGCGGTCGGCGAGAAGCTGCGCAAGATCCTGCTGGAAGTGAACCGCGCCAAGACCGGCGGGCAGCGCTTTGCCGCACTCGCCAAGTTCCGTCCGTCGATGCTCGCCCCGGCGATCCCGACCAACGGTGAGCCGCGGACGCGCAAGAGCATGGGCCAGCACTGCGAGGATATGGCCAAGGAGTGGAAGATCGCGCGCGCCGACCAGGACCAGTTGGCCTTCGAGTCGCATCACAAGGCAGCTGCGGCCTACGAATCCGGCTTCCACGCCGACCTGCTGGTGCCGTTCGCGGGCCTGGAGCGCGACAACAACCTGCGCGCCGATATCTCGCTCGAGAAGATCGCAACCCTGGGCCCGGCCTTCGACCGCAAGTCCGGCCAGGGCACGCTGACCGCTGCCAACTCCACGCCGCTGACCGATGGGGCCTCGGCCGTGTTGCTGGCCTCGGAAGACTGGGCCAAGGCACACGGCTACAAGCCGCTGGCGTATCTCTCGCACATGGAAACCTCGGCCGTCGATTTCGCGGGGCCGAAGAAGGAAGGCCTGTTGATGGCGCCGGCCTATGCCGTGCCGCGCATGCTCGCGCGCGCCGGCATCAAGCTGCAGGACTTCGACTTCTACGAGATCCACGAGGCCTTCGCCGCACAGGTCTTGTGCACGCTCAAAGCCTGGGAAGACCCGCGCTATTGCCGCGAGCGCCTCGGCCTCGATGACGCGCTGGGCTCAATCGACCGCAGCAAAATGAACATCAAGGGTGGCAGTCTGGCGATGGGACACCCCTTCGCCGCGACCGGCGGCCGCATCCTGGCCTCGCTGGCGAAGATCATCGACGAGAACGGCGGCGGTCGCGGCCTGATCTCGATCTGTGCGGCCGGCGGTCAGGGCGTGGTGGCGATCGTCGAACGCTGAGCAACTGCCGCGCAACCCGTCAGGGGCCCGGTCTTTACCGGGCCCTTTTCGTTGCGCGACCTGCCCGGCCCCACCGAGTGCGGAGGTCCAAGTTCGGCATAATCGAAGATATAACCTTGGGGGAAACCGGATGAGCATTGCCAGAGAACACTGGGGGAGCCGCTTTGGCTTCATCATGGCAGCTGCAGGCTCGGCCATCGGGCTCGGCAACATCTGGCGCTTTCCCTACATTGCCGGCCAGCATGGCGGTGGTGCGTTTCTGCTGATCTATCTCGGCATCATCATCGCCTTTGGCGTATCGCTGGCCATGGCAGAGATGGTTGTGGGCCGCACCGCACAGCGCAACCCCGTCGGTTCCTTTCGGGCACTGGGCGGCCGACACTGGGCCGGGGTGGGTTTCCTGGGGGTATTCACCGGATTCGCCATCCTGTCGTTCTACATCGTTGTCGCAGGCTGGACGCTGGCCTACATCGTGCAGTCGGCGCGCGGTGAACTGGTCAGCACCGATCCAAAGGTGTTGGAAGCGGCCTTCGGCGCCTTCGTCTCCGATCCGGTCCAACCCGTCCTCTATGCCGCCATTTTCATGGGCCTTACCGCCTGGATCGTCGTCGGCGGCATTGCCAAGGGCATCGAGCGCTGGAACAAGATTCTGATGCCTGCCCTGTTCATCATCCTGCTGATCCTGGTGGCGCGGGCACTGACGCTACCCGGAGCCGACGAGGGGCTGGCGTTCTATCTGGTGCCCGATTTCAGCAAGGTCACTGCACAGACGTTCTACGATGCGATCTCGCAGGTGTTCTTCTCGCTGTCGATCGGCATGGGGACGCTGCTGACCTACGGCTCTTACCTGTCGAAGCAGGAGAACCTGCCCTCGGCAGCGCTGACCGTGGTGTTGCTCGATACCAGCGCCGCCGTGCTCGCGGGCCTGATGATTCTGCCCGCCGTGTTCGCCTTCGGCCTCAACCCGAGTGCCGGGCCGGGACTGACCTTCATCACGCTGCCTGCGGTCTTTGCATCGATGCCGTTCGGCGCCTTCTTCGCCGTGCTGTTCTTCAGCCTGCTGACGATCGCGGCGCTGACCTCGGCGATCTCGATCCTGGAACCGATGGTGGCGTACTTTGTGGATGAACATGGCCTGGACCGTCGCCGCACGGTCGTCGTCGCCGCCCTCATCTGCTTGCTGCTGGGCGTGCCGGCGTCGCTGTCCTTCGGCCTGTGGAACGGATTCACGCTGTTCGGCAAGAACTGGTTCGATCTGATGGACTTTCTGTCCAACAACCTCCTGCTGCCAGTGGGCGGGCTGCTGACCGCGCTGTTCGTCGGCTGGGTCTGGGCCAAACCGGCGGTCCATCACCTGTCCAATGAGGGCCGTCTGCGCCTGTGGTGGTCCCCGCTGTGGTTGTTCGTCCTGCGGATTGCCGCTCCGCTGGGGATTCTCTGGATCCTGATCGCCGCCCTGCTCAAGTAACCCTTCCGGAAACACCCGCCCATGGACGCCTTCTTCGCCGCGCTCGATACGATCAACGCCGTGATGCTGGGCGTTCCCACGCTCATTGCACTGTTGGCCGTCGGCATCCTGTTCACGGTGTGGAGTCGCTTCATGCAGTATCGCTCGCTGACGCATGGCGTCCGCCTGCTGCAGGGCAAGGTGCCGGGCGTCAGCGGCCAAGGCAGGGGCGCGCTGACGCACTTCCAGGCCCTGTCCGCCGCGCTGTCGGCAACCGTAGGGCTCGGCAACATCGGGGGTGTGGCCATCGCCGTCTCGATCGGCGGACCTGGCGCCGTGTTCTGGATGTGGATGGTCGGCCTCATCGGCATGGCCCTGAAGGGCACCGAGGTCACACTGGCCATGCTCTATCGCGACACCTCGAATCCTGCCAACCCGCATGGCGGCACCATGTGGGTCTGCAAACAGGGCTTCGCGGATCTATCGCCAAGGCTGGCGACATTCGGCCTGATCGCTGGCGGCGCCTTTACCATCGCGCTGATCCTGTTCGGCATCACCGGCGGCAACATGTTCCAGGCCTGGAATGCCGCGGAGATCGCGCGGGCCTACTTCGGTGTCCCCGGCTGGCTTTCCGGCGCGGTGATGGCCGTGCTGGTCGGCGCCGTGATTCTCGGTGGGATCCAGCGCATTGGCCGCATCGCCGGGGTTCTGGTCCCGGTGATGTGCGGCGTCTACGTGATCGCCGGCCTGTTCGTCATCATCAGCAACATCGACGCCGTCCCCGCGGTGTTTGCGATGATCTTCAGCAGCGCCTTTGCGCCGGCAGAGGCCACCGGCGCCTTTGTCGGCGCTACGGTGGGGACCGCGTTCATGTTCGGCATGAAGCGCGCCCTGTTCTCATCCGAATCCGGCATTGGCTCGGCACCGATTGCGCATGCTGCCGTGAAGACACCCGAACCGGTCACCGAAGGCATCGTCGCGGGCCTCGAGCCCTTTATCGACACGCTGGTCATCTGCACGATGACCGCGCTGGTGATTCTCATCAGCGGCATTTGGAACCGCGGGCCGGTCCTGCCGCTGGCGCAGGCACCGACCTTCATCGAGGGTGCTCCCGGGCAGTGGGCCCCACCCACCTTGCCGATCGAGGCCGCGCCGCAGGACCTGCGCAACGGCGATCAGGTCTTCCTGATCGTGGAAACCGCGCCGGGAACGCGCACCAAGCTGTTCGGCAACGTGCAGGGTCAAGGCGCGGAGCGCCAGGTGCAATGGCGCTCGCTGGCGGCGGCGCAGCCCCCCCGTCTCGCCGAGCCGGGACTGTTTGCGGACTATCCGGGTTCCACGCTGACCGCCAAGGCTTTTGACTCGGCACATCCCGGCTTGGGGCGTTGGATGGTCACGATCACGGTATGGCTGTTCGCGATCTCCACGATGATCACTTGGAGCTACTACGGCGAGCAGGGGCTGGTGTATCTGGCAGGAGCACGCTGGGTCATGCCCTACCGCATGATCTGGTGTCTGCTGATCTTCGTGACCTGCCTCGGCTTCATCCGCACCGACGCCGAACTCGATACGCTCAGTACCGTTGCATTGGGCTTCATGCTCGCCGTCAACCTGCCGACCATGGTGCTGCTGGGCCACAAGGCGATGCGCGCCCAGCGTGACTACTTCCGGAAAGTGAAGCGAGGCGAACTCGGCTAGCCATGCTGAACAGACTGCCTGCTGCGTGCAGCGCGGACGATCGTCTCCGCCGCTACACTGCGTGCCCATGACGACCCTTGTTCCCGCTCACCGCCAGATCGCGCGCAGCGGCGTGTTGCTCGCCAATCTTGGCACCCCCGATGCGCCGACGCCGCCCGCGATCCGTCGCTATCTGCGTCAGTTCCTGACTGACGCGCGCGTGGTCGAACTGCCGCGCGCGATCTGGCTGCCGATTCTGTACGGCTTCATCCTGCCCCTGCGCCCCCGGCGACTCGCGCATGCCTATGCCAGCGTGTGGACCGAGCACGGCTCACCGCTGCTGGCGATCAGTCGTGAGCAGACTGCTGCACTGCAGGCCGCGCTTGGCGACGAGGTGCCGGTGGCATTGGGGATGCGCTACGGCAACCCGTCGATTGACACTGCTCTGGACGAACTCGCGCAGCGCGGAGCCCGTCGCATCCTGGTGCTGCCGCTCTATCCACAGTACTCCGGCACCACCACCGCCTCGGTATTCGACGCCGTGTTTGCGCACACGCAGCGCGCGCGCTGGATGCCAGAGCTGCGCCTGATCAACAGCTATCACGACGATGCCGCATTGATCGCGGCCCTTGCCGCTTCCGTGCAAGAGCACTGGTCGCAGCACGGGCGTGGCGACCATCTGCTGGTGTCGTTCCACTCGATTCCGCAGCGCTACCTGGAGCTCGGGGATCCGTACTACTGTTTCTGCCAGAAGACGGCGCGTCTGCTGGCCGAATCGCTGTCCCTGCAGGATTCGCAGTGGAGCGTGAGTTTCCAGTCACGTGTCGGCCGTGCGAAGTGGTTGTCGCCATACAGCGACGTGGCGATTCCCGCACTGGCCCGGCGCGGCGTGCGCCGTCTCGATACGATCTGTCCCGGATTCTCTGCCGACTGTCTCGAGACCCTGGAGGAAGTGGCACTGCGCTACGGTGAGCAGTTCCGCGCCGCCGGCGGTGAGGCGCTGCGCTATATCCCCGCACTGAACGCACGCGCTGACCATATTGCGGCGCTGGCGGCGCTGGCGCGTCGCCATCTGGGAGGTTGGGGGACCGAGCCGAGGGAAGTCGACGCCGCGCGCGTGCAGGCTTGCGCGCGCGAACTGGCTGTTCGCTAGATCTGGAGGGGAACGTCGCGCCGGAGACCGGGTGCGTGCGCACACCAGCGACGGACCATGACCATAGCGCGAATCGGCGCGCGCCACCATCCCTTTTCTCCGGCAGGACGGTGGGCTAGATTGAAGTCGAGCCTCGCTTTGAAGCGCGAGTTTTCGTCATCAGACGTTCACAACCGACCATTCGTACTCTCCGCAACAGCGCATCCGATCCACTGGCCTGCATCCGCAGACCCGGTCGCTGTCCCCCCGCCACCCGCACGCCGGCGATGCGCCCTGCGCATCGCCTTGGGGCCTTCCCGCACTCATGAGCAAGCGCAAGATCTTTGTTCTCGACACCAACGTCCTCCTCCACGATCCCTCCTCGCTGTTCCGCTTTGAAGAGCACGATCTCTACATTCCGATGGTCGTGCTGGAAGAACTCGACAACGCCAAGAAGGGCACCAGCGAAGTCGCACGCAATGCACGCCAGGTCAGCCGCTTCCTCGACGAGCTGATGCAGGACAAGACCCACGCCCATATCGAAAAAGGCCTGCCACTGCCTGGCCTGCGCGGCCCGCTGAACGGCCAGGGACGTGGCAAGAGCGGTGAGCCGGCGACCGGCAAGCTGTTCTTCCAGACCCGGCCGACCGACATCACACTGCCCGGCATGATGCCGGGCAACAAGCCTGACAACAGCATCCTGATCAACGCGCTGGAAGTGCAGAGCAAGCACAGCGGCCGTCGCGTGACACTGGTCAGCAAGGACATCAACCTGCGTATCAAGGCATCGATTGTCGGGGTGCATACCGAGGATTACAGCAACGATCGCGTGCTCGACGATCTCGATCTGCTGTACACCGGCTACAAGGAACTGCCCGCCAATTTCTGGAGCACGCACGGCGACCGCATGGAGAGCTGGCAGGACAGCCGCGGCCGCGTCAGTTATCGCATCAAGGGGCCGCTGGTGAAGGAGTGGTACGTCAACCAGTTCCTGTACATCCCCGATGATGACAAGGAGCGGGGCCTGGAGCTGATGGTCAGCCGCATCGAAGGCTCGGTCGCCGAGATGCGGGTCGTGCGCGACTACCGTGCGGGGAAAACTGGCGTCTGGGGCATTCATGCCAAGAATCGCGAGCAGAACTTCGCCCTCAATCTGCTGCTGGATCCCGACATCGACTTCGTCACCGTGCTTGGCACTGCCGGCACCGGCAAGACGCTGCTGACACTGGCTGCGGGCCTGGCGCAGACCATGGACGAGCAGCGCTACCGCGAGATCATCATGACGCGCGTGACCGTGCCGGTCGGCGAAGACATCGGCTTCCTGCCAGGAACTGAAGAGGAAAAGATGACGCCGTGGATGGGCGCGCTGATGGACAACCTCGAAGTGCTGACACAGAACAGCAATGCCGGTGACTGGGAGCGCGCTGCGACCAACGATCTGCTGGCCAAGCGCATCAAGATCCGTTCGCTGAACTTCATGCGCGGCCGCACCTTCTTGAGTCGCTACATCATCATCGACGAGGCACAGAATCTGACAGCCAAGCAGATGAAGACCCTGATTACGCGTGTCGGCCCGGGCTCGAAAATGGTCTGCATGGGCAACCTCGGCCAGATCGACACGCCGTACCTGACGGAGACCACCTCCGGCCTGACCTACGTGGTCGATCGCTTTCAGGGCTGGCCGCATGGCGGGCACGTGACGCTGGCGCGCGGGGAGCGCTCGCGACTTGCCGCCTACGCATCGGACATACTCTGAGCCGAACCGCCGCGAGGAGAGCGCACGATGCTGGGCAGGATGGCCAAATCCATGAAGGACGGCGCAATGGCTGTCGCACTGAAGGCCTATATCAACGACAAGTTCGCCGACTACGGCGAAGTGCTCGAGTGCCAGGTGGACACCAGCAAGAGCCGTCTGACGGTGCTCGCCCGCATGAAGGGCGAGCGCGACACCGTCAGTGCCACGCTGGATCAGTACGAACTGCAAACCGAGGGCGAGCGCCTCTTCATCGTGCTGCACCGCTTCTCCACATCGCGGGCCTGGCTCACGCTGCTGCTGAACAAGCTGTTCTCGGGCAAGCGCTATCCCTTGCCGCCCGCCGTGGGCAAGCTGCTCTGAGCGCCACACCCGCGCGGCGCTAACGTGGAGCTGGCGTCCGATGTGATCTGGGTGTTGATGGCACTCTGCGCCTTTGCTTTCGTCGCCGGGTTCGTCGATGCCGTCGTGGGCGGGGGTGGCCTGATCCAGGTGCCCGCGCTCTTCGTGATGCTGCCGGAGCTGGCGCCGGCAACCCTGCTGGGCACCAACAAGTTCGCCAGCGTCTGGGGCACGGGCTCGGCAACTGTCCAGTATTTGCGTCACGTCGAACCGCAGTGGCGCGCCACGCTGCCGACCGTGGCCTCCGCCCTGCTGTTTGGCTTCCTCGGCGCACAGACCGCCGCGCTGGTGCCCGTGTACTGGTTCAGACCGCTGGTGCTGATCCTGCTGTTGGCCGTGCTCGCCTACACGCTGCGGCAGCGCGAGCTGGGTCAGCATCATGCACCCCGGTTGAGGGCGCCTGCACAACTCGCCGCGGGCCTCGCCACCGGAATGGCGATCGGCTTTTATGATGGTTTCTTCGGCCCGGGGACCGGTTCGTTCCTGATCCTCGCCTTTGTCGGCCTGTTCGGCTTCAGCTTTCTGGTGGCCTCCGCGTCGGCGAAGCTGGTCAACCTGAGCACCAATCTCGCTGCACTGGCGTACTTCATGCCTGCGGGCTTTGTGCGCTACGACCTGGCAATCCCGATGGCCGCATTCAACGTGGGGGGCAGCCTGCTGGGATCGCGCCTGGCCATCCGCAAGGGCAATGCCTTCGTGCGCACCCTGTTCCTGCTCGTCGTCGGCGCGTTGATCCTGCGCCTGGCCTGGGATCTGCTGCGCAGCGCCTGAGCGCCCTCAGGCGCGATCGCCGGGAAACGCCAGCACCTGCTCGATGTGCGTCAGCCCGCAGAGCCGCAGCAGCAGGCGATCCAATCCCAGCGCCACACCGGCGCAGGGGGGAAGGCCCGCCTGCAGGGCGGCGATCAACTCGCGATCGTAGGGGGGCACCACGCGTCCACGCGCGGCGCGCCAGGCCTGATCCGCCTGGAAGCGGGTCTCCTGTTCCCTAGCGTCGGTGAGTTCATGAAAGCCGTTCGCGAGCTCCATGCCCCCCCAGAACAGCTCGAAACGCTCCGCCACTGGCGGCTCGCCCGCGCGCACCCGCGCAAGCGCCGCCTGCGAGGCCGGGAAGTCATAGACGAACTGGGGGATATCGCAACCCAGACGCGGGCCGACGACGCCCGACATCCACAGGTCCAGCCAGAAATCGCGGTCTTGCGCCTCCTGCGCCGTGACGCCGAGAGGCTCTGACTCGCCGGCTGCGGCCAATCGACGCCGCAGGCTGACCGCGTCCAGGGCATGCGGATCGAAACCGGCGTGCCGCTGGAACGCCTCGGCGTAGCTAAGGCGCTCGCAGCGCGGGGGGCCGCCGCAGGCGAGCAGCAGCGCCGCAACCTCGTCCATCAGGCCCTGATGATCGAGGCCCGGACGATACCACTCCAACATCGAGAACTCGGGGTTGTGATGGCGCCCCTGCTCTTCGCGCCGAAAGACACGCGCAATCTGGAAGATCGGCCCGCTGCCGGCCGCGAGCAGGCGCTTCATCGCGAATTCCGGCGAGGTCTGCAGCCAGTGCCCCGAGGCGGTGGCGAAGCTGTCGATATGACGATCCACGGTGGCATACCGTGACAGCGTGGGCGTCTCCACCTCCAGCACGTCGCGTGTGGCGAAGAACGCGCGGACGGCCGTATACAGCCGCGCACGAGCGCGTAGCGTGTCGAGATCGGCGGTGGGCTTCCAGCGGTCCATGGAGCGCAAAGCATAAGGCCGCCCGGAGGCGGCCTTATGCAGGATGCAGTCGCGCTTACTTGCCAGCGCGGTTCAGGTACTCACCCGTGCGGGTGTCGACCTTGATCTTCTCGCCCTGCTGGATGAACAGCGGAACGCGCACCACGGCGCCCGTCTCCAGTTTGGCCGGCTTGCTGCCCCCGGTGGCCGTATCGCCCTTCAGGCCGGGATCGGTCTCGACGATCGTCAGCTCCACGGTGTTCGGCGCATAGACGATCAGCGGCACCTCGTTCCACAACGTGACGCGAACCGTCTCTTCCCCCTTGAGCCACTGTGCGGCTTCCGCCATCGCAGCCTTGCTGGCCTGGATCTGCTCATAGGACTTGGGGTCCATGAACGTCCAGAACTCACCGTCGTTGTACAGGTACTGCATGTCCATGTCCTCGACGTCCGCTGCCTCCAGCGTGTCACCGGACTTCAGGGTGCGATCGAGCACGCGGCCGGTCTTGAGATTGCGGATCTTGATCGTGTTCGTGGCCTGGCCCTTGCCGGGCTTGCGGTACTCGTTGTCGATCACGGAATACGGATCGCCATCGATCAACAGCTTGGTACCGGCCTTCATTTCGTTGGTGCTGACGGATGCCATACGTGCCTCTTCGTTGATCCAAGTTGCCGCCATGCGAGGAGGCGGCCAAAATGCGGCCGGCATGATACCGGAAGCCTCCGTACCGCGACAGCAGGCGCCTTTTTGGCAGCATGAACTGCGCGAGGCGTTCTCGCGACCCGCCGAGCTGCTGGCCCATCTGGAGCTCGACCCCGCGCTCCCGGGCCTGGATCTCGAGCGCCTGCGCGACTTTCCCCTGCGGGTACCGCGTGGCTATGTCCGGCGCATGCGCCGGGGCGATCCCTACGACCCCCTGTTCCTGCAGGTCTGGCCGGCCGGCCGCGAAGCCGAGACCGCCACCGGATTCGGGGTGGACGCCGTCGGCGATCTGCACAAGCTGCGCTCGGGCGGCCTGATCCACAAGTACCATGGCCGCGTCTTGGTGATCGCCACCGGGGCCTGCGCCGTACATTGCCGCTACTGCTTCAGACGCCACTTTCCCTACGCCGAGCAGCTCGCCGCACGCGATCACTGGCGTGAGGCGCTGGCCACCATCGCAGGCGACCCCAGCCTGGCGGAGGTGATCCTGTCCGGGGGGGATCCGCTATCGCTGGCCGACGACAAGCTTGCCGAGTTCGCGCGCGCGCTGGAGGAGATTCCGCATGTGCAGCGTCTGCGCCTGCATACGCGGCAACCGATCGTCCTCCCCGAACGCATCGACGATCGCCTGCTGGCCTGGCTCGGCCGCGGGCGCCTGCAGACTGTCGTCGTGCTGCACGCCAACCACGCCCAGGAACTGGACCCCTCGGTCGAAGCCGCGCTGCGCCCGCTGCGCGATGCCGGCATCGTCCTTTTGAATCAGGCGGTCCTGCTGCGGGGCGTGAACGATGACGCCGACGCGCTGGTGGCACTGTCGGAAAGACTGTTGGAATGCGGCGTGCTTCCGTACTATCTGCATGCACTGGATCGGGTCCAGGGTGCGGCGCACTTCGAGGTCAGCGAAGCGCGCGCCGCACAGCTGATGCGGGACATCACCGCACGCCTGCCCGGATACCTCATACCGCGCCTGGTTCGTGAAGAACCCGGGGCCTCGTCGAAAACCTGGATCGCATGGTAGCCCTACCGCAGACCAGCAGCCCCAGCACCGCCACCGGAATGCCAAGCCGCGTCGTGCTGGTCGTCGCTGAATCGGAAAGCATTGCCAAGCGCATCGAAAGCTACCTGCGCAACGCCGGTCATCCGATCCGCTGTGCCTGGGTCACCGATCTCGAGGACACCGAAGAAGCCCTGCGGGGCGGTGCGCCGGACCTGCTGCTGTGTGCCGATAACCTGCCGCAGGCGCCATTGAAGGATGCGGTCGACCTGTGCCGGCGCCTGGCACCGGATCTGCCGGTCATCCTGCTGTCGACGCGATTTGCGGCCGAGGATACGGTCGCCGCCCTCGCCGCCGGAGCGGTCGACCACGTCTCGCACGAGGACCTGCGTCATCTGCGTCATCTGGAACTCGTGCTGCTGCGCGAGTTCGCGCACCACCAGCACCTGCGTGAACTGCGCGCGACCCGCAAGCGCCTTGACGGTTTCGAAGCCCGCCATCAACAACTGCTGGCCGTCACCAACGACGCCGTCGCCCACATCCAGGAAGGCATCCTCTCCGGCGCCAACCCCGCATTTGCCCATCTGCTGGGATACGAACACACCGAGGACCTCGACGGCGTGCCGCTGATGGATCTGGTCGCCTCCGATCACATCCCCAAGGTCAAGGAACACCTGAAACTGCTGCTACGCGGCAAGCACGACGGCAAGACCCTGGAATGCTGTCTGCTGCACCGCGACGAGGAGCGCCGCGTCAGTGTCAGCGCCAGACTCAATCTCAGCGAATCCGATGGCGAGCCGCTGATCGAAATGCTGATCCGTTCCGAGGGCAGCGCGAGTGCAGCACCGGTCGCGGTCAGCGGCGAGGCGCCGAACGGGCGCATCGCTTTCTTCGACGAACTTGCCGCCTCGATCGCTGCGACAGCTCAGCACAGCGCGCGACGCGCCGCTCTGCTGCTGGTCGTCGACGATCTGGCCGGCGCTGAAGAGCGCTTGGGATTGCATGATGCCGAGCAGGCCGTTGGCCAGTTGCTGAGCTGGACACAGTCGCAGCTGGATCCCAGTGATCGGCTGTTCCGCTTCTCCACCGGCGAGATCGCCGCCATCATCTCGCGCGACGACGCCGGTCAGATCCTGACCCTTGGCGAAGAACTGGCGCGCAATGCCAGCCGCCAGGTCTTCAGCACATCGGGGCACGAGGCACATCTATCATTGACCGTTGCCGCCTACCCCTTCAGCGGCAGCGAGCAGGCCAGCGCCATCGTCGCTGAACTGGTGCGGGACGCGCGCAAGCTCTCGGCCAAGGGCGGACGCCAGTTCGCCAACCTCGGCCCCACCGCCAAGCATTCGCAGATCGAGCGCGAAGAGCAGCGCAAAGCCGAACTGATCCGCAAGTCACTCGTCGAGAACCGCCTGAAGCTCGCCTATCAGTCGATTGCCAGTCTCGAGGGAGACACCCGCCAGCATTTCGATGTCCTGGTGCGCATCCTCGACGAGGACGGCAAGGAACTGCATGCTTCCGAGTTCATCGATGCGGCCGAGCATCATGGCCTGATGCCGGATATCGACCGCTGGGTCACCGCGCGCGCGTTGCGCGTGCAATCCAAGCGCGACAGCGCCCAGGAATCCTCCAGCCTGTTCGTCAAGCTCTCCGAGGATACGCTGAAGGACGCCGAGGGCTTCATTGCCTGGATCCACGAGCAGCTCAAGCCCCGCGCGCTGAAGCCGGGTGAACTGGTGTTCCAGGCCCGCGAGGCGGTATTCGAGAAGCACATCCGCAAGGCCAAGCTGCTCACCCGCGCGCTCACCGAGGCCGGCGCCCAGATCGCGATCGAGCACTTCGGAATCGGGACCAACTCGGCGCAGATGATCGAGCACCTGCCGATGCAGTTCCTGAAGTTCCACCACAGTTTCACCAAGAACTTCAACGACAAGGACACGCAGAAGAAAATGACGACCCTGATGGAGCTCGCCAAGCAGCGAAACATCAAGGTCATTGTCAGTCATGTCGAGGACGCCAATGTCATGGCGCGCCTGTGGCAGATGGGTGTGAATTTCATCCAGGGCTATCACGTACAGGAGCCCGAGGTCGTGCTGCTCTCAGCTGAGGTGGGACGCTAGCAATGCTCTGGGCCGGCGGTCGGAGCCGGGACTAAAAAAGGCGGCCCAAGGGCCGCCTTTTTCGTTCAACTCCCGAGTCTCACTTCACAGCACCGCCCTCCTGCTGCAGGCGTGCGATGCGAACTTCCAGCGGCGGGTGCGTGGAAAACAGCTTCGCGACCCCGCCGCTGATG
>JBEIOK010000204.1:0-4532 GCA_040377605.1 Nevskiaceae bacterium | reverse complement strand
TGGTCCTCACCGTTGCGGGCTGGGCGGCGGCGGTGTGGTGCGGGATGGTCGGATTGCTCGCGACGGCGATGTCCGGGATGAAGGTGCTGGAGTCGGACGGTCGCTACGGTCTGGATCAACTCGGCCTGTCGGTGGGGGGCATGCTGCTGGCGGTGCTGCTGTGTTGTGGCGTGATCCGCCTCGGGGGCGTGCTGCTGAAACCCAAGTCGATGGAGCCCTGATCCGTGAGTGCCTCGGCCCTGACGCTGCCCAGCATGGCGGCATTGTTTGGTGCGATGGCGCTGCTGGCGGCGCTGCCGAGTGTCAGCGTGCTGGCGGTCACAGCACGGGCGGCCGGTGGTGGCTTTGCGCATGGCGCGCTGACCGCCCTCGGCGTGGTGGCTGGCGATGTGGTGTTCATCGTGCTGGCGATCTTCGGCTTGAGTCTGCTGGTCGACACCCTCGGCGGGTTGTTCTATCTGATCCAGATTCTCGGCGGCGTGTATCTGTTGTGGATCGGCTATCGCCTGTGGCAAGCGCGCGCGCAGGCACTGGCGGTGGATCGCGGCGCGGTGTCGTCCTACGCCTCCAGCTTCATGACCGGCTTGCTGATCACGCTCGCGGATCAGAAAGCGGTGCTGTTCTATCTGGGATTCTTTCCGGCGTTCGTCGATCTGGCGACGATCGGCGCGGTTGATGTCGTCTGGATTCTGCTCATCACGCTGGTGGCCGTTGGCGGCGTCAAGCTGCTCTACGCCTATGCCGCCGGCCGCGCCGGCCAGGTGTTCGGGGCGGGCGTGAGCCGTCTGCTGAACCGCCTCGCGGCAGTGATCATGGCGGGCGTCGGTTGTTTGCTCATCGCCAGAGCGCTCATGGCATGAACCTGATCCTGCGCGACGCGACGCCGGAAGATCTAGCGCTGCTGCAGCGCTGGGACGACCAGCCTCACGTGCTGGAATCCGATCCGAACGACGACTGGGGCTGGGAGACGGAACTGGCGCGCAGGCCTTCGTGGCGCGAACAACTCATCGCCGAAATCGAGGGCCGGCCGATCGGGTTCATGCAGATCATCGATCCCCAACTCGAAGACAGTCACTATTGGGGGCCGGATGTGCCGCCCAATCTGCGCGCGATCGACATCTGGATTGGCGAGGAAGCGGATCTTGGCAGGGGTTACGGCACGGTGATGATGCATCTGGCGCTGGCTCGCTGCTTTGCTGCGCCCGAGGTCACGGCTGTGCTGATCGACCCGCTGGCGAGCAATGTGCGTGCGCACCGCATTTACGAGCGACTGGGATTCCGATTTATCGAGCGCCGCCAGTTTTTTCTCGATGAGTGCCTCGTCTATCGGCTCGCGCGCGAGGACTACCGCGCGGGCTGATCAGTCCGGCTTGGTGCCGTCCTGCGCGAGCAGGCGCGCGATCTCTTCCTCGCCGTAGGGGCGCGCATCCTTGACGCGCAGGCTGTCGCTCCATTCGCGCGCAAAGTCGCGCTGCAATCGCGCGTTGAGCGCGGCGGTGATCAGCATCGCGATCAGCGCGCCTAGGCCGGCGAGCGCCATGTCCTTGTGTGCATCCCAGATATCGCCCTGGGACCCGAGAAACGCAGCGCCCAGATCGCCGCCGAAGAACTCGGCGGCGCCCCACTCGATCAGCTCGTACAGCCCCGACGTGGAGAGCGTGAAATCCAGCGGCAGGAAGTAGCCCCAGAAACCGCGCGCATCGGCGACGCGCAGGAAGACCTCGCGCAGCGGATAGGCCAGCAGCAGGCCATAGGAAAAGTGCACGAGCCGGTCGAAGTGATTGCGCTCCCAGCCGAACATCGCGTTGAAGGACTCGCCGGTCAGTGACTGCCACCAGGCGTTGTACGGTACTTCCGAGTAGGTGTAGTGCGAGCCGACGGAGTGCAGGCACATGAACAGGAAAATCAGCGTGTAGGACACGCGCGAGAACACGAAGCGCTTGTGTGCGGCCCACATGCCGAGGGCAAACGCCAGCACCAGCGCGTTCTCCAGCAGCCAGTCGTCGCGGTGCTTCGGATCGATGGCCAGTGCGGTCCACAGCACGGCGTACAGCGCGACGAGGATCAGCAGATAGCGACGACGGGACATGTGCATGTGAGCCCTCCTCAATCCAGCAGTGCACGCCCTCGCGTTTCCACGACCCAGGGCATCAACAGCAGCCCGACGGCTGGCACCAGGGCGACCCACACCAGGACTTCCACGGCAGAGCCTGCGCCTTTTGCGGCGATCGCGCCCACGGCAAACGGGCCGGCCGCGGCAATGATGCGGCCGGCGTTGTAGCAGAAGCCGGCCCCGGTGGCGCGCAGCCGCGTCGGGAACAGCTCCGGCAGATAGAACGTGAAGCTGCCGAAGATGCCGAACACCGACAGACCGATCGCAAAGTAGAAGTACAGGCGCATCTGCGGCGCGACATCGCTGCCGAAGGTCAGCAGGATCGCTGCAGCCGAGGCGACGAAGTAGATCGCAAACATCGGGCGGCGGCCGATCAGCTTGGCCACCGGAATCGTCAGCAGCGTGCCGATCAGGCCGCCGATGTTGAACATCATCGTCGCCGTGAATTTCCAGTCTTCGGCCAGGCGCAGGGTCGCGGCGCGGTCCAGGCCCTGCACCAGCGCCTCGGCCTGCGCCAGCGCGGTGGCAAAGGTCGGCAGGAAGGCGTTGCAGCTCCACCAGGTGATCAATGCGATCAGCGCCATCAGGAAGCCGCTGCGCGTCGCGCGTCGCAGCTGCGGCGAGAACAGCTCGCGCATCTGCGGGGGCGCGCTGTGCTGGCTGGCCTGCACCCAGCGTTCGGGCTCGTGGATGAACAGGCGGATGATGAAGATCACGCCGGCCGGAATCAGGCCGCACAGGAAGACATAGCGCCAGGAGACTTCCGGCTGATCCGCAAACAGGTGTCCGGCGATGACCAGGTTCACGATCGTCGCCAGCGTGGTGCCGAAGGCGGCGGAGGTGTAGAGCAGTGCCCCGGCCTCGACGCGCCGTTTCTCCGGCATGACCTCAGCGACCATCGAGGCGCCGGCCGCCCATTCCCCGCCGATACCCAGCGAGGCAATGATGCGGAAGGCCAGCAGCCACCAGATGTTGGGCGCGAAGGCGCAGGCGGCGGTGCCGAGTGCGTACATCGCAATTGTGATCTGCATCGTGCGCGCGCGGCCGATGCGGTCGCCGATGTAGCCGAAGAGGATGCCGCCGGCCGCCCAGCCGAGCAGCAGTACCGACGTCAGGATGCCGGTCCAGTACAGCGTCGCCTGCCGCGCCTCCGGCGAGCCGATCTCCAGGCCCAGCAGCGTCGGCACCGCGTTGGGGGCGACGAAGTTGAACAGGATGCTGTCGAACAGATCGAAGCCCCAGCCGAGCCAGGCGGCGAACAGCACGGTCCACTGATAACGGGTCAGGCCGAGCACTCAACGCTCCTCGAACAGTTCCCTCTCCCCCGGCAGCGGGGGAGAGGGAGCAAACCTGGGGCACTCACGCTGCGGCATCCCGCGTCTCGCGCGTCATCCACATCGCGGCAAAGCTCAGCAGCGCGGCGGCGCTGAGGTAGTAGCCGACAAATTCCAGTCCGTAGTCCTTGGCCAGCGTGGTGGCGATATACGGCGCCAGCGACGCGCCGAAGATGCCGGCGAGGTTGAAGGTTAGCGACGCGCCGGTATAGCGCACGGACGCCGGGAACAGCTCCGACAGGATCGTGCCCAGCGGGCCGTAGGTGAGGCCCATCAGGGCGAGGCCGACGGCCAGCGTCGTCAGCACGCCGGTCGTGCCGGCGGCGAACAGCGGCCCCAGCGCGAGGCCGAACACGGCGATCGCGGCGCTGACGATCAGCAGCGTGCGGCGACGGCCATGGCGGTCGGCGTAGAGCGCGGAGTAGGGGATCGTCAGGCCGAAGAAGACGATGCCGAACAGCTGCATCACCAGGAACTCCTGGCGCGAATAGCCGAGTGCCGTCGTGCCCCAGCTCAGCGTGAACACCGTCATCAGGTAGAACAGCACGAAGGTGGCGATCGCGATCACGGTGCCGAGCACCAGCGCGCGGGTGTGATCGCGGAACACGGTCAGCATCGGCACCTTCACGCGCTCGTGCTGATCCAGCACCTTCTGGAAGACCGGCGTCTCGGTGATACGCAGGCGCACCCACAGGCCGACCAGCACCAGCACGCTGCTGGCGAGGAAGGGAATGCGCCAGCCCCAGGAGAAGAACTGTTCGTCACTGAGGGTTTCCGACAGGATCAGGAAGATACCGCCGGAGCAGATGAAGCCGATCGGTGCGCCGAGCTGCGGGAACATGCCGTACCAGGCGCGTTTGCCCGGCGGTGCGTTCTCGGTGGCGAGCAGCACCGCGCCGCCCCATTCGCCGCCCAGCCCCAGCCCCTGGCCGAAACGGCACAGGGCCAGCAGCAGTGGCGCGGCGACGCCAATCTGCGCGTAGGTCGGCAGCAGGCCGATGACGACGGTGGAGATGCCCATCGTCATCAGCGCGGCAACCAGCGTCGCCTTGCGGCCGATGCGGTCGCCGTAATGCCCGAACAGC
>JBEIOK010000169.1:0-5554 GCA_040377605.1 Nevskiaceae bacterium | reverse complement strand
GTGGCGATGACCACGATAGGCGCGCGACTTCTTGGAATCTTGAACAGCCATTGCTCTACTCCGTCGGGCTGACCGCCCTCAAAAAACTACTCGTCCTGTTTCAGCTTTCCCTTCAATGCTGCGAAAGGATTTTCCTTGAGCTGAACCTTCTGCACTTCGCCCAATACCTGCGGCGGCGCCTGCTGGACCGAATTTTCGCATGCCGGGCAGCGCGGCAGCATCGGCAATCCCAGCAGGACCTCGTCCTCAATCAAGTCATGCAACGGCAACTGGTCATCCTGGACCCAATAGGGGTCGGCGTCCTGAAGCAGCCGTCGCTCTTCTTCCTCATCCGTGACCAGACGCAGATCCAGTCGTACCTCCAGCGCCCAGTCAAAGGAGCGCTCACAGCGCAAACACTGCAGCGGCAGCCTGCCCGAGACTCGCCCGTGAAGCTGCGCCTGCCCTCGCGGACTGGCCCCCTGCAATGCAACCTGCAAGGCGATATCGGGGTATGGCAGCACTGCGAGCAGGCGCGGCAACGCACCGACCGGCAACTCGCCCTCGAAGCGTGTCGCCTGTGCGACAACCGCTGACGCCCTGACTCGTTGCGGGATCACCCAATTTGCCCTGCAAAAGGGCGCGCATCATAGTAATCAGCCCCTCGAAAGTCAAAGAATTTCAATGATTAATCAGGAACGGCCGCTGGTGCTGGCCTCGGGCTCCCGTTACCGCGCCGAACTGCTGGCACGGCTGCAGCTGCCGTTTGCCGCAGAAGCCGCGCATGCCGACGAAACCCCGCTGCCCGGCGAGCCTGTCGAAGCCCTGGTCCAGCGGCTGGCTCGGGCCAAGGCGACTGTGCTGGCCGAAAGGAGATCGGGGAGCTGGGTCCTGGGATCGGACCAGGCCGCCAGCCTCGACGGCCGCGTATTGGGCAAGCCTGGCAGCCGCGAGCGAGCGGTCGAGCAGCTGATGGCCGTCTCCGGGCGGTCAGTGCGCTTTCTGACAGCCGTGAGCCTGTTCGCGGAGGGCGTCTGGCGGGAGGCTCTTGACGTCACGACCGTACATTTTCGCGCATTAGAGCGCGCTCAGATCGAACGCTATCTGGATCGGGAGTCCGTGCTGGACTGCGCGGGCAGCTTCAAATGCGAGGGCTACGGCATCAGCCTGTTCGAGGCCATCGACAGCCGCGACCCGACCGGGTTGATCGGCCTGCCGCTGATGGCGGTGGCGCGGCTACTGCGCGAGGCCGGCTACGACGCGCTGCCCTGACGTTCCGTCACGATCCAATCCGGCAGCTCGCGCACGCTGGGGATCAGGGCCAGCGCTCCCGCACGCAGGATGCGCTCGGGATGATGTACCCCACAGGCAACGCCCAGTGCCGGCATGCCAATGGCCTGGGCCATCGCCGCGTCGTACTCGGTATCGCCGATCATCAGCGCCTGATCGGCGGCGAGCCCTTCCTCGCGCAGGAGCTCCCTGAGCATCAGCGGATCGGGCTTGGAAGCGGTTTCGTCTGCGCAGCGTGAATTGATGACACGGCTGCGTAATTCGTGATGGTGGCGCAGCGAGCGGTCCAGGCCGCGGCGGGACTTTCCGGTGGCGATGGCGATACGGAATCCGGCTTCATGAAGGGTCTCGATTGCCTGCAGGGCCCCCGCAAACAGCGGCGCCTCTCCCGCCCCTTCCGACAGCCAGCGCGCACGGTATCCGTCCAGCAGGCGGCGCAACCATTCGAGATCGAGTTCCGGATACAGCTTCTGCAGGCCTTCGTTGAGCCCTAGCCCGATCAGCTCCCGAATCGCCTCGTCCTCGCGCGCGGGCAGTCCCAGCCCACGGATCGCGCCCTGCATGGCGGCGACGATCTGTGCGGCGGAATCGGCCAGCGTGCCGTCCCAATCGAAGATCAGCAGTTGTACGCGCTGCATACGGCCTATCGCCCCTTGCCCAGCCGGTCGAGGACCTCGCGTAGCTCGTCCGGCAGCGGAGAACTGAGCATCAGCTTCGGGAAATCGGCGGTCGCCAGCAAGGTCAGGAAATGGGAGTGCAGAAACATGCGCTTGAGCCCAAGGGCGCGCAACGGCTTGTTGTCCTCGCGCTCGCCATATTTGTCGTCCCCGGCGACCGGGTGACCCAGTGCCAGCGCGTGCACGCGGATCTGGTGCGTACGCCCGGAAAAAATCTCCACCTCGCAGAGGGTGGCATCGCGATACTTGGCCTTCGGCGAAAAGCGGGATTTCGAGGGCTTGCCCTCGTCCTCATCGATCTGTACACGCCGCTCGCCCCCCTCCAGGCGACTGCGCACGAGGGCGGCGTCCACGTCGCGGTCCTCGCCTCGCCATTTGCCGATCAGCAGGGCGAAATAGCGCTTCTGCGCATCGCCGTACTTCAGCGCCCGCTGGCCGCGCAGCAAGGCGGGCCGCGACTTTGCCAGCAGCAGCACCCCACTGGTGTCCCGATCCAGTCGATGAACCAGCTCGATGAACTCGTACTTGCCCCAGGCGCGGACGATCTCGATGACGCCGTAGGGCACCCCGCTACCGGCATGCGAAGCCAGACCCGCCGGCTTGGTCAGCGCCAGATAGTGCTCGTCCTCGTGGATGATGGCCTTGCGCAGACGGTTGAGCAGGGCATCCGGCGGCCGCGCGATCTCGCTCTTTTCGGCCATCCGCACCGGGGGAATCCGGACCTCGTCACCCGAGGCCAGCCGACGCTCAGGCTTGGCACGGCCGCCGTTGACCCGGACTTGGCCCGAGCGCAACAGGCGATAAACGGCCGACTTTGGCACGCCAGGCAGTTGTTTTAGCAGGAAATTGTCGATTCTCTGGCCATCTTCATTGCCAGTGATCGCGATTTTTTTCACCTGCTGACGGGTTTGTGTCAAAATAAGCTTCCGTTGATTCCGAAGGAATTTCTGTTCCCGAATCAACGGTTAACGGAAATTTCCGAAGGCGGAGACCAGGATTGCCATTGTAGCAGCCGGCATTCGCCCCAGGTTTTGAGTTCGCAGGGTCACAAACTCCCTGCTAACGGAACATTAATCCGCGCTGCCGCGCGCCGGGCGACGTAGAACGACAAGCAATGCCTGCCTTTCTCCCCCTCTCTCCCGCCCGCGCGGTCCACGCCGCATTGGGACCATTACATGAAACGTATCCTCATCAACGCCACTCAGCGCGAAGAACTGCGCGTGGCGATCGTCGACGGGCAGAAGCTGCACGACCTTGATCTAGAAATCGCCTCGCGAGAACAGAAAAAAGGCAATATTTACAAGGGTCGAATCACCCGCGTCGAAGCTTCGCTCGAAGCCTGCTTCATCGAGTACGGTGCAGAGCGTCATGGCTTTCTGCCGGTCAAGGAGATTGCCAAATCCTATTTCCGCTCCAGTTCCGGCAGCCTGCGCGAGCAGCTCGAGGAGGGGCAGGAAGTCATCGTTCAGGTCGAGAAGGAAGAGCGCGGCAACAAGGGTGCTGCACTCACGACCTACATTTCGCTGGCGGGTCGCTTCCTGGTGCTAATGCCCAACAACCCGCGCGCCGGGGGCATCTCGCGTCGGGCCGAAGGGGACGAGCGCGAAGAAGCGCGCGAAGCGCTGGAAAAGCTGCAGATTCCGGATGGCATGGGCGTCATCGTGCGCTCCAATGGCGTCGGCCGAACGGTCGAGGAACTGCAATGGGATGCCGACCAGCGGATCGCTTACTGGAACGCGATCACCGAGGAAGCCGGCAAACGCCAGGCCCCGTTCCTGATCTATCAGGAAAACAATATCGTGATGCGCGCGTTGCGCGACTATCTGCGCGCCGACATCGGCGAGCTGATCATCGACAATCCCGAAATCTACGAGCAGGCGCATGAGCAGCTGCGCTACTCGTCGCCTGCTGATCTGCCCAAACTCAAGCTGTACCGCGACGAAGTGCCGCTGTTCTCGCGCTACCAGATCGAATCGCAGATCGAATCGGCGCATGACCGCACGGTACGCCTGCCCTCCGGCGGTTCTATCGTCATCGACCAGACCGAAGCGTTGACCTCCATCGACATCAACTCGGCGAAGGCCACGGGCGGTGGCGGCATCGAGGAAACCGCGCTGCAGACCAATCTGGAGGCAGCGGACGAAATCGCACGTCAATTGCGTCTGCGCGATGCCGGCGGCCTGATCGTGATCGACTTCATCGACATGAACGCCACCAAGAATCAGCGCGAGGTCGAGAAGCGTCTGGAAGCCGCTGTCGAGTTCGACCGTGCGCGCATCCAGCTCGGCCGGCTGTCGCGCTTTGGCCTGCTGGAGCTTTCGCGCCAGCGCCTGCGGCCTTCGTTGGGCGAACACACCCAGATCGCCTGCCCGCGTTGCGAGGGTCGGGGCCACATCCGCAGCGTCGAGTCGCTGTCCCTGTCGATCCTGCGGCTGATCGAAGAAGAGGCCATGAAAGACCGCACGGGTCGCGTCATTGCACAGGTACCGGTGGATGTTGGCACCTTCCTGCTCAATGAGAAGCGTCTGCAGGTCCGCGAAATCGAAGCGCGGTGCCGCGTGCATATTGCCGTCGTGCCCAATGCGACCATGCACACGCCCCACTACGAGATCCGTCGTGTCCGCGCCGATCATCTCCAGCAGGACAACAATTCCGCTGTCAGCTACACGCTGGCACAGAATCTCGATGCCAAATCGCTCGAGGATCTGGCCAAGCCGCCGGCGGTGGTCCGTGTCCCAGAACCGGCCGTGCAGCAGATCCTGCCAGCCACGCCGGCGCCAGTCGCCGTCGCGGCACCTGTACCCCCGCCGGCGGCCATAGCAGTCATGCAGCCGGTCGCGTCTACGGGGCTGTGGACCCGATTCCTGCGCTGGCTCGGCATTGGCGTGCCCAAGACGGCCCCGGTTACGGCGGCGACCTCATCCCACAACACCCGCCGGGATCCCCGCGGGCAGCAGCGCCGCGATGGCCGTCGCGATGACCGCGGCGGACGGGGCGGCGAACATCGTCGCGATGGCCGCGGCGGCGAGTCGCGGCAGCAGCAACGTCCGCAGCAGAATCAGCCGCGTCGCGAGGAGCGTCCGGGGGGCGGGCAGCAACAGAAGCAGAATCCGCAGCGCCCGGATCGCGCGCCGCAACAGCAGCAGCCACAGCAGCAGAACCGCCAACCCAGGCCGGAGCGCACTGCAGGCTCTCAGCAGAATGGCAATGCTGCTGCCGGCCCACGGCCGTCTGAAGGGCGCCCGCCGCAGCAAGGCCATTTGCTGGCCACGAACGAACCAGGAATGAATGGCACCGCCGTACCGGGGCTCGAGACCCCGGCGGGCGACGGGCCGCGCGGCGATCAGCCGCCGCAGCGCGAGGGCGGACGCCGCCGTCGGCGCGGTGGCCGTGGTCGCGGTGGTGATCGCGGGGATCGCAGCAGCAACACCGCGGGCGCTGCTCAGGATGTGGCTGCTGGCATCGCAGGCGGCATTGCCCTCGAGGCGCTGGACACCGCGATGGAGCCGGGCGAGTCGACTCCCGAACCTGCGATGAGCAGCGCGATGGCCCCCCTGCCCGCCGATACGCTGGCCGCGATCAATGGTGGACTGTCGGCACCTTCAGAT
>JBEIOK010000148.1:0-6580 GCA_040377605.1 Nevskiaceae bacterium | reverse complement strand
GCCCACGTACGAATAATCGTGCCCTTCCGTGCTCACTGCCTGCGCCGCACCGGCCCAGACGCTCACTGCCACTGCCACGAGCTGCAAAGTCCGCTTCATTGAAAACCCCCAATCTGGAATGTCATTGAACTGCCTCCCCCAACTTGACCCTATTGTGGGGGGTTCCGCCCGGGCGCGGCTAGGCCAAAAGGCCTAGAAAAATTGAATCACGCCCGGCCGCATCCTGCCCGAGCCCTGTGACAGAACGCTTGATCCCCTCGGGCGCATGTCTCAGGATGCGGCAAACCCTTCGAGAATGACCGGTCAAACTGGAAGCCCTTCCGGCGCTCCGGGCGGCCACCGTTCCGCCGATGAAGTCTCTGCACGCCCGCCCATTGCCGCCGACGGATCAGGATGCCTCCGCAGCCGAATTGCGGCAGGCACGCCAGCGGTTGGGGCGGCGCGTCGCCTTTCCGCCATCGCTTGAGAAGCAGTATCGGGAGGCGCAGTCGCGGCGCTACCGATCGCCGCGAATGATCCTGTTCCTGACGACGACGCTGGCTTTCCTGTTCGGGCCATTCTACGGAAGCTATCTGTTCTCACCGGTGCCCGACATCGTGCCGCTCCTGCTGGCGCTGCAGCTCGGCCTAGCAGTGCCCTCGCAACTGCTGGGGCTGATCTCGACGATCCGACACTGGCCCGAGCGCCACCGCCACCTCGCGCATAGTGCCGCCGTCGCCTCGCTGTGGTGCTGCGTGGTGGCGCACCATCTGCTTGCTGAAATGGGCTATCTGGTCTACCCCTCCGAAATGCCGGGCATTGCCGTGATGGCGATTGCGGTCTTCGGCGGTTACCGCACGCGACGGTTCGTCATCGGCAGCTCGCTGACACTGATTGTGACGCTGATGATCACCTGGCATTTCGAGGCACGACAGGCCGTCTCCGCCAACGAGACGTATGCCACCGCCTTCATGTGGCTGATCGCCGTTGCTGGGGCCGTGTCGCTGGACCTGCTGAGCCGGCACGCCTGGATCAACCAGCGCTATGCCAAGGCGCTGGCCATGACCGACGGCGTCACCGGCTTGCTGAGCCGACGCATGTTCGACGAGCTCTTTCTCAAGACGCTAAGCACTGCGCGCCGTGACGGCGTGAACGTGGGGGTGGCCTTGATCGACCTTGACTACTTCAAGTCGGTGAATGACCGCTTCGGCCACGACAAGGGCGATGAAGTACTGGCCGCGCTGGCGCAAGTCCTGCGCAGCACCACCGCCGAGCGACCGCAGGACCTGTGCGCCCGCTATGGCGGTGAAGAGTTCGTGATCATCTGGTACGACGTGAATGCCCCAACGATCCGCACGCGTGTGGACCAGTTGCTGACCGAGATCCGCGCCCTGCGCTACGAAGCCGGCGATCCGCCGACGCCGCAGCAGCTGACGGCCAGCATCGGCGCCACCTGGTTCCGCCCCAGCGGCGACGATGACCGCCGCGCCGTCATCAAAGCGGCGGACGAACTGCTCTACGCAGCAAAGGGGGCGGGCCGCGACTGCGCGCGTAGCGCGCCCTTCATCCGGACCGCCTGAACCCCGCTACTCGCCGGCCTCCTGATCGCGATCACCCTTGCTCGAGAACGGATACGCGCCGCGCGGCTTGGCATCCGCCTTGGCCGGCACCATCACCGACAGGACCATCGTCACCGCCAGGATCGACACCGTGCCCAGCAGCGACCACTGCACCGGGATCTTGTAGAGATCGATCAGCAGCATCTTGGTGCCGATGAACACCAGCACGATCGCTAGGCCGTACGGCAGCAGGTGGAAGCGCTCATGCATGCCCGCGAGCAGGAAGTACATCGCACGCAGACCCAGGATCGCGAACACGTTCGAGGTCAGCACGATGAAGGGGTCGGTCGTGATCGCGAAGATCGCCGGGATCGAGTCCACCGCGAAGACGATATCGACGATGCCGATCAGCAGCACCACGACCAGCAGCGGCGTCGCCACCTTCACCCCGTTGACGAGGGTGAAGAAGCGCTCGCCGTCATAGTCCGGCGCGATGCGGAAGCGGCTGCGGATCCACTTCAGTGCCGGGTTCGCCTCCAGATCCGGCTCCTGTCCCGCCGCCCACCACATCTTCACACCGGTGAACACGAGGAAGGCGCCGAATACGTACAGAATCCAGTGGAACTGCGCGATCAGCCACGCGCCGATCAGGATCAGGATGCCGCGCAACACCAGCGCGCCGAGGATGCCGATCATCAGCACCCGCTTCTGGAACTCCGGCGGCACGGCAAAGTAGGTAAACAACATCAGGAATACGAAGATGTTGTCGACCGCCAGCGCCTTCTCCACCAGGTAACCGGTGATGAACTCCAGCGCCTTGGCATTCGCGACCAGCCGCGCCGCCTCATCCGCCCCGGTGCCGCCCAGGCGCCACCACAGGAATCCGACGAAGACAAAACTGACCGCCACCCAGATCAGCGACCAGATCGCCGCCTCGCGCATCGACACGCGATGCGCGCCCTGGCGGTTGAGGGCAAAGAAATCAACGAGTAGCGCAACCACGACAAAGGCCGCGAACAGCGACCACAACAACGGCGTTCCGATGGAAATCATGACGGCAAGACCTTTTCAGTGAAAAGCGATGGACACAGGTAATGAAAACCCGTTCCGGTCTTGCCAACCACGCCAAGGCGGCGTGGGCCGCAGTGCCGGGCGCGCGACTGAACGACATCGCGACACCGTGCTGACGACACTGCAGGAGCGGTGAAGCAGCTCCAGCTACTCCCCGGGGGAGTTACCCCATTAAATCAACTAAATCCGATCGTCGTCAAATATGTCAGCTCGTGATCAATATTAGATTCAGGTCGGCAATCCATTGCCGTGCAGCGAGCCGAAGCGCCGAGGCTGCTGATCCTACTTGCGATCCGAGATATCGGATCCAGAATCGAGTAGCTCTGAATATTAGGCGACGGCGGGGAGTCCGCGGACGATCGCGTCCAGCGCCTTCTGGCTGGAGATGTGCACGCGTTCGGTACCGAGGCGGTGCAGCAGCTCGGTGCCTTCGAGTCGGTCGCGGACCGGGCCCTTGATCTCGGCCAGGTGCAGCTGGATGCGTTGTTCCCACAGCGCGGTCTCGAGGGACTCCAGCATCTCCAGACTGCTGGTGTCGATGTAGCCGATGCCGGACAGCACCAGGATCACGTGCTCGGTGCCGGGATGGGCGAGCACGAGGCGCTGCAGTTCCGCCTCGACCCGGGGCACGTTGGCGAAGTAGAGATTTTCGTCGATGCGGATGAACAGCAGGTTGGGCCAGGTTTCGACGGTGCGGCGATTGACGTTGCGGAAGTGCTCGGTGCCGGCCACGCGGCCGAGCACGGCGATGTGCGGGCGGCTGGTGCGGTAGAGGAACAGCAGCAGCGCGAGGCCACCACCGATCATCAGGCCGGGCTCGATGCCGAACAGCAGCACGCCGGCAATCGTGGCGCCCTGCGCCATGCCGTCGCCCCGGTCGTAGCGCCAGGTGTGCCGCAGATGGTTGAAGTCGATCAGCTGCCAGACCGCGACGACGATGATCGCGGCCAGCACGGCCTTGGGCAGCGGGCTCAAGGCACCGGTGAAGAACAGCGCCGCCAGCGCGACCCACGCTGCGGTGACCAGCCCCGCCAGCTGCGTGCGGGCGCCGGCATCGAAGTTGACCATCGAGCGCGCGAAACCGCCGGCCACTGGCATGGCGCCGACACTGGCGGCCGCGAGGTTGCTGGCACCGAGGGCGATCAGTTCCTGATTGGCGTCTACGCGCTCCTTGCGGCGGAAGGCCAGCGCGCGCGCCACCGAGATGCTCTCCACGTAACCGATCAGCGCGATCAGGGCGGCGGATGGCAGCAGCGCCAGCCAGCCCGCGGAAGCGAGAAAGCTGATGTCCACCCCCGGCAGGCCGCGCGGCAGATCGCCGATGGTCGCGGGGCGCAGGACTTGCGGCAGTTGCAGCGAGACGAGGATCGTCAGCAGCACGAGCACCAGTGGCGCGATGCGGCTGACCTGCTGGGCGCGCTCCCGCGCGAGGCCGCGCTGCTGCAGCCCGCGGATCAGCGGCGTGCGCGCGAGCAGCAGCAGGCTGACCGCGACCAGGCCGAAGCTCACGGTCGGCAGGTGCAGGGTCTCCAGGCGCAGCGCCAGCTCGCGCAGGGTTTCCACAAAGCCCAGGCCACCCGGCACGCGGATCCCGGTCAGCGCCGGCAGTTGCGTGCCGATGATCAGGATCGCGGCCCCGGTGGTGAAGCCTGCGAGCACCGGATGGCTGATGAAGTGCGTGAGCCAGCCCATGCGCAGCAGACCCATGATCAGCAGCAGCATGCCGCTGAGCGCCGCCAGCACCAGCGCCCCTTCCAGATATTTCTGTGCGTCACCGGCGGCGTAGGGCGTCAACGCGCCGGCCACCATGACGGCGGCAATGGCCACCGGCCCGACCGCCAGCGTGCGGCTGGAGCCGAGCACCGCATACACCACCACCGGGATCACGCTCGCATACAGGCCGACCTGCAACGGCAGCCCCGCGAGCAGCGCATAGGCCAGCGCCTGCGGGATCAGCAGGATGGCGGTAATGGTGCCGGCCAGCAGATCCTGGCCGCGCCCGGCGGCGTTGCCGGCGCGCAGAGCCGACAGCAGCGGCAACCAGCGGGTCCACGACGGGCGCACGGGCATGACGAGGGCTTCAGCGCTGGCCGCAGGCGAGATTGGCAGGCACGGCGATGTCCATCAGCTTCGGGTCCGGCAGCTTCAGGTTCTGCATGATGGCCACGTACTCGGCTTGCGTCTTGCCGGCCAGGCGCGGGTTGTGGCGCTTCTCCTCGCCGATCGACGAGGCGTTCCAGCCCTTGTAGTCATGCGCGGGATAGACGGTGGTGTCATCCGGCAGGCGGAACAGCTTGTTGACGATGGAGTTCCAGCTCTTGTGCGGATCGCCGGCCTGGAAGTCGGTGCGCCCGGTGCCGCGGATCAGCAGCACGTCGCCGGTGAACACGGCGCGCGGCTTGGCCGGATCGAGCACGAAGCTGAAGGACTCATCGGTGTGGCCCGGCGTGTAGATCGCACCGAGACGGATGCCGTCGATATCGATCGTCTCGCCTTCCCTGACCTGTGCGGACACGCATTCGGCCTTGGTGAACTCGCCCATGATCGTGACGCAGCCGGTGGCATCGCGCAGGTCACCGAGTGCTGTCACGTGATCGGCATGCGTGTGCGTATCGATGGCGCGAACCAGCCGCAGGTCCAGATCATGGATCGCGGCGAGGTAGTGATGGGCCTGCTCCTTCACCGGGTCGATGATCAACGCCTCGCGGCCCGCACCCGAGGCCAGCAGGTAGGTATAGGTGCTGGAGACCGGATCAAAGAACTGACGGAAGATCATCGGTGACTCCTGTGATTCAAGCGCGCGGTTTGAGCGTGCGGTCATACAGCCACATGCCGGCCAACATCGCCGCGCAGAACGCGAGGACCTGCGGCAGCGCACTGACCAGCGACGCCAGCGCCGGGCCCGGGCAGTAGCCGGCCAGCCCCCAGCCGATGCCGAACAGCACGGCGCCAGCGACCAGCCGCAGGTCGATGTCCTGACGTGTGGGCACGTAGAAGCGCGTTTCGAACAGGGGCGCGGCGCGGCGCCTCGTCAACGCAAAGCCGGGCACGGTGATCAACAGGGCCGATCCCATGACAAAGGCCAGCGTCGGGTCCCAACGACCCGCGAGATCCAGAAAGGCGAGCACCTTGTCCGGCTGTGTCATGCCGGACAGTGCGAGCCCCGCGCCAAACAGCAGGCCCGCGAGCAGGGCTGCAAGCGTCGTTTTCATGCGCCGGCTCCGATCAGGTGCCGCACAATGAATACGGTGACAAACCCGCTGCCCATGAAGGCCAGCGTCGCCACGAAGGACCGCTTTGAAAAGCGCGCGAGGCCACAGACGCCGTGCCCGGAAGTGCAACCGTTGCCCATGCGGGTGCCATAGCCCACCAGCAGGCCGGCGACGATCAACAGGCCCCCGCTCACGGTCGGCGTGCCGATGGCCGCAGGGATCTGCGTCGCCATCAGCGCCGCTCCCCCCAGCAGACCCGCGAGAAATGCGATGCGCCACGGGCGGTCCTCAGCCGAGCGATCCAGCACGAGCCCCCCCAGCACCCCGCTGATGCCGGCGATGCGGCCGTTGAGCGCCAGCAGCACCAGCGCCGCCAGGCCGATCAGCACACCACCCAGCGCACCACGCACCCAGGAGGCACTGTCCACGACGATGTCCATTGCGATCACCCTCTTTCACGAGTTCGTTGCCTGCAATATACCCAACGGGGTATAGTAACGACAAGCCGGGATGCGCCATCCTGCGCATCTGTCGCTCCGGAGCACCGTGATGACCCCGAAGGAAGACCATCAACGCAGCCTGATCGCCCGTCTCAAGCGGGTCGAGGGGCAGATCCGGGGCATCCAGGGGATGATCGAAAAGGGCGCGGAGTGCGAAGCCGTTGCCCAGCAGCTCGCGGCTGCGCGCAAGGCACTGGATCGCTCGTTCTACGAGATGATCGCCTGCAGCGTGATGACCGAGATCGACGAGAGCCGCGAT
>JBEIOK010000188.1:0-5074 GCA_040377605.1 Nevskiaceae bacterium | reverse complement strand
TCAAGGACAACGTCGAGCCCCATTACGACAAGTGGGAGAAGAACGGCATCCTGCCCAAGGATCTGTATCTGAAGATGGGCGAGGCCGGCCTGCTGTGCGTGGACCTGCCGGAGGAATACGGCGGCATCGGCGCGCCCTTCGAATTCTGCTGCGTCGTCGTCGAGGAGGCCGCGCGCCTAGGCTTCCTGGCGCTGGCGTCCAACCTCACGGTGCACTCGGACATCGCCGCGCCGTACATCCTGCACCTCGGCACCGAGGCGCAGAAGCAGAAGTACCTGCCGAAGATGGTCACCGGCGAATGCATCGGCGCCATCGGCATGACCGAACCCGGCACCGGCTCCGACCTGCAGGGCATCAAGACCAACGCCACGCTCGACGGCGACCACTACGTCATCAACGGCTCCAAGACCTTCATCACCAACGGCCAGAACGCCGGCGTGGTCGTGCTCGCGGTCAAGACCGATCCCAAGGCCGGCGGCAAGGGCACCACGCTGTTCACGGTGGAGACGAATCTCCCCGGCTTCAAGCGCGGTCGCAACCTGGAGAAGATCGGCCTGCATTCGGCCGATACCTCGGAGCTGTTCTTCGACAACGTGCGCGTGCACAAGGACGAAGTGCTCGGCCGCCTCGGCGGCGGCTTCGGCCACTTGATCGACGAACTGCCGCGCGAGCGCCTGGTGCTCGCCGTGTCCGCAGTGGGCCACGCACAGGGCGCACTGGAGAAAACAGTCGAGTACGTGACGACGCGCAAGGCCTTCGGCCAGCCGATCGCCGCGTTCCAGAACACGCGCTTCGAACTCGCCAAGATCAAGACCGACATCGAGGTGCACCGCGCCTTCGTCGAGAAGTGCAATGCGCAGTACGCCGCCGGCCAGCTCGACGTGCCAACCGCCGCGATGATCAAGCTCGCGACCACCGAGATGGAAGGCCGCGTCACCGACGCCTGCCTGCAGCTGTTCGGCGGCTACGGCTACATGACCGAATACCCGATCTCGCGCTACTGGGCCGATGCGCGCATCCAGCGCATCTACGGCGGCACGTCGGAGATCATGAAGGAAGTGATCGCGCGTTCGTTGGTCGGTCGATAAAGCGGAAGCGGATCAGACGCTGAGCGCGGCAACGTACCGGACCGGCGCATGACGATCGACGCCTGGTCCGGTGCGCTGTACCTGGCGCGGGACTTCGCGCTGGTGCACGGCAGCGCGGGGATCACCGACCGTCACGCGCACTATGCGCATCAGCTGCTGCTGTCGCCGGGCGCGCCGGTCACGGTCGCGCTCGACGACGAGACCGTCCGCGGACCGCGCGTGCTGGTCGAGTCGATGCGCGAACACGCCATCCTCGACGCGCCTAGTTCGCTGTATTCCCTGTACGTCGAACCAACGGTCGTCGACACCGCGGACCTGCTGATGCTGGATGCCGACACCGCCGCACCGACGGCCTTGATCCAGTCGCTGGACACGCTGCCCCGTCGCAAGATCGCGGATACGCGCGTGATCGCCGCGTTGGAAGCGGTGGATGCCCTGCTCGACAGCCGTGTCCGCGCCGCCGACGTCGCAGCCCGCGTGCAACTGTCGCTGAGCCAGCTCGAACGCCTGTTCACCGAGCACGTCGGCCTGCCGGTGCGACGCCTCGTGCGCTGGCGGCGCCTGCGGCTTGCATTGGCGCTGGCACTCGGCGGCAGCTCGCTGACGCAGGCGGCACACGACGCCGGCTTCGCCGACTCACCGCATTTCTCGCGCGTCATGCGCGAGATGTTCGGCGTACGCGCCGACCGCACGCTGCCGGGACTGCGGCTGCAGTTGCTCGACTAGAACCCGTTGAACCGGGACCGGCGTAACTCCGGTGGCGGCTCCGGCGATTCCACCTCGATCTGCCTGCGAAACGGCTCGACGAGCTGCGCCTGGTACGCCGACGGATAGTCCGGCCGGCTGCCAATGCCGAGATCGGCGCTCGCGAGCCGATAACCGCGCCCGTCGAAGGCAGTGCCCAGCAGCCGGTCCCACAGCGTCAGGAACAAACCGAAGTTCACGTCACCGGCCTTGCCGTAGCGCATGTGGTGATAGCGGTGCAGCGGCGCCCAGGCGAACACGCGGTCCGCCGGCCATGAACGCATGTCGACGTTGCCGTGCTGCAGCAGCAACTGGATCGCAATGGCGAACGCCAGCACCGCCGCCACGTCGACCGGCATGCCGAACAGCAGCAGCGGCAGCACACCGGCAGTGGCCTCGACCGCCTGGTGCAGCGGATGCTTCATCAGGCCGTTGAAGCCGTACAGGCGGCGGATGCTGTGGTGAACCGCATGCAAGCGCCACAGGAACCGCCAGCGATGGCTCGCCGCGTGAGCCAGCGTGATACCGAGATCGGCGACGACGATGGCAAACGTCACCTGCGCCCAGAACGGCCATGACGACGGCCACCACGACGGCGACGGCAACAGCAGCGCGAGCAGCGGAATCGCGGCCAGCGCCAGCAAGTTCAGCGCCTCGTTGACGACGGCATGCGCCCAGTCGCGTCCGCGGTCGCCGTGATCGCGATTCCAGTCAGCGTCGTACGGCAGGATCGCCTCGACCGTGAACGCGATCGGCACGGCGACGCCGAACAAGGGCAGCAGCCAAGCGCTCGCACCGCCGCCAGCCATCCAGGCGGTCGCAGCACCGATGAACCCGAAAAAGAACAGCGGCGCATACGCAAACCGCAGCAATGCAAGCATGGCCCCGCCTCCACTCGAAGAGGCCCCAGCATCGCCGGCGCCCGCCGCCGGCGCTTGAACAAACGGCGCAGGCGACCGCGCGAGCGCCCTACTTCGGCTTCTTGCGTCGCACGTACAGGGTCTTCTGCACCCGCGCGACCACGTCCCCGGCCTCGTCGACGATGTCGACGCTGCGCACCGGCTCGACCTTGGCGCCGTCGGCGGTGCGCGCCCGGATCTCGTCGAGCTGCTCCGCCGTCCATTCGAAGTGCGCCCTCACCGTGCCACGGCCCGGCTTGAGAAACTCGATCGTCGCCGCGCGATCCCAGATCACGAAGTCCGGCCCCAGCAGCGGCACCAGCTGCAGCACGAAGAACGGATCGCACATCGAATACAGGCTGCCGCCGAAATGCGTACCGAAGGCGTTGCTGTTGTAGAAGCGCTTCTTCATCTGCACCGTCAGGCGCATGAAATCCGGCGACACCGCAGCGACGCTGATGCCGGTCCCCCAGTACGGCGGCCACACGTTCATGATCGATCTGAAGCGGCTGGCACTGCGGAAGATATCGGCGGTCATGGAGATTTCCGGAGGTCGCGAAGAGACAAAGGCGTGTCACTCTCCCGCACGCAGCCCGCACGTTGCAATGACCTGTCAGGTCATCGCTCGCTGTCGGCATGGCGAAACCATTCCATCCCCCTCAATCTACTGCGATCCAGTGAGGCGCGGGGCCACCATCGCCCCGGATCATCCTCCGCCAGAAAAATCCTGCTGACCGACCCACCGACGCCATGACCGCAGCCGCCTCCCTGTCCGACATCACCCATTCCGCCGAACTCACGGCCTGGCGCGATACCGTGCGCCGCTTCTTTGCCGACGAGGTCGAGCCGCATTACGAGCGCTGGGAGAAGGAAGGCCTCGTACCGAAGACGCTGTATCGCAAGATGGGCGATGCCGGCCTGCTGTGTGTCGATGCACCAGAGGCCTACGGCGGCAGCGAAGCGCCGCTGGCGTTCTCGTTCGCGATCGCCGAAGAGGGCGCGCGCCTCGGGTACATGTCCCTGGTCAGCAACCTGATGATGCACTCGGACATCGTTGCGCCCTACGTGGCCCACCTGGGCACCGACGCGCAGAAGCAAAAGTATCTGCCACGCATGATCTCGGGCGAATGCTTTGGCGCGCTGGCGATGACCGAGCCGGGCACCGGCTCGGACCTGCAGGGCATCAAGACCTCGGCCACGCCGAATGGCGATGGCTATCGCCTTAATGGCTCCAAGACCTTCATTACCAACGGCCAGAACGCCAGCGTGGTCATCGTCGCCGCGAAAACCGACCCCAAGGCCGGCGGCAAGGGCATGACCCTGTTTCTGGTCGACACCGATCTCCCGGGATTCAAGCGCGGCCGCAACCTGGAGAAGATCGGCATGCATGCCGCCGACACCTCGGAGCTGTTCTTCGACAACGTGCGCCTGGAGGCTGACGCTGTGCTTGGCCGCGTCGGGGGCGGCTTCGGTCATCTGATCGATGAACTGCCGCGCGAGCGACTGATGCTGGCGGTTGCCGCCGTCGCGCACGCCGAGGGCGCCCTGGAGCGCACCGTCGAATACGTCACCCAGCGCAAGGCCTTCGGACAGCCGGTCGCCGCATTCCAGAACACCCGCTTCGAACTGGCCAAGATCAAGACCGACATCGAAGTCGCCCGAGCCTTCTACGAGAAGTGCTGCCGTCTGTACGCAGAAGGCAAGCTGGACGTGCCGACCGCCGCGATGATCAAGCTTGCAACCAGCGAAATGGAGTGCCGCGTCGTCGATGCCTGCCTGCAGCTGTTCGGCGGCTACGGCTACATGGCCGAATACCCGATCTCGCGCTACTGGACCGACGCGCGTGTGCAGCGCATCTACGGCGGCACCAACGAGATCATGAAGGAAGTCATCGCGCGCTCGTTGGTAGGCCGATAGAACGGTAGCGGGTCAGGGGCCAGCGCAGCTGGCTGTCGGATTGCGGGATGGCGGCGTAGGATGGCTGCGGTGGACGGTCCACGCCCCCGGGAGCCTTGCGATGTCCAACACCCCTGAGTTTCGCCGCGTCTCCGCCGGTCGTGGTCTTGACTGGATCACGGAGGGCTTCGGTCTGTTCCGGCAGGCCCCTCTGCCCTGGATCGCCGTACCGGTACTGTGGTTCCTGGCCGCGGCGCTGGTGTCCCTGGTGCCGCTGATCGGTTCGCTGGCGGTCAACCTGACCGTCGCCGTGGTGCTCGGCGGCATTCTGCTGGGCGCCCACGCGCAGCGCGAACGCGGGCACCGCCTGAAGCTCGAAAGCCTGTGGGCCGGATTCTCCGCGCCGCATCTGCAACCGCTGCTGCTGCTCGGCCTGGTCTATCTGGT
>JBEIOK010000138.1:0-7130 GCA_040377605.1 Nevskiaceae bacterium | reverse complement strand
GGCACACCATCGCCATCTTCGTCATTGCCGAGATTGACCGGGCAGCCGCGCGCGTTGACCTGCGTACCGGCCGGCGTCATCGGGCACTCGTCCACGCTGTCCGGCGCACCGTCCTTGTCGGAATCCGCGCCGCAATCGCTGCGGCCGGTTTCCATGTTGACGACCGCGAGGTCGCAGGAGTCCGGAGCCGCCGTCGCCGCACCCACCGGGAACAGCGGGGTCAGCGGGATCTGCAGGCCGAGGCTGATGCGATAGTCGATCAGCAGATCTTCGTCGGCGACCGACTTGTCGTTGTCCTGGCCCAGCACGCGACCTTCCAGACGCGCCGCCATGCCGTACCACGGCAGCGGGAACAGCGCGCCGGCGCCGAGGTTGATGCCGAAATGCTCGTGCTCGCTGCCACGCACGTCTTCCTGGACGACACCGAGACCACCGAGCAGGAACGGCTTGAACTTCGGCAGATACGGCGACAGCTGCTCGTTCCAGACGAATGTGCCGAGGTCATACACGAGGTCGAGCATCAGACCCGCCTGGTAATCCTTGTTGCCGTCGATATCGCGCTCGCGACCGAGGCTGTGGAACGTCAGCTCAGCAGCCCAGCGGTCGTAACCGTAATCGCCGAGCGGCCAACCCAGGTGCAGCTGGAAGCCCTGGCCGTTGTCGGAGTCGCGCTGGCTGTCCGAAAATTCATGGACGTAGGCGCCGCCAACGTAAGGGATCGGGTAATCAACCGGCGTGATCGCCACCGCGGATCCGCCCCACATTGCCGCCACAGCGGCCGCACTCAGTACCGTCTTGCGCATCTTTAAAGCTCCCTTATGTACAGCCGTCCTGGCTTGTTATCGCCGGACTGTACTGGATTCAGGATGACAGCGGCAACCGCAGGACTCAGCGCTGCATCAGCGCAGCCGCGCACTCGCGCACCAGTGCGGGGCCGCGGTAGATGAAGCCGGTGTAGAGCTGGATCAGGTCCGCACCCGCCGCGCGGCGGACCTGCGCGTCCGCCCCGGACAGGATTCCGCCCACACCAATCAGTGGAAAGTCGGTGCCGACCCGCGCCCGCAGGCGACGCAGGGTTTCCAGCGCCAGCGGGCGCAGCGGGGCACCAGACAGCCCGCCGGTCTCGGCGGCCAGCAGCTCGGACTCGACGCCGGTGCGCGTGACGGTGGTGTTGGTCGCAATCAGGCCATCCATGCCGCTCTCGCGAGCGGCCACCGCGATACCGTCGAGCTGGGCCTCCGACACATCCGGCGCAATCTTGACCAGAATGGGCGCGCGCTTGCCGTGCTGCTGCGACAGTCGCTCGCCCTCCCCCTTCAGCTGACTCAGCAGCTCGCGCAGGCGACCTTCGTCCTGCAGATCACGCAGGTTCTTGGTGTTCGGAGACGAGATATTGACGGTGATGTAGCCCGCTGCGGCATACACCTTGCGCAGGCAAATCAGGTAATCGTCGGCCGCGCGCTCGATGGGCGTATCAAAATTCTTGCCGATGTTGATGCCGAGTACGCCGTCGAAGTCCGACTCGGCAACACGGGCCAGCAGATAGTCGACACCCTTGTTGTTGAAGCCCAGCCGATTGATCAGCGCCTGCTGGGCCGGCAGCCGGAACATGCGCGGCTTCGGGTTGCCGGGCTGTGGGCGCGGCGTGACGGTGCCGATCTCGACGAAGCCGAACCCCAGGCGCGACCACGCGGCGAGGCACTCGCCATTCTTGTCCAGACCCGCGGCAAGGCCGACCCGATTGCGGAACCGCAGCCCCAGCAGCGATACCGGATCGCGTACCGGCGCACGCGCAAACGGCGCCGTGCTCAGCTGCGGGAAATGACGGAAGGTCGACAGCGTGAGGTCATGCGCCTGTTCGGCGTCCAGGCGAAACAGGGCGTTGCGAGCCAGCGTGTACATGAGGTGCGAGGATTCCGATCAGGTCAGCGCAGCAGGCGGCGCCAGCCGGTTGCGAAGGAGGCGAGGTAGCGGCAGGCGGCGCGCCAGACTGCCACGCAGGCTGTTGATCTGTTCGTGCAGGCGGTCCTGGGTCGCCGTGACCGGCAGGCGCAGCAGGCCACGCAGTACATCCCCCGCCAGACGCCGCTTCGACTCATTCTCGTAGAGCGAGCCGAAACTGCCGGCGGCCGCAAACAGGGCGCGCGACAGATGCAGGTATTCGCGGCGCACGACCAGTCCCAGTTGCTGGGTGTTCGACATCAGGTGCAATACCGTCTGACCGCGGCGATGCAGACCGGCAAAGCCGCCGCGCTTCAGTTCGAAGACAAAGTTGCGGCGCGTCAACGGGCTCACGCCCTTGCGTGCCAGCGTTTCGTCCAGCGCGGCCTTGATCTCGGCGCGGCGTGCACGATTGGCCTCCGGCTGCGTACTGACCTCGATCAGCACTTCAGTCAGCATCTCGGTATCGGCGACCACGGCGCCTGCCAGATAGTCCCAGATGCGGTTCCATTTGCCGTCCAGGGGGACGACATTGCCCCAGTCGATCAAGTGCAGCGCGCCGTCGGAGCCGATCATCACGTTGCCCGGATGCAGGTCACCGTGCATCTCGCGATGCACAAACACGTGATAGACCAGCGTGTACAGCAAGCGCTCCGAAATCTGCTGCTGGAAACGGCGCCGCTCGGAACGCGGCATGCGTGCCAACGCGCGGGTCAGGCTGGCCGCGTCAGCGAGATACTCCATCTCCAGGATGCGCCGCGAGTGTCCGTACAGGCGCGGCACCCGCCACATGCTCGAACGCTGTGCGCGCTCGAAGAAGCGCAGGTGATTGGCCGCCTCCTGCTCGAAATCCAGCTCTTCCATGAACCCGGCGACGAATTCGTCGACCTGCTCCTGCATGGCACGCAGGAACGGCGTCAGGCGGGAGTGCGGCGCCCAGTACTGCGACGACATGATCGCCAGCCCCAGCACCAGCTTGCCGATCGCGAACTCGCGGTCGATGTTGTGACGCCCGACCTTGACCACGACCGGGCGCAGGACCTCGCGGCCCCCTTCCAGGAACGGCTTCTTGGCGAAGTACACCGAGCCGATCGACCCGGATTTGACCGGGCGCGCGGGGTCGAAGTCGAGATAGAGCTTGTGGGGCGGCTTGCCGTAGCACTCCATGAATGCGGCCAGCACCTCCTCTTCGTCCATCGGCGGCACATCTTCGTGAAACACCGCCAATTCGCGGGCGATCTGCTCCGGCAGGAAGTCGGCATTGGCCGCAGCGGCCTGCGCCATCTTGATGAAGAACGGTCCGAACTCGCGCACCATCTGCGCGATGATCTGCGCCTGCGCCGTGAAATCCTTCGGGTCGGCCTGGAAAAAGGGCTTGATGTAACGCAGCGCCCGGATCTGGCGCCGCACGATCAGCACGTCGCTGCGCACCATCGCTGCACGCCGCAGGATTTCGTTGAGCTGCCACTGATTGAATCGTCGTCCGGCCTTGAGCAGATTGACGATCTCGACGAGCATCGGCTCGTAGGTGCGGATCACAAGCCGCACCATGTCCAGCGACAGCTCGCCAAGTCCCTTGAGTTCGGGCGAGGCGAACAGTTCGTTGAAGAATTCCCAGAATTCCTGGACCAGCTGTTCCGGCACCGGCACCGGCGACCGCGCCACCACCTGTTCCAGCATGAAGCGGATCAGTTCCTCGGTGGACTGCTCGTCCGGGATCAGGCGCTTGCCACGCAGGTAGCGGGTCAGGCGCTCGGTCTGACGCAGCAGCGGGTGGACGTAGAGGGCCTTGAACGCCTCGTCAATCGCGTGGGTCAGGTCCTCGCGCGTGGCATCCTGCTCGGCGGCCAGCAGCTTGCCGAGCGGCACCAATCCACGCGAGACGCGATAGGTGGAGACGGTGAAACTGCCGAGTTCGCGGAGCAACCCGGGCGTCTCACCGCCTTCTTGCGTGCTCATGGGCCTGGGCTCAGGGCAGGTGCAGCAGATGACCCAGCTTGGCGACCTTGGCGGCCAGATATTTCTCGTTGTGCGGATTGCGGCCCGTTTCCAGCGGCACGCGCTCGACGATTTCGACACCGTCGGCCATCAGCGCATCGAGCTTGCGCGGGTTATTGGTCATCAGCCGGATACGGCACAGGTTCAGCTTGCGCAGCAGCTCCACCGCCAGACCGTATTCCCGGGCGTCCGCCGGAAACCCGAGCTGATGATTCGCCTCGACGGTGTCCGCGCCCTGATCCTGCAGCGCATAGGCCCGGATCTTGTTGCCCAGCCCGATACCACGTCCTTCCTGGCGCAGGTACAGCACCGCACCGCGGCCGGCATCGGCAATGCGGCGCAGCGCGCCTTCGAGCTGGGAGCCGCAATCGCACCGCAATGAGAACAGCGCGTCGCCAGTCAGGCATTCGGAATGAATGCGCACCAGCGGCGCCTCGCCGGTCAGCTCCCCCAGCGAGATCACCACATGCTCCTTGCCATCCTCGGCCCGCCAGACCGCGACACGGAACTGGGCGAACGCCGTCGGCAGCAGTGATTCTGCTATTAATTCCAGACTATAGGATGACTTCTTCAAGTCGCTCTCAACTTTCGCCGGCACCGCCTGGCGAGTGCGCGCGAACGCCGCGCGGGGAGCGGCAGTGTACCGGTCCCCGCGCGCGAAAGGCGGATTGTTGTCGGGCCTCAGGCTCAGGCGCCGAACCAGTTCTGACCGCAGACCCGCAGGGTCGAGCCATTGACGCCCGCTGCCGCCGGCGAGGCCAGGAAGGCCACGGCCTCGGCGATGTCCTGCGGCAGGCCGCCCTGCGACAACGAATTGATGCGGCGGCCGACTTCGCGCGGACCGACCGGCATCGCCGCCGTCATCGCCGTCTCGATGAAGCCCGGGGCCACGGCATTGATGCCGCCGCCACGCTTGGCCATGGTCGCGGCCAGCGCATCGACGTAGCCGATGACGCCCGCCTTGGTCGAACCATAGTTGGTCTGGCCGGCGTTGCCACCGATGCCACCGATCGAGGAGATGCAGACGATGCGGGCGCCGTCCTTCAAGCCTTTCTTCAGCAGACCGTCGTTGATCCGCAGGATCGCCCCGAGATTGATGTTCAGTACCAAGTCCCAGAAATGTGGCGGCATGTTGCGCAGCATCTTGTCGCGCGTGACGCCAGCGTTATGAACGACGATGTCCAGGCCGCCAAAGCGCTCGTGGGTCTCGGCAATGATGCGATCGGCGGCATCGGGCGCGGTCACGTCCAGCGCCAGCCCCACGCCACCGATGCGCGCCATCGTCTCGCCCAGCCCGCCCTCGGCAGAGGGGTGATCCATGCCGACGACCTGCGCCCCTTCCCGCGCCAGCACTTCGGAGATCGCTGCGCCGATACCGCGCGCCGCGCCGGTCACCAGCGCGACCTTGCCTTGCAGACTGCCCGGCAGACCAACCAGACCACGCGGCCCCTTGCCGACTTCCAGCAGCTGGCCGGACACATAGGCCGAGTGCTCGGACAGGAAGAAACGCAGCGGGGCACCCAGCGCGTTCTCGCCCCCCGCCTCAACCTCCAGCAGGTTGGCGGTGCTGCCGTTCTTGCCGACTTCCTTGGCCAGCGACCGCACGAAGCCGCGCAGCGCAGTCGAGACGGTCTTGCCGTAGACATCATCGCGTGCGGCCGGCGCACGCGACACCACCAGCACACGGCCATTGCTGGCCAGCTGGCGAACGACCGGCTGGAAGAAATCGAACAGCTCGCGCATCTGCGCCGGAGACGAGAGGCCGCTGGCGTCGAACACGAGCGCGGCCGGCTTGGGCTCGCCACTGTCGGCAGCAGGATGGCCGGCCAGCGAGACGCCGGCGGCGACGGCGGCGGGTTTGATCGCCGCCAGTCCCGGCAGCTCAGGGACCACGCGCACGGTAGCGCCAGCACCGGCCAGTTCACGCAGCAGCGGCTCGCACAGGGTCGACTCACTGGCCGCACCGAACAGGACCGGGCGATCCGACAGCGGTGCCGCAGCCCAGGCCTCGCGCGCGCGCTTCAGGCGTGGCGGCGTCGGCAGGCCCAGCAGGCCGGCAAACGACTTGCCGAAGGACGAATGGGTGAAGTCCAGGTAACGATCGCTCATGACGCCCCGTCTGATTGCAGAGAAGAAAATTGAGGGTGGCATTATCGCAGCGACGGCGCCTGCGGCCTATCGCGACAGACGCGCGACACCGCGACGCCCGCGCCATTGACGCGGCCTGCCGTCTGTCAGATAGTCGACGCCTCGTGGCCGCCGAGCTTTTGGGGCCGCGCCTCGTCAAAAATCTCAGCCGACCGTCGATCGGCGCCTGTGACGCGCAGCGTCCGGCTTGTCGTCGAAATAACTATCTTTGGAGCGTGGGGAATCCAGCATGAAAGCCTTGACCATGACCGTTGTCGCCGTCGCGGTTGCCGCGGGCACGTATTTCGGGCTTAAGACCGTGTTCCCGGTTCAGCAGGAAGTCCACGCCAGCCAGGACAACTCGGACGCCGTCAGCCGCGTCTTCGGCGGCACGCTGGAAGAGACTCCGATCGAAGCCGCCACGTTGCCGGAAGATGGCGTGGTGGCACCGCCACCGGCCGATGCCACGCCGGAAGAACAGGCTGCGGCGGCTGAAGCGGCCACCGAAGTTGCTGCCGCAGAGGCAGAGGCAGAGCCCGCGCTGGAGCCCGAGGCAGTGCCGGAGCCGGAAGCTGCCCCCGAACCCGAAGTGGCGGTTGAGCCGAACCCGACCCATGCCCCTGCGGCCGCGCCCGCACCGAGCGCCCCTGCGCCGGTAGCGGCCACCAAGCCGGCCAAGCAGCCCGTCAAGCCGGCGGCCAGCCCGTCGACGAAGCGCCAGAACCCGGCACCGACGTGGTGGGGAACCTCGGTCGCCGGCCGCCTGAATCTGGTGTACGCCGGTTCGGCTGCCTACAAGCGCGCGATCGTGTTGATGTTCGATGGCGACCTGAAGGACGCCACCGCCGTGAACCGCAGCGTCAAGGTCGTCGATGCCAGCGGCAAGCCTGTCGCCGCCCGCTGGGAGCTCAATAGCAACAATTCGCGCATGGCCGTGCTGCCGCTGGAAGCCGCCGGCATCTACCGTGTCACGGTCGGGGCCGGTCTGGTCGATGCACGAGGACGCACGCTGGGCGCCACCCAGCAAGGCCCGGTCCAGATTCCCTGATCTCGTCCGGAACCCG
>JBEIOK010000177.1:0-5378 GCA_040377605.1 Nevskiaceae bacterium | reverse complement strand
GAAGCCGTAGCGGAAGCCGTCGATCATGTAGAAGAACGGATTCAGATGCGAGGCCTGGTACCAGAACGGCGGCAGCGCATGCACCGAGTAGAACACGCCGGACAGAAACGACAACGGCGTGATGAAGAAATTGGTGAAGGCCGCGATATGGTCGAACTTCTGCGCAACGATCCCTGCGATCAGACCGACTGCCGCCAGACTCGCCGACGACAGCAGGAAGATCGACAGCAGCGCCAGCGGCGACTCCACGGGCAAGGGCACGAACGGCAAAGTCACCGCCAGCATCGCCACAGCCACCAGCACCGTGCGGATCAGCGCCGCAAGGATGTAGGCCCCGAACCATTCCAGCGGACCCAACGGCGCCATTTGCAGGAAGACCAGATTGCCCATGACCTTCGACTGGATCAGCGACGACGACGTGTTGGCAAACGCGTTCTGGATGACCGTCATCATCACCAGACCCGGCACCAGGAACTCGGTGTAGCTCACGCCTTCATAGGCCGAGGTCCGGTCCTTCAGCGCCTGCGCGAAGACCAGCAGATAGAGCAGCGCGGTGATGACAGGCGCGGTCACGGTCTGGCCCAGCACTGACCAGAAGCGCATGACCTCCTTCTTGAGCAGCGTGACGAAGCCGCGTTGGTCGGGACTCACGGCGCGCCTCCCTTGCCGGTCAGCTGCACGAAGATATCCTCCAGATCCGGATCGCGGGTGTGGATGTCCTCGATCGCGACGCCCGCCGTCCGCAGGGCCGAAATGACGCCGGCGATCGGATGCTTGCCGGTCTCCAGCTTCAGCTCGACGCTGCCGTTGACCTCGCCCGACACCCGCTCGCGCAGGCTTTCCGGCAGCTGCGCGCCTTCCGCCAGCTTCAGGCGCAGGAAGCGGAACGGATGTCGTGCCAGCAGCTGTGCGGTCGGCTCGATGACCTGAACCGCGCCCTTGTCGAGAATCGCGATGCGCTCGCAGAGCTCCTGAGCTTCTTCCAGATAATGCGTGGTCAGCACCACGGTCGTCCCCTGCCGGTGCAGCTCGGTCATGAAGGACCACAGCGTCCGGCGCAGTTCGACATCAACGCCCGCGGTCGGCTCGTCGAGGATCACGACCGGTGGCTTGTGGACCAGCGCCTGTGCGATCAGCACCCGGCGCTTCATGCCGCCGGACAGGGCGCGCATAGAGACGTCCGCCTTGGTCGCCAGATCGAGACGCTCCAGCATGTCGTCGATCCAGGCCCAGGACTCCTTGCCGCAGCCGTAATACCCCGCCTGGATGCGCAGCATGTCGCGCACCTTGAAGAATGGGTCGAAGACCAGCTCCTGCGGCACGACCCCGAGCCGGCGCCGGGCGGCGCGGAAGTCCCTGACAGTGTCATGGCCCAGCACCGACACGGTGCCGGCATCGGCGGCAACCAGGCCGGCAATGATGCTGATCAGTGTGGATTTGCCGGCACCGTTCGGGCCGAGCAGGCCGAAAAATTCGCCGCAGCGGATGTCGAAACTGACCCCGCGCAGCGCTTCGAGCTTGCCGTATCGTTTGTGAACGCCGGCAATGGCGAGGGCGGTCTGTTGCATAGGACGCGGATTATAGCGGTCGTCCCGGCGGACACACGCTCCGAATGGCATCCGGGCCGTACTATCGTTCGTATGTCCGGCAATTCCCCTTTCTCTCCGTCATGTCGACCGCCCTCGTCTGGTTTCGCCGCGATCTGCGCCTGACCGACAACCCCGCCCTGCTGGCCGCACTGCAGCACCATCGCCACGTCATTCCCGTCTTCATCGCCGACTTCGAGGCCGAGGCGCCCTGGCAGCCGGGCGGGGCCAGTCGCTGGTGGTTGCATCACAGCTTGGCGGCCCTGCAGCGCAATCTGGCCTCCCGCGGCAGCGGCCTGGTCATCCGGCAAGGCGACAGTCTGCCGGTGCTGCAGCAGTTGCTTCGCGACAGCGGCGCCACCGCGGTGTACTGGAACCGCCTGTACGAGCCCGCCCTGGTCGCACGCGACAAAGGCATCAAGACCGCACTGAAGGAGCAGGGTGTCGAGGCCGAGAGTTTCAACAGTGCGTTGTGGCGCGAACCCTGGGAGCTGAAAACCGGCGGCGGCGATCCCTACCGGGTCTTCACTCCGTTCTGGCGCAACCTGTCGAGCCAGCTCCCCCCTCTGACCATCGACCCGGCCCCCGAGCGCCTGCCGGCGCCCGCGAACCCGCCCGCGTCACTGCCACTGGAAGCGCTGGATCTCCTGCCGGGGATCCCCTGGGACCAAGGCTTCTACGCCCACTGGCAGCCGGGCGAAGCCGGCGCTTTCCGGGCGCTGGAGCGCTTTGTCGATCAGGGACTGGACGGCTATCACACGCGCCGCGATCTGCCGGCCGCGAGCGCCAGCTCGCGGTTGTCTCCGCACCTGCATTTCGGCGAGATCGGCCCCCAGCAGGTTCGCGCGGCCATCGAGCGTGCCAGCGCCGGTCGCGCCGCCATCGAGGGCGACGCCGAGCACTACCTGCGCGAACTGGGCTGGCGCGAGTTCGGCCACCACCTGCTGTTCCATTTTCCGCACACGCCGGAGCAGCCGATGTACGCGCGCTTCGCCGCCTTCCCGTGGCGCGCACCGCGCGACTACGCCGCCGACCTGCAGGCCTGGCAGCGGGGCCGCACCGGCATTCCGATCGTCGACGCCGGCATGAGCCAGCTCTGGCAGAGCGGCTGGATGCATAACCGGGTCCGCATGATCGTCGCCAGCCTGCTGACCAAGAACCTGCTGATCCCGTGGCAGGAGGGGGCGCGTTGGTTCTGGGACACGCTGGTGGACGCCAGCCTGGCCAACAACACGCTGGGCTGGCAGTGGGCCGCGGGCTGCGGGGCGGACGCCGCACCCTACTTCCGCATCTTCAACCCGGTGCTGCAGTCGGAGAAGTTCGATCCGGAGGGTGCCTACATTCGACAATGGGTGCCGAAGCTAGCCGCAGTGCCCGCCGACGTCATCCACGCGCCGTGGACCGCCAAGCCCGCCCGGCTGGCCCAGGCCCGGCTGCGCCTGGATCACGACTATCCGCTACCGGTCATCGAGCTGGCCGCCTCGCGCGATCGCGCACTGGCGGCCTATCAGGAACTCAAGGCAGGCTGATCAGCAGCGACCTGGCGTCAGCGTCGCCGGGGCCCGGGAGGCTTCGGTTACCATGCGCGCCCATCCTGTGACTGCCTCGCCATGCTACTGCCCTCCGTTGCTGTGGTCGTCGGCCTCGCCCTGCTGGTCTGGGCTGCGGACCGTTTCATTCTCGGCGCCTCGGGCCTGGCCCGCGCTGCCGGCATCTCGCCGCTGGTCGTCGGCATGGTCATCGTCGGATTCGGCACCTCCAGTCCGGAGCTCGCCGTGTCGACGCTTGCCTCGCTGCAGGGCAACAGCGGCATCGCCCTGGGCAATGTCGTCGGCTCCAACATCTGCAACATCGGACTGATCCTTGGCATCTCGGCGCTGATCAAACCGGTGCAGGTGCAGTCATCGATCCTGCGCAAGGAGATGCCGGTGTGTCTCGCCATCGCCGTACTGCTGGTGTTGCTGGTGCTGGACGGCGATCTGGATCGACTTGACGGCATGGTCCTGATGATCGGCCTGCTGGCCTTGGTCACCTGGATGCTGCGCACGGCCCGCAGCAGCAGCCCCGCCGACCCGCTGCTGGTGGAGCAGCAGCAGGAGCTGCCGCCCGCGATACCGATGGGCATGGCGATCTTCTGGATCGTGCTGGGGCTGGCTTCGCTGATTGGCGCCTCGCAGTTACTGATCTGGGGCGCGGTGCTGATCGCCAAGGGATTTGGCGTATCGGATCTGGTGATCGGACTGACCATCGTGGCCGTCGGCACCAGCCTGCCGGAGCTGGCCGCCAGCATCACGGGGCTGCTCAAGGGCGAGGACGACATTGCCATCGGCAACATCCTGGGCTCCAACATGTTCAACATCCTCGCCATCCTGATCGCACCCGCGCTGATTTCGCCGGGAGCGCTACCCGACCCGATGATGCTGACCCGCGACCTGCCCTTCATGGTCGGCTTCACCGCGCTGTTGATCGCGATGGCCGCGGGGGCGCTGGGCCACCGCAACCGTATCAGCCGCATCGATGGCGGCGTGCTGTTGGCAGGCTACTGCGGCTACAGCCTTATACTGGTATTCGGCTCTGCCACGATCTGACCATGGACGCCCTTCAGCTCCAAGCGCTGGGACGCCGCGCACTCGAAATCGAGCGCGATGCCGTCTCCGCGCTCATTCCCCGCATCGACGCGGCCTTCGTGCGTGCCTGTGAGCTGATGCTGGCCTGCAGGGGCCGCGTCGTCGTCACCGGCATGGGCAAGTCCGGCCACATCGGCAACAAGATCGCAGCGACGCTGGCCTCCACCGGCACGCCGAGCTTCTTCGTGCACCCCGGCGAGGCCTCGCACGGCGATCTGGGCATGATCACGCGTGACGATGTTGTCCTGGCGATTTCGAACTCCGGCGAAACCGCTGAGATCGTCACGCTCGTGCCGCTGTTCAAGCGCATGCGGGCACCGCTGATCGCGATGACCGGCAAGCCGAAATCGACGCTGGCCCAGGCGGCCGATGCGCATCTGGATGTTTCGGTCTCACAGGAAGCCTGTCCGCTCAATCTGGCACCGACCGCGAGCACCACCGCGACGCTGGCGATGGGCGACGCGCTGGCCGTCGCCTTGCTCGAGTCCCGCGGCTTCACGCCCGAGGATTTCGCGATGTCACACCCTGGGGGCTCGCTGGGTCGCAAGCTGCTGCTCAAGGTCGGCGACATCATGCATGCCGGTGAGCGCCTGCCCACGGTGGCGCCCGGCACGCCGCTGACCGCGGCGCTGCTGGAAATGACGCGCAAGGGCCTGGGCATCACCGCCATCGTCGATCAGCAGGATCAGGTGCTCGGCGTCTTCACCGACGGCGACCTGCGCCGCGTGCTGGACCAGGGCGTCGACGTGCGCAGCGCGCGGATCGACGAGGTAATGACCCGCGGCGGCAAGAGCGTGCGCGCCGAACAGCTCGCCGCCGAGGCTGTCGCGCTGATGGAAGAGCACAAGATCACGGTGCTGCTGGTCAAGGGCGGCGATGGCCGCTTGCAGGGCGTGCTGCATATGCACGACCTGCTGCGCGCGGGGGTCGTCTGATGAGCCTGCTCGATTCGGCCGCAGTTCAGGCGCGGGCGCGCAAGATCCGCTGCCTGTTCCTGGACATTGACGGCGTGCTCACCGACGGCAAGCTCTACATCGGCCCGAATGGCGAAGAGGTCAAGACCAATTACGTGCGCGACGGCCTCGGCATCAAGATGATGCTGAAGGCCGGGCTGCACGTCGCCGTCATCAGCGGCCGCCCATCGGAGGCGATGCGCAACCGTCTG